>NZ_CP029347.1:2250462-2571956 GCF_003143555.1 Saliniradius amylolyticus
GCATTAGCCAGGTCGTTCAGAGTCTCGGCCAGGTTTTTCTTCTCCGGCTTGTCCAGCTGAAGTTCCATGGTATCGCCCGCGACACCATTCACGGTAATTTCCATGCCTTTGTATTCAAACGCATTGCCTACTGTCACATTCAACGTATCGTTAATACCCGATGGACTGGTAATCGTCACCTGATTGGGATTATCTATTGTTACCGTCAAGACGTTATTGGCAGGGGTTACCGGGTCATACTGGTTATTATGGAAGGCATCGAAGCTGCCCTGGTCGGTGATCCTGACCTGGCCTGTGACTGAACCGCCGCCGGTATCTGTCGCTGTCAGTCTTGCCAGAACATTCTCAAATACGCTGTAGCCGGACTCTCCACCTTCCACTCTGACGGTTGGCGAGAGTTGAAACTCATTCACGCCTTCATCGCCCTGGAAACTATATTTGTTCCCGGTGGCATTAGGATCAAACTCGAACGCGGGTTTGGAGGTTTCATACCCGGCGAAAATATATTCACCGGCTGCGTTTTTGGTGTTCATCAGATCAAACACCTGATCACGAAGCTGCCCCACCTCTATCGCGATAGCATCTCTATCCTGCTGGCCGTTCGCACCGCTACCGGCCTGCAAGGTTAATGTTTGAGCACGCTGCACCACTTCCACCACATTGCGCATTACGGCTTCTTGCTGTTCAAGCTCTGTGGAAACGATGTCGTTATTACGCTGGTATTGTTCAATCTGCTCAATTTGTTCGGTCAACCGGATAACTTTGGCCGAGCCGACAGGATCATCAGACGGACGCAGAATCTTTTTGCCAGACGCCAGTTGCTGTTGCAGATCGGACAACTCGCTCTGGTTACGCAGGATATTTTGTACACTGCGATCAAATAACTGGCTGGTAGAAACTCGCATCGTCTAAATCCACTATCTTACTGAGTTTAGTATAGCATCAAAGGTTGACTGAGCCGCAGACAGAATTCGTGCCGAAGCGGCATAGGCCTGTTGGAATCGTACCAAATTGGCCGCCTCTTCATCCAGGTTCACCCCGGACACCGCCTGGAAGTTATCTTCCGACTGTCTGAACAATGCCTCAGTCGCCTTTCTCTTTATATCGGCCGAAGATGTCTTTTCTCCAACGGTGGATACCATATCCGCATAGTCTCCATGAAAAGATGTGCCATTGAGATCCTGATCGAAGGGGCGTGACGCATCCTGACGAATAATACTGGTATTTTGAATATCGGCCAGTTCCAGACCATTACGGTTATCTTTAACACCCTCGGCATTGTAACCGATGGTAAAGGTATCTCCTGCTTTAGGCACGCCCTCCATACTGAGATCATAGCCCGGATAGTCAGTTTGAGTAGCATCATAGGGCCAGGCCGGACCCGCTCCGGTGGTACGGGCCTGATCGATAAGATTGTTAAGATTCGATGCCCCTGTGACAGTCGTTACCAAGGTGCCAGCACTATCGTAGACTTCATAGGAGTCGGCCGCCGTAAAACGAATTTCAGCAGGCGCACCGACCGCTGTGCCCGGAGCCTGCCCAGGCGCGTCGATACTGAATACGTTCGCCGTCTCATTGAAACCTGACTGTTCCGTCCCCGCTGTATCAAGAGAGGTGTTGGTCACATCGGTGGATTTAACCACCGCTGAACCCAGATTGTCGGCACCACTTTCCACCTTGATGGGAGAAGCGAAAGCCAGATCCTCACCGCGGATAATTGCCATCCCCACATCTTCAACGATGTTCTTTGTGGGCCGGACCAAGAACTGGTCGTCAACGGCGTAATTACCCGTATTCGGTAATTCAAACTCCAAGCCGTCCACGCTCCCGGAAAAGTTGCCCGGCCCCTTGGTGATGGTATCAGTAAACGTGATGGGGTTTCCCGCAGTATCCAACACAGCGCTGCCATCGGGGTTAAGCACCTCTATTGTGACATCGAAGCTGGCACCATTATCAACATCCAGTGTTACCTGATAATCCCGGTCGGTAAGATTGGTGGCTTCACCATCGATAATCCGGGCGTTTATACTGGCAGTAGGGTCGTTATTATCCCGAAATGATAACCCTTGCACGACCGGCAGAGTAAAGATATCACTGCCCAGCTGACCATCCAGGTCCATGCCCAGGTTATTCTGTTCATTCATCGCATCGGCAAAGCCGAGCGTCATTTGCCCCAGCTCTCGTTGCGTCACGGCCAATACGTCATCCCGAAAGCGATATAAGGCTCCCATTTTTCCACCCAACTGGGTTTCAGCCACGTTTAAGCTGGTGCCCTTATCCGCCACATTAAGCTGCAGGGTCCGTCTACTGACATCAGGATCACCCGCCATTTGCAGGATGTTAAAAGACCCATCTTCCAGTACCAGTGACTCACCGGTGGACAAGTTGATAGCGGTGGTATCGTCAGCCAGCCGACGAGTCTCGATACTCATGATTTCGGCCAGTTTATCCACCGCCTTATCCCGTTCATTGAGCAGCGTCCCTGGTTCCTCATAGCGGTTTGCGGCACGCGTATCGCGGATTTGCTGGTTTAGATCGGCAATGTTCTTAATCAGGTCGTTGGCTTCTCGCACCACCGAGTCCATTTCAAGGTTCAGCTCTTTTTCGGTCTGCGACATAAAACTGTCTAAGCGGTTCGCCTGAGACAAGAAGGTTTCCATTTCGCCCAATACCAGATTGCGGGATGCGACATTAGAGGGTTCATCGACAGCGGTTTGAATGGCATCGAACACCCGGCTCATGCTGGAAGAAAGGCTATTGGCCTCGCTGCCCAGCACATCGTCGAGCCGACTCAGGCGATTAAAAAAGGTTTCCGCCTCGGCAAAGCTACTGGTGTCTCTGCGCAGTTGGTTCTGGGTGAAAATATCCAGAACCCGGGAGGTTTCTCCGCGTCCCACTCCACCGGTAAGCTGAGAACGAAACTCGGTGGTTTCACGCACGTAGCCCTCGGTATTAACATTGGAAATATTATGACCGGTGGTCTCGAGCAACTTAGTGTTAGCCCGGATGCCACTGCTTGCGATGGAATATAGATCAGCCGTTCTGATGGTCACCTTGTCTCTCCCGCTCCGTTATGGAAGCAGCTGCGTTGGATGGTGCGCAGAGTCTGCACCACCACTGTGTTGGTTATTGCCGCCATTGAGAATGTCACTGTTAAGCACTTTCAATACCTTGTTCGCATAATCTGGATCGGTCGCATAACCGGCTTTCTGCAACTCGTGAAAGTAGGCCTCCGGATTATCACTCATCCTCACGGCCTTAGCATATCTCGGATTCTGCTCCACAAACTGAGCGTAGTCTTCAAATGACTCGGCAAAGGAGCCATAAGCGCGAAATGGCGCTTTTTGTGTACTCGCAACGCCGTTGTCGAACTCGAGCGTATTGACGACAGCCTTGTCCCCTTTCCATCCGTTATCGGCCTTGATGCCAAACAAATTATGACTATTTTTTCCTGGCCCCATGTGGATCATGTGCTGACCCCAACCTGTTTCCAGCGCCGCCTGTGCCACCAAAGCCTTGGGATCGAGCCCTAATTTATCGGCCACCTTTTCTGCCTGAGGCAACAGGGCTGCCACGAACTCATCCGGCGATGCAAAGGCCGAATCTTTATGAGCCGGCTGTGAGCGCGGCCCCAACACACGGGCCTGGGCCTGTTCGGTGGCCTCAAGTCGATTTCGGTTCATGGACGACAAGTTGCCATCGTCCCGGACAAAACTGGCTGGCGTGTAACCTTCAGGGTTGCCCAGTTGCTGAACAATCAGGTCCGCCAATCCAACGCTGCCTTTGGAGGACAGGTCCGAGGCGAGCTGTTTATCGTACATGTCCTGATAGTACTTAACCTGCCTTGAATTGAGAGGGCTGTCGTCATCTTCAAGAACGGCGTTGGCATCGCGCATGGACTTGAGCATCATCCCTAAAAATATAGACTCAAACTGCTTGGCTGCCTGGTCCAGGGCCTTATCGTTACCCTCCAATGCCGCCTGACGCAAGTTGTTCAATGACTTAAGGTCATAGACGTTTTGCGCCTGGTTCAGTTGGTCACTGGTGATACGACTTTCCATACCTCGCCCTCTAAATAACGATGAGTTGGCCTTGCAATGCGCCTGCCTGGCGCAAAGCTTCAAGAATGGCCATCAAGTCACCCGGGGCAGCACCTACTTCATTCACCGCCCGCACTAATTCGTCCAGACTCACACCCGGATCGAACTTAAACATACGGCTATCATCCAATGCTACATCCACCACCGACTGGTTAGTCACTACCGTTTCTCCCTCCGCCAGCGCGTTAGGCTGAGCTACCTGCTGGGTCTCGGAGATCGTGACTGTCAGTCCACCATGGGTGACCGCCGCAGGAGATAAACGTACATCTTTACCAATAACAATGGTCCCTGTGCGACTGTTGATCACCACGCGTGCCGGCGCATCGGCGGGTTCGAAAGTGAAGTTTTCCAAGGCCGACATAAAGCCCACGCGCTGCCCCACATCTCTGGGCGCCGACACTCTCACCGAGGCTGCATCAATAGGTTTTGCGATGGTGTGCCCTTTTTTCGGATCGGCCCCCAGTTTTCTGTTAATGGCATCGGCCAGGCGCTTGGCGGTAGTAAAGTCCGGATAGTTAAGGTTTAGGGTCAGGTAGTCGTTCTGCATAAAACCGCTGGCCACTTCTCGCTCCACGGTGGCGCCATTGGGGATACGACCCACCGTGGGAGTATTCGCAACAATTCGAGATCCATCGGCGCCTTCGGCACCAAAGCCACTCACCACCAGGCTGCCCTGAGCCATGGCATAGATTTTCCCATCCACGCCTTTTAAGAGCGTCTGCAACAAGGTTCCGCCCCGCAAGCTGTCAGCCTCTCCGATTGAAGAAACGGTCACGTCAATTTTCTGACCCGGCTTGATGAAAGGCGGTAACTCGGCGTGTACTGCAACTGCGGCGACATTTTTTATCTTGGGCTTCAGGGTTGAAGGCATAGTTATGCCAAAGTTTGCCAGCATGGTGCGAAAGCTCTGTTCGGTAAACGGGCTCTGCTCGCCGGTACCCGGCAGACCCACCACCAGGCCATAGCCCACCAATTGGTTGCTACGAACCCCTTGGACAGAAGCAACATCTTTAATTCGTTGCGCCGCTTCCTGCCCAAAACTTACGAGCAGTAGCACAGACAAGAGTATGACTTGAGCGTATTTCATTATCGACTCCTAAAATGGCCACCAGCTTGAATCAAAGAACCGGGTCAGCCAGCCCTTTTCCTGTGCCCGGGCGAAACTGCCAGTGCCACTGTACTGAATTCGTGCGTTGGCCACTTTGGAAGACACCACTTCATTGTCCGGACTAATATCAGCCGAACGCACTATCCCAGTAAGTCGGATAAACTCATCCCCATTGTTGATGGTCATCCATTTTTCCCCTCGCACCACCAGATTTTGATTGGGCAAGACCTTCATCACTGTCACTGAGATGTTACCGAATAAATTGTTATTCTGACTGGTGCTGGCATTACCACTGAAATCATTCGACGAGTCCACACCAAGCTGCAAAGAGTTGCCACCAATGGTCACGTTGTTGCCGTTAAGTCCGGTGATAGGATCCAAGTCCACGCCGCTTTCTTTACTCGTGCTGGTCTGAGCCGACTTGCTGGCAGTGGTATTCTCCTGCAACACCACGGTTATGATATCGCCGACACGGCGCGCTTTAACATCGGAATACAGGCTGTTGGCCGTGGCCTGGGAGAAGATGGAACCATCTTTAGCCAGCCGCTCTCTGGGCATATCCGGTGTGACAGGGGCATAGCTGGGATCGTCCGGAACCGGAGTACGCTGGGCGGTGGACATACAACCTCCCAAAAAGAGTGCCAGTGCAATAACCGAGATACGCATCGCCTTACTCCCCAGCATTAAAGCTGTTGTACGATCTGGCCAAGCATCTGATCCACCGATGAAATCACTTTGGAGTTCATCTCATACAGACGCTGACTCTCGATCAGATTAACCAGTTCTTCGGTCACGTTGACGTTGGAGGTTTCCAGGCTGCCCTGATGGATACTTCCAAGCCCTTCTAGGCCAGGAATGCCTTGCTGAGGCGCACCACTGGACGCGGTTTCAACATACAAGTTTTGACCAATGGGCTGCAGACCGGTGGGGTTCACAAAATCAGAAATGTTAATCTGACCCAACACCACAGGCTCGGCCTGACCTTGCACCGCAGCAGACACCTCACCATCCTGAGAAATGGAAATTTGCGTTGCATCCTCTGGCACCTGAATGGCAGGCTGCAGCAGAAATCCGGCCCCCGGTGTCACGATCTGACCTTGATCATTCAAGGTAAACTGGCCGTTGCGCGAGTATGCAATGGTGCCGTCAGGCTGCAGGATCTCGAAAAAACCCCGTCCCTGAATAGACATATCCAGCGCGTTTTCCGTGCTCTGTAAATTACCCTGAGTAAAGGCCTTTTGAGTGGCGACCACTTTACTGCCTGCCCCCAGCATCAGACCAGACGGACGCTCGGTATCGGCCGAGGAACGTCCGCCCGGCTGATTGATATTTTGATACAGTAAGTCTTCAAAGATCGCCCGACCCTTCTTAAAGCCTACTGTACTGGCGTTCGCCAGGTTGTTTGAAATGACCGACACATCTGTTTGTGCCGCATCTAATCCCGTTTTACCTACCCACAATGCCGGATGCATAAGCTACCTCCAGTTATTCAGTCAGCCCGTTAAAGGATCCGCATCAGCATATTGCCCTGCTGATCCAAGTCTTCGGCCTGCTTCATTAATTTCACCTGCATCTCATAATGACGCTGCAGGTTGATCATACTCACCATTTCTTCGACCGTGTTGACATTGCTGCCCTCTAGCATGCCCGAGCGTAAAGACACATTAGGATCAACATCGGCCACATCTCCACTCTTCAAGCGGAATAAACCATCTTTCCCTCGCTCCATGACATCATCGCCAGGGTTCACCATCTTAATCTGACCGACCTGAACCAACACATCTTCAGGTGCGCCTCTGGGCCGTATAGATATGGTTCCGTCATTGGCTATCTGAAACTTGTCCAGAGGCAAAGGCACGACAACCGGGCCAGCATCACCAATCACCATATTACCGTGACCATCTTCCAGCACACCCTGAGCAGACAACTTCAGATTGCCGGCTCTGGTATAGGCTTCTTCACCGTTTTGGTCCTGAACGCTGAACCAACCTTTACCCTGGATGGCAATGTCTAAATCACGGTCGGTTTTGATCATGGCGCCGCCTTCCATATCGGACCCCGGACTCTCGGTCATGGCAAACACACGAGTGGGGAGCCCCTCGCCAAAGGCGGGCATGGCACGGGCTTGCTCCAACTGGGCCTTAAAGCCCGTAGTCTGTGCATTAGCCAGGTTATTGGCTCGCAGCTGGGTCGCATGCAAGTCTTGCTTGGCTCCGCTGGCGGCAATATAAAGCATTTTATCCATGACAAATTCTTGACTGTTGGAGAACGATGTCAAATAAAATGCAAGGCTTATGCCAAATTAGAAATTTTCTTGCGGTATAGAATAGAAAGGCGTTACTACCTGGGGAAGGTAAAGCAGGACTGAGCCAGGAGGCTCAGTCCCAGAAGGTCAGTTTAGCTGTCCTCTGACAGTTGATAGTACTCGATGTCTGCCTTCGCCTTTAAGGCTTCAATCATCGCCGAGTAAGTGGTTTGCCCTTTCTGGCCTGCCAGACGCTCACGAATCATCGACAGCATCTGCTCATCAGAGGCCTGTGACTGATGCACCTGATTCAACTTCACCAGAGCAGCGCCTTCCTGGACAGTCGCAACATCCAGGTTCTGGTCTGCTTCAGGAGACAGGCTAAATGCCGTATTGACGATCGAAGGGGCCACCTCGCCGTTTTGGCGAGCAACGTTTTGATGTTGTTGCCACTCCAGTCCCTTTTCAGCCAATTGCTGCTGACGCGCTTCAGCTTCCATCGAAATCAGGGACTCAGTCCAATCCAGTGCTGCCTGCTGAGCCTTTTCGGCCAGTAGGTTCTCGCGAATCTCATCACTAACTTCTTCCAGAGCCTTGGTACGCTCTGGCAGATAGTCATCCACCCGCAATACCAGAATCTGACCATCGTCCAGTTCGATAATATCGCTGTTGACCCGTTCTTCAACTAACTCCGCTGAAAAGGCTCGCTCTAGAACGGAAGCCTGACTGATTGGCTCCGGAGCGTCGGCACGACTGAACAACTTGGTCGTTTCAATGGGCTGTCCGGCAATGGCAGCAACTTCGTCAAGGTTATCCGGCATTTCGAAGGCCACCTGAGCCATTTCTTGCTGAAGGTCATAGAAACGTTGTTCGGCTTTTTGCTCCTGCACCGCCTGTTTAACCTCGTCTTTCACCTCAGCCAGTTCCTGAACCTGCTCGGGTTTAATGTCGGTGACCTTGATCAAATGGAAGCCAAACTCGGTTTCCACCACGTCACTGACCTGTCCCTTCTCTAGGGCAAAAGCTGCCTGTTCAAACTCAGGCGCCATTACATCACGACCAAACCAATCCAGATCACCGCCATTCTCAGCACTAAAGGTATCGGCAGAGTGCTGCTTAGCCAAATCAGCAAAGCTAGCGCCTTGCTCCAACTCTTTCAGCAAAGACTCAGCCTGTTGCTGAGCATCGGACTTATCATCACCAAACTCAATAAGAATATGGGCGGCACGCACCTGTTTCTCGCTGCGATACTGAGACTGGTTCTGCTCATAATAGCTACTAAGCTCTTCCTCAGTCACATCAATATCCCCCGCCAGCTGCTCCATGGAGAGAGTCACGTAACGCAGAGCCACTTTTTCCGGTGTGTCATATTGGCTCAGGTTGGTTTGATAATGGTTAGCCACTTCCTGCTCAGACACCGAGACCGCATCCTTGAATTGCTCCGCTGGCACTGTCACATAAGCCAGGTCACGCGTCTGCTGCTGCAATTGTAATAAGCGCCGGGCTTCCCCTTCGAGCACAAACTCGGTACCCATGACCGCCTCGACCAACTGCCGGCGGGTCATGTCCTTACGCATCAGATCGCGAAAGCCGCTGGGTTGCAGGCCAGATTGACGCAGTACGGCAAGATAGCGGTCGTTGTTAAAGCTACCGCCCACCTGAAACTCCGGCATGGCAAGAATGGACTGCTTAATCTCTTCGTCGCTCACTCTCAGCCCCATGTCCCGGGCGGTCTGCTCCATTAGGGTCTCGGCCACCAGTCTGTCTAGCAGGTTACGACGAAAGTTTTTCATGTAATCGCTATCACTCATTAACTGACTGAAAGCATCGCCGTATTGCTGCTCCATCCGAGCACGCTCATTTTGGTAAGCTTGCTCTAAGCGAGATTGGGTGATCTCTGTACCATTTACCGCCGCAACAGGTTGATCGGTGTTTGTGGTCAGATAGCTGCCGATGCCAGCCAGGGCAAAGGTTAAGATCACTAATACCAGGATCGCTCTGGCCCAGAAACCCTGTGATCCTTCTCTGATTCTTTCTAACATTGTGACTTCTTTACTCCGGATTCGATGCCAAGAGCCGGTGGCTCCCCTTAAACGAGCGCGGATTATAACCTAAACCCGTTTTCTAGGGAAAAGATCCACTGGCTTCAGACATAAAAAAAGCGATGGCAATGCATCGCTTTTTAAAATTCAGACTGAACGTTTTCTTAGTTGCAGGCGTCTTTCAGTGCTTTACCGGCTTTGAAAGAAGGTACTTTAGCCGCAGCGATCTGAATCGTTGCACCCGTTTGAGGGTTACGACCAGTGCGAGCAGCGCGCTCACGAACCTGGAAAGTACCAAAGCCAACCAGGGCAACCTGGTCACCGTCTTTCAGAGCTTCAGTAACTGCGTCGGTAAAAGCGTCCAGCGCGCGACCTGCAGCCGCTTTAGAAATATCGGCACCAGCTGCAATCTTGTCGATCAGTTGAGATTTATTCACAATATCATCCCCTTCGGTTTTTATTTTTTCTTTATCCCGCAAAATGTTGCGAAATTGTTATAACAGGCCTGTTTTGTGAGTGCAAGCCAGTTACGGTAAATTTTTAGACCGACTCCAAAGTGCTCACCCCTTATATGGCAAGGGATAGCGAGGAGTTGAACCAAGCCTACCACATTTGGGGCATGTGAAAAGCCCCAAAAACAAAAAATCCCGCAAAAATACTCTCTGAGGGCTATTTTTTTGCCTCAAGAGCCTTGCCATCAGTATCTACAGGCTCAAAACCGGCCGGATTATGCTCAAGAGCCAACTCCAATACCTCGTCTATCCATTGCACCGGATGAATATCCAAATCCTGTTTGACGTTATCCGGGATCTCCTCCAGATCCCGTTCATTATCCTTAGGTATGACGACGGTCTTGATGCCGCCCCGGTGTGCCGCCAGCAACTTTTCTTTTAAACCGCCGATGGTAAGCACCTCACCGCGCAGGGTAATCTCACCGGTCATCGCCACATCGGCTCGCACCGGGTTGCCGGTCAGAGTCGATACCAGCGCCGTGCACATAGCAATACCAGCACTAGGGCCGTCTTTCGGGGTGGCGCCTTCAGGCACATGCACGTGGATATCACGCTTCTCATAGAAGTCGTTGTTAATCCCCAGCATCTTGGCCCGGTTACGCACTACCGTCATGGCAGTGTGAATGGACTCCTGCATCACATCGCCCAAAGAGCCGGTAAAGGTGGTTTTGCCCTTACCTGGCACGGAAGCGGTTTCGATTGTCAGTAAGTCACCACCGACCTGAGTCCACGCCAGACCGGTCACCTGACCGATACGATTGTCCTTATCTGCCTTACCGTAGTCATAACGGCGCACGCCCAGATAATCATTGAGGTTATCCTGAGTCACCTCCACCTTCTTCAGCGTCTTATCCAGCAGGATATTTTTCACCGCCTTACGACAAACCTTGGAAATCTCCCGCTCCAGGTTGCGCACTCCGGCCTCTCGGGTGTAGTAACGAATAATGCCGATGATGGCGGATTCGTCGATCACCAGCTCACCTTTCTTCAGGCCATTACGCTTCATCTGCTTCTCAATCAGATGACGCTGGGCAATATTGAGCTTTTCGTCCTCGGTATAACCGGAAAGGCGGATCACCTCCATCCGATCCAATAACGGACCCGGGATCTCCATGCTGTTAGAAGTGGCCACAAACATGACATCGGACAGGTCATAATCCACTTCCAGATAGTGATCACTGAAGGTACTGTTTTGCTCTGGGTCTAACACTTCCAGCAATGCCGAAGCCGGATCGCCGCGCATATCCGCCGACATCTTGTCGATTTCATCCAGCAAGAACAGCGGGTTCTTCACTCCCACCTTGGCCATCTTCTGAATCAACTTACCAGGCAGTGACCCGATATAAGTACGCCTGTGGCCACGAATCTCCGCTTCATCACGCACGCCACCTAAGGCCATACGAATGTATTTACGCCCGGTGGCCTTGGCAATAGACTGACCCAACGAGGTTTTACCCACCCCCGGCGGTCCTACCAGGCATAGGATAGGGCCTTTCAGCTTACGTACCCGCTGCTGCACCGCCAGGTACTCAATAATGCGTTCTTTGACGCGCTCCAGACCATAGTGGTCGGCGTCCAGTACCTGCTCAGCGCGGGCCAGATCTTTCTTCACCTTGCTGCGTTTATTCCAGGGCACCGACACCAACCAGTCGATATAACTACGTACCACCGTCGCTTCGGCAGACATGGGTGACATCATCTTAAGCTTTTGCAGTTCGGCCGTGGCTTTTTCCTTCGCCTCTTCAGGCATCTTGGCTTCGTCGATCTTATTGGCAAGAGCTTCAAATTCGTCCGGCGCATCATCCATTTCACCCAGTTCTTTCTGGATCGCCTTCATCTGTTCGTTGAGATAATACTCACGCTGGCTCTTTTCCATCTGCTTTTTGACCCGGCTGCGGATCTTCTTTTCCACCTGCAGCAAATCAATTTCGCTTTCCATCAGCGCCATCAGATACTCGAGACGCTCATTAATCCTGTCCATTTCCAGAACTTTTTGCTTCTCTTCCAGCTTCAGTGGCATATGCGCCGCCATAGTGTCAGCAAGGCGAGCGGCATCCTCGATACCGTTTAAGGATGTGAGCACTTCTGGGGGAATCTTCTTGTTAAGTTTGACATAGCCCTCGAACTGCGACACTGCGGAGCGAATCAACACTTCCTGTTCTGCCTCAGACAAAGGCTCATCAGCCTTCTGGTTCACTTCGGCAACAAAATAATCCTCAGACTGCAGGTAGGTCTGTACTTCACCGCGCACACTGCCCTCGACCAAGACCTTAACGGTGCCGTCCGGCAGCTTCAGCATCTGCAAAATACTGGCGATGGTACCAACGGTGTATATATCATCGCTCTGTGGGTCGTCCGTGTTGGCGTCTTTCTGGGCCGCCAGAAAGATCTGTTTATCGTCGTTCATGGCCGCCTCCAGGCTCTGAATCGACTTTTCACGGCCAACAAACAAAGGGATCACCATATGGGGATAAACCACCACATCCCGCAAGGCTAAAACGGGCAATTCAACGGGATCGACTCGCTCTGTTGTCATAATTCGTTCTCTGATTGTGCAAATTGAGAGTTATATGGGGATGGGAGGCCGTAAGTTCAATCGGGTGCCGGCCTCTCGTTGTCCACCCGTACAAAAAAGGCCCGACAAGCGGGCCTTAGCATTATTCAGAAGCGGCTTTCTTATCGCCGGCATTATCATAAATCCGGATGGGCTTGGACTCGCCTTTGACCACGGACTCGTCGATGACCACCTTACTGACTTCCTCTTCTGAGGGCAGGTCATACATGGTTTCTAACAAGATCCCCTCCACAATGGAGCGCAAGCCCCGTGCGCCTGTCTTACGCTCCATTGCTTTACGAGCAATCGCGTGCAAGGCATCGTCGCGGAACTCCAGCTCTACGTCTTCAATGGCGAAAAGGGCACCATACTGTTTGGTCAGTGCGTTTTTAGGTTCCCGCAAAATCTGAACCAGCGCTTCCTCGTCCAGCTCTTCTAATGAGGTAACCACCGGCAAGCGACCAATAAACTCAGGGATCAGACCATATTTGATCAAATCCTCAGGCTCTACCTTACGGAATAACTCGCTGGCGGTCTCGCGGTTATCAGTGCTGCGTACCTCGGCGCCAAATCCGATACTGGTGCCGGTAAGTGCTCGCTGCTCGATCACTTTATCCAACCCAGCGAACGCGCCGCCGCAGATAAACAGAATTTTCGAGGTATCCACTTGCAGGAATTCCTGCTGTGGATGCTTGCGCCCGCCTTGCGGCGGAACCGAGGCCACTGTACCTTCGATAAGTTTCAACAGCGCTTGCTGCACACCTTCGCCGGAAACGTCGCGAGTGATCGACGGATTCTCAGACTTACGAGATACTTTGTCGATCTCATCAATGTAGACAATGCCGCGCTCGGCTTTTTCCACATCGTAATCGCACTTTTGCAGTAGCTTCTGGATGATGTTTTCCACGTCTTCCCCCACATAACCGGCTTCGGTTAGTGTGGTTGCATCTGCCATGGTGAATGGCACATCCAAGAAACGCGCCAACGTCTCGGCCAATAGTGTCTTACCACTACCGGTGGGGCCTATCAGCAAGATATTACTCTTACCCAGTTCCACACCTTCATGCACATCGCCGTTACGCAAACGCTTGTAGTGGTTGTAGACGGCCACTGACAGAACTTTCTTGGCATGCTCCTGACCGATGACATAGCCATCCAGGTGAGCATGAATTTCGCTTGGCTTCGGCAAGGCCTCTTTAGCCTGCTTGGGCGCGATTTCTTTGATCTCTTCACGAATGATGTCGTTGCACAGATCCACACATTCATCACAGATGAATACGGAGGGGCCGGCTATCAATTTACGTACTTCATGCTGACTCTTGCCGCAGAAAGAGCAATACAGCAGCTTGTTGTCGCCTTCTCCGCCTTGCTTGTCACTCATCGCTTACCTCTAAATGATCTGCTAATACTAACAATTTAGCCCATTGATACGGGTTTGTTAGTTATTACTCGCCCTTTAAGGCTTGTTCCCGGTTCGCCAGTACCTGATCCACCAATCCATAGTTTTTGGCGTCATCGGCACTCATAAAACGATCCCTATCTGTATCTTCGGCTACGGTGTCATAATCTTGACCCGTATGTTCAGACAACAATCGATTCAGTTTTTCTTTGATAGACAGGATTTCTTTGGCGTGAATTTCAATATCCGACGCCTGTCCCTGATACCCGCCCAGCGGCTGATGGATCATCACCCGGGAGTTGGGCAGGCAATAGCGCTTCCCCTTAGTCCCGGCCGACAGCAGGAAAGCTCCCATACTGGCGGCTTGTCCCACACATACGGTACTCACATCCGGCTTGATAAAGTTCATGGTGTCGTAAATCGACATACCGGCAGTCACCGAGCCCCCCGGCGAGTTGATGTATAAGAAGATGTCTTTATCGGGGTTCTCCGACTCCAGATACAACATCTGAGCTACGATCAGGTTGGCCATATGGTCTTCAACCTGTCCCACCATAAAGATAACCCGCTCTTTCAGCAGGCGTGAATAGATATCGTAAGAACGCTCACCTTTTGAGGTCTGCTCCACCACCATGGGGACCAGCGCATTCATAGGGTCAAAAGACTCGTTATGCATAGATTCTCTTCTATCAAATAAAAAAATGCCCGGTAATTACCGAGCATTTAATCAGTAGGCAAGTATTGAAGTCAATCCAAGGCTGGGAAATTAACCCTGCTTGTTCATGATTTCGTCAAAAGACTTCTCGACGTCTTTTACTTTGGCATTATCTAGCAACCATTCAACGGCCTGCTCTTCCAGAGCCACATTCTGCATCTGTTGCATCATTTCCTGGTTGTTCTTGTAATACTCGATCACTTCCTGAGGATCTTCGTAAGCCGACGCCGTGGTCTCTATCAACTCATCCACTTTGGCTTCGTCCACCTTAAGCTCGTTCTGCTTGATCACTTCGCCTAACAGCAGACCAACAGAAACACGCTTGCGGGCGTTTTCTTCGAACAGCTCTTTGGGCAGCTCAGGCATATTCGCGCCTTGCTGACCGCCGAAACGCTGCATCGCTTGTTTACGCAGTGCGTCGATCTCTTGGTCTACCAGGGCCTCAGGCAGGTCAATCTCGTTATTTTCAACCAAGCCGTTGATAGCTTGCTCTTTCACTTGATTCTTCAGAGCCTGGTCCAGCTCACGCTGCATGTTTTTGCGAACTTCGTCACGCAATGCGTCAACACCGCCATCTTCTACGCCGAACAGCTTGGCAAACTCATCGTTCACTTCTGGCAGTTCCTGCTGCTCCACCTTTTTCACGGTAACCGCGAACTTGGCATTCTTCCCTTTCAGCGCTTCGGCATGGTAGTCCTCAGGGAAAGTCACATTGGCTTCCACTTCTTCCCCTGCTTTGGCACCAACGATGGCATCTTCGAAACCGGGAATCATACGGCCCTGACCCATCTCCAACTGGAAATCTTCGGCTTTACCGCCTTCAAACTCTTCACCGTCAATGGTGCCAACAAAGTCGATGGTCACGCGGTCGTCTTTCTTAGACTTGCGCTTTACTTCCTTCCAGCTGGCGTGCTGCTTGCGAAGGGTATCCATCATGTTATCCAGGTCTTCGTCTTTGATATCAACCTGAGGCTTCTCGACTTCGATCTTATCTAAGTCTTTCAGCTCCACTTCCGGATAAACCTCAAAAGACGCTACGAACTCCAGGTCCTGGCCATCTTCGTCTTTAGTCGCTTCGAACTTTGGCATGCCGGCAGGACTCAGTTTCTCCTGCATGATGGCTTCGTAGAAATTACGCTGCATCACATCGCCAGCCACTTCCTGACGAACCGCCTGACCAAAGCGCTTTTTAATCACGCTAACCGGAACCTTGCCGGGGCGGAAGCCATTGATACGCTGAGTTTTCGCCAATTGTTGTAAACGGGATTTCA
The DNA here is from genome assembly GCF_003143555.1 of Saliniradius amylolyticus. NCBI lineage: Bacteria > Pseudomonadati > Pseudomonadota > Gammaproteobacteria > Alteromonadales > Alteromonadaceae > Saliniradius > Saliniradius amylolyticus. Next base: position 2,266,409 of record NZ_CP029347.1, read on the forward strand.
CTGCGGCGTCCACAGACTCAGCCGGAACAGTGATGGTAAGACGGCGTTCTAAACCCTCAGTCTCTACAGAAACTTGCATTCTCATACCTCAACTTTGCGCATAACGCATTGATTTACTGCCACCTTTAATCCCATTGCCGTAAGCGCGTGTCACGGGCGGATGTGGCCTGCTTAAAAAAAGACGCAGCATTATAGCGGCAGCGGAAACTCAATTCCAGAGAAGGCAGGATAAAAATGTAAAATTAACGAGTGAAACAAGCGCAGTAGAAGGAATAAAAACGGAATCGAAGGAATGGGGTGGACGATGGGACTTGAACCCACGACAACCGGAATCACAATCCGGGGCTCTACCAACTGAGCTACGCCCACCATAGGTGATGCTGTTGCACTGCCGATTCGCTGGCGCGCCCGGCAGGATTCGAACCTGCGACCCACGGCTTAGAAGGCCGTTGCTCTATCCAGCTGAGCTACGGGCGCCCGGTCGAATCAGTGTAAACAGGCATTGAAAAAATGGTCGGTGAGACAGGATTTGAACCTGCGACCCCTTGTACCCAAAACAAGTGCGCTACCAAGCTGCGCTACTCACCGACATATTTTTCGGTAACGACCCTCGCCGTTACGGGGTGCGAATATTACTGACTTGGGTATAGAGCGTCAAACACTTTTTTACTTTAGCCGCTCGAGTGGTCAAATTTAACTCAAGACGTCTAAAAATCCAGCCAACCCAACACAAAACGGCACAATTCACTCGTCTTTGCGGTTTAAAATGATCTTGCCGAGTTTAATAACGTGAATGTCAATTGCCCGTCATCACAGCTTCATGTGACAATACCCCTTTGTTAATTGATGCCTAACGGATATCCATTCTCATGCCTGCACAGATTATTGACGGAAAACAGATTGCCAAACAATTGCGCCAGAATGTGGCCACCCATGTCTCTTCAATTACTCAGTCTGGTCGCCGCGCGCCAGGCCTGGCAGTAATACTGGTAGGGGCCGACCCCGCGTCTCAGGTGTACGTCGGCAGTAAACGCAAGGCTTGTGAAGAAGTCGGCTTTACCTCCAAGGCCTATGATTTGCCAGCCACCACCTCTCAGCAGGAATTAGAGGCGTTAGTGGATAAACTGAATCAAGACAACAGCATCGATGGCATACTCGTGCAATTACCCTTACCCGCAGGACTGAATGCCGAGCGAGTATTGGAGCGCATTCACCCTACCAAGGATGTGGATGGCTTTCATCCTTACAATATTGGCCGGTTGGCCCAGCGTATTCCGGCGCTCAGACCTTGCACCCCTAAAGGCATCATGACACTGATCGAGTCCACTAAGCGCCCAATTAAGGGCATGGATGCAGTGGTCGTGGGCGCGTCCAACATCGTCGGACGCCCAATGTCGTTAGAGTTATTGCTCGCAGGCTGCACCACCACGGTCTGTCACAAGTTTACCCAGGACCTGAAATCCCATGTTCAGCGGGCTGACCTGCTGGTAGTCGCTGTTGGCAAACCGGGCTTTATACCCGGTGAATGGATCAAGCCCAACGCCATAGTGGTTGATGTGGGCATTAACCGCCTGGATGACGGTTCTCTGGCCGGGGACGTTGAGTTTGAACCAGCAGCCGAACGAGCGGGCTGGATTACCCCTGTCCCCGGTGGTGTCGGCCCTATGACGGTCGCCAGCCTGATCGAAAATACCCTGGAGTCCTACGTAAAATTCCATTCAGGCTCTAATCAGTGACCGATAACGACGCGATCGGTGCCGTTAAGCACTGGGTCGAACAAGTGGTCGTGGGGCAGAACTTCTGCCCCTTTGCCCGCCCAGAGGTCCAAAAGCAACGGATTTGCTATACGCTCTCCAGCACCTGCAGCACAACCTCTGCCATCGATAGTTTATTAGACGAATGTGAACGTCTGGATAGCCACGCTGACACCAGCACTACCTTACTTATCTTTGATGTCGGCTTTGCGGATTTCGATGATTTTCTGCATTTGATTAATGAAGGCGAACAAGCACTTATCAGGGCTGGATATGAGGGCACCTATCAGTTGGCCCATTTCCACCCCCAATACTGCTTCGATGGTCTGGAAGAACAGGATGCGGCAAACTACACCAACCGTGCGCCTTATCCGGTGTTACATATACTCAGAGAAGCTCAGCTCAGTGAAGCGCTGGCGAATTACAACCAGCCCGACAACATTCCCAAGCGCAACATAAAAAAAGCCCGCCAGTTACAGGCGAGCTTCTTCGAAAAGTGCCTGGCCGACTGTCATCGTCAGGCTAAATGTTAAGCCTTTAGCCCGGAGCCTCGCCCTCCTCCATTGGCGTTGATGGCTCATCCTCGGGGGCGTCTTGCTTAGGTAGCGGCTTTAAGAAGTCCTCTTTCAGCTTGTTCAGTTGCCGCGCAGTAAAGCCGGATATGGCATAAACCCGGTCCTGCCAGACACCGTCTAGCTGTTCAGACTCAAGCTGCAAAAAATACTGCTCCTGGCTCTGAAATAACTTCAGCGTCAGGCTGGTGTCGTCAAACAAGCTCACATTGAGAGTTGTCTGCAGTTCCCCGAGAGTTCTGTCAAAAGAGGCCTGCGTCCACTGCTGCTCGAAATTAAGCTGGGTCAGGTTCTGAGGCAGACTGTTTAATACCGAGGCATATTTCAACTCCCGTCCCTCTGGCAATTCTGTTAGCAAGAATTCCCCTTGCTCAGGATTGGCCTTATAGATCTTCCAACCACTATCGCCGGGCCGCTCAACGGCACGGACCTGCTGTACGTTCAGAGACAGAATCGGTTGTTGCAGCCACTCCTGGGCCATCGCTGGTAGCTCAATGGCCCGATCAACAAGCCAACTTTGGGACTGCCCGACCAGGCGCACATATTGCCCATACCCCGAGGCAGGCTGATTGCCCACCAGCAATTGCCACTGTTGCTCGCCTGCGCTTAAGGTCAGGCGCCTTGCCATGCTGTCCTGTTGCTCAATAGACTTCAGCCCCAGCCGGTGATAAGCCGACTCGCGGCGTGTCTTGGCTTGCACCTGAGTGGCCTGTATCAGTTGTGTCAGTAATTCAGAAAGCTTGCCGGCATTTGCCGGATAGTCACCGTGGCTGGTCATCAGCCACTGTTGTCCCTGACGCTTTACCCGAATACTGTCTCCCTGAGCCCGCTCCAACGTAATCGACTGCACCTTATCGGCATGCTGCTTCAAGCCAGGTAGCAATAATTCTCCGGACTGAGACTGCGTTGATGAACCACTATCCAGAGACAGGCCAATCACCGCCGCAAAAGCCGCGATCAGGGCCAGAATCACAATATGGCGATTCATGACAACACCTCCTTGGCGTTTCTTCGTGTCAGGCGCGCAACACCTGCCAGTATCAACACCAAGCATAAGGGCGCCAGTGCAATATTGATAAACTTAAGCCAACTGCCCAGCTGCTCAATGTCTTTGTCCAGCTTGTGGCGAACTTCCCTGAGTTGCTGACGTATCTCAATGCGCTGCTCGGTAAACTCATCCAGTGTCTGCTGTTGCTCTGGGTTAAGCACCAAAGCCCCTGTCTCGCTCTGCTGTCCCTGAAGTTGAGCCAGCTTCTGCTCGGTCTCCTGCAGTTGCTGTTGCAGACGCTGCTCCTGCTGCCTGAAAGTCTGCTCCGCTCGGGCCGTTAATTCTTCGACTACCGTAAAAGGTCGCGAATAGGTGCCGCGGCTGCGAATACTGATCAATGCATCGCTGCCGCCGAGATTTTCAACGGCGTTGACCAGCAGATCACCATTATTGGCAAAGGGCGTGACTATGCTCTGGCCGAAAAACTGACTCTTGCTGACCCAAAAGCGGTCGTTTAGCAGATCACTGTCGGCAACCAGAATCACATTCAGCGAGTCGGTTTCATCCAGCGGCCTGTCAACGTCCATCCCTTCGGGCGCCTTGTCGAACGCACTGTGCGCCTTGCCCGAAATACGCGCAGCCAGGGTTTTCACCTCGGAGTCAGGACTAAAAGCGCGTCCAAGCTTCACCACATCACGGGTGGTAGCGTACTCAGAGGCGGCCAGCAGCGACGCATTGTCGGTACTCAATAACAAAGGCTCCCATTGGGATTGGGCCTGCTCCAATTGTGTCAGTGCGCCAAAAGAGGCACCATTGACCAGCTCCAGGCTCTGGGTAATTACATCCTCATCACTGATCTCGGCCTCACCCAGCCCCAGATACCCTAAATGACGTTGTGAGCCTGTCGCAGTGCGGATTTCCAGTCCTGCGGTACCGTCCAACACCACCTCATCGCTCAGGCTGACACCCCAGCTTTGCAGTAAGGGGCCAAACTCCGATGGATTAGCGCCACCCATGGCAGCCATGGGGTCGGATTCATGGTGAGGATCCACAAATGCCAGCACCCGACCTCCGGCCAACGCATATTGGTCGATGCTAAACATCAAACTGTCGCTGAATCCCTGTGGGTGCAACACCACCAGTACATCGGTTTGCTCGGGGATGCTCTTGGCGTCAGCGCCGATCACCGTCAAATTATACAACTGTTGTAGTTGCTCGAACGCGGTCCAGGCTGGCTGGCGCTGCCCTGTCATGGGGTTTTGTCCGCCATTAATAGCCACATCGGTTAGCAGGGTCACCTGCACCGGCTCAGGGTCGCTCAGCTGATAGATCAGCTTAGTCAGCTGATACTCCAATAGCTCTTCCTGCTGGGGATCAAAAAATGGGATCTGAGCCTCATCATCCAGCGTATTGCGAGCGCCTAAACCGAAGTACACCGCCTCGCCCGCAGGACCGATGGAGGCCGCGGTCAGGCCGAAACGGCTGGCTCGATCTTCGGCTTCAGAAAACGGCTCAGGATCGATTTTATGAAGGATAAGCTTACCTTCTGAAGCCGACACATATTCCTTCAAGAGACTTTCCACTCGGTTGGCATAATTGCGCAGTCCGGTCATCCCCTCAGAGGCCGAATCGGAAAAGAAATAGTATAGATGCACCGGTTCTTCCAGCTGTTCCAGTATCTCTACACTGCCCTGAGATAAGGAGTACACCTGATTTTCGGTCAGATCCAAACGGGTCTCATCCAATATCTGATTGTTAACCATCACCAGTGTAATCAGCACCAGTAGCAACAACAGTCCAACCGCGTAGGCTTTTAGATTCTTTATCATCCCTATTACCCCGCTTTATTCTGCTCAATGGCAATAAAGCTGCCGTAGAGCCATACCAAGGTCACGATAACGAAGTAACCCACATCATTTAACGCAATGACTCCCTTTGCCATCGCCTCGAAGTGGGTCAGAAAGCTGAAAGACGCCAGGGTATCCAGCAAAATGGTGGGTAACCAGCCAGTAAAGGCATCCAGTACAATATTGCTGCCACTTAGCACGAATAAGAAGCACACAACAATCGCGAGGATAAAGGCCACGACCTGATTACGACTGAGTGCCGACATGCACAGACCAATGGCCAGAAAGGCACCGCTCATCAGCCAACTGCCCAGATAGGCAGCCAGGATCACACCATTATCCGGATTTCCCAGATAGTTGACTGTCAGCCACAAGGGGAATGTCAGCACCAATGCCAGTCCCAGCACCAGCCAGGCAGCAATAAATTTGGCCAGGACGGCCTGCCAGGTGGTGATAGGCAGGGTCATCAGCAGCTCAATGGTGCCGGACTTACGTTCTTCAGCCCAGGAGCGCATAGCAATGGCGGGCACGAGAAACAGGTACAGCCAGGGGTGAAAATTAAAAAACGGCATCAGATCCGCCTGCCCCCGCTCGTAGAAATTGCCGATATAGAACGTAAACACACCACTGAGCATCAAAAAAATCAAGATAAAGACATAGGCCACAGGCGTGGCAAAAAAGCTGGTTAACTCTCGTTTTACAATCGCTTGTAAATTATTCATCAGGCGGCCTCCCCGGCAGTCATCTGCCTAAATACATCATCCAACCGACCCTGCTCCTGATAGAGCAAATCCACCTTCAACTGATGGGCCTTGATGGCCTCGGTGACTCTGGGCATGAGTTCAATACCCGACTCGGCAAACAACGTGACGCGACCGGTGTGCTCATCGACCTCGGCATCTGCAACTCCATCTATAGATGTTAAGGGCTCAATGTTATTGGTATCGGCCAAATGCAGGGTGACGGCCTTATGATAACGCGACCGCTGCTGTAACTCGGCTGGGGTGGCATCGAACAACAGCTTGCCGTCAGCAATGATCATGGCTCGGTTACACACCGCGCTCACCTCTTCGAGAATATGGGTAGAGATGATGACAATCTTGTCTTTAGACAGGTCCTGAATTAACTGCCGGACCTGGTGCTTCTGGTTTGGGTCCAGTCCATCGGTAGGCTCATCCAGAATCAGGATATCGGGCTCATGCAGCAGCGCCTGTGCCAAACCGACGCGACGCTTAAAGCCCTTAGACAGAGTCTCGATAGTCTGAGTGAGAACCTCGTTCAGTTCCACTTTTTGTACCACGGCTTTGAGTCGCGCCTTTTTGTGCTCACCACTTAAACCGCGCACATTGGCAACAAAATCCAGAAACTGAATCACGGTCATATCCCCGTAGGCAGGCGCCCCTTCTGGCAGATAGCCGATATGTTTGAGAATTTGCTGCCGGGACTCAGCCAGATCATGTTCCAAAATCCGCACTTCACCGGACGTTGGTGCCAAGAAGCCAGTGAGCATTTTCATGGTGGTGGACTTGCCCGCCCCATTGGGTCCCAGAAAGCCCACCACATCTCCGGGCTGGATGGTAAAGGAGAGGTTATTGACGGCATTAACCTCACCAAACTGCTTACAAAGATTGGTTACCGAGATCATAAGCTTCCTTTGATGATCAATTAGATGCTCCAGTGATATAGGAACATCCGCAGTAAAATCAAGCAGTTTATAAAATAAAAAGCCCGCACGAAGGCGGGCAAACAGGGAATCATCTTGCAGTTGGGAACGACAAGAGTCACTAAGTTAACACTCAAGTGTGTAGTAATAATGACAAAAGCCAGTCAAAATGTTGCAAAAGATGACAACCAATACCGACGCTATCATGCAGATCGAGCCTATCGGCACCATTCAAACACCCTACGACGAAAAGTTTGCCGTGCCGCGGCAGCCAGGCCTTGCAGACACTCCTGCCACCATTCGTTTTTCCGGTGACTATAATCAAATGGACTGTTTCCGGGGCATTGAGCAGTTCAGTCACCTGTGGCTGATTTTTCAGTTTCACCAAGCCGTGGAACGGGGTTGGAAGCCTTTGGTGCGCCCTCCTCGTCTGGGTGGTAACGACAAACTGGGTGTTTTTGCGACACGCAGCAGCCATCGCCCAAATGGACTGGGAATGTCAGTGGTCGCATTACAGGCTCTGGAGTCGGTCGACGGTAAGCCAATGTTGAAGGTATGCGGCACTGATCTGGTCAATGGTACGCCGATCATTGATATCAAGCCCTATATCCCCTACGCGGATGCCATAGACAACGCCCATGGTGGTTTTGCCCACACCCCACCGGCAACCGAATTAGCGGTGAACTATACTCCAGAGGCGCAACAACAGCTGTCGCAACACTCCGAAGAATTCAGACGCTTAGTCCATCAGGTATTGGCTCAGGACCCCAGGCCGGCTTATCAAAAACAGGCGTCTTCTGCACGCATCTACGGAGTGTCTCTGCAAGGGATGAATGTGCGCTGGCAAGTGGTGGATGGACAGGTTTTAGTACTAGATTTAAACGACAGACGGGAGATTTCGTCATAAAAGGGCAAAAATAGCAGTTACAGAACTTTAGCCCCCCACAAGGTGCTGATAGAATGGCGCCAATTTTCAGTCAGGTGATGCCCAGGGCCTACATATCGATAACGGTCCTTAATGGCCTCCATAGCTTATGAGTTCATACTATCTATGCGCAGTAGTCACTATTTACTAGCTACCAAAAAAGAAACCCCGGCCGATGCCGAGGTCATCAGCCACCAGCTGATGCTCAGAGCCGGTATGATCCGGAAGCTGGCTTCAGGCTTGTATACCTGGCTTCCGACGGGCCTTAAGGTGCTGAATAAAGTCTCCGCCATCGTACGTGATGAGATGGAACGAGCTGGCGCCATAGAAGTGCTGATGCCAATGGTGCAGTCTGCCGACTTGTGGCAGGAGTCCGGCCGCTGGGAAGAATACGGCCCGGAGCTGTTACGAATCAAAGATCGCCATCAACGCGATTTCCTGCTTGGCCCGACTCACGAAGAAGTCATTACTAACCTGGTCAGCCGGGAAATCAGTAGCTATAAGCAGTTGCCCATTAACCTGTTCCAGGTGCAAACCAAGTTTCGCGACGAGGTGCGCCCGCGCTTTGGCGTGATGCGTGGCCGGGAATTCCTGATGAAAGACGCCTACTCTTTCCACCTCAGCGACGAGTGCCTGAACAAGACCTATGAGCGTATGTTCCAGGCCTACTGTAATATCTTTGAGCGTATCGGCCTGGATTTCCGTCCGGTAATCGCCGATACCGGCAGCATTGGCGGTAGCGTGTCACATGAATTCCATGTGCTGGCCCAGTCTGGTGAAGACGCCATTGCCTTTAGCAACCAGTCTGACTACGCGGCCAACGTGGAGTTGGCCGAAGCGCTGGCTCCAAGCGCCGAACGCCCGGCACCGAGCGCCGAAATGAAACTGGTGGACACACCAGATGCTAAGACCATTGAGCAGTTAGTCGAGCAGTTCGGGTTACCCATAGAACAAACCATTAAGACCTTGATAGTCAAAGCATCTGAGGACATCGACGCCGGCTATGTAGCCCTAATAGTCCGCGGCGACCATCAGCTCAACGAAATTAAAGCCGAGAAACTGCCTGAGGTAGCCAGTCCCTTAGAATTTGCCACTGAGGAGCAGATTCGCGCTGAAATAGGCGCAGGACCAGGCTCCTTGGGGCCGGTTAATCTGAACCTGCCGGTGATCATTGACCACAGTGTCGCAGTGCTGGCCGACTTTGGCGCCGGAGCCAATCAGGACGGTCAACATTACTTTAATATCAACTGGGAGCGGGACCTGCCGCTGCCAAAGAGCGCTGACCTTCGCAATGTGGTTGCCGGTGATGCATCGCCGGATGGCAAGGGTGAACTGGAAATCAAGCGCGGCATTGAAGTGGGCCATATCTTCCAACTGGGGGATAAATATTCCAAGGCCATGAACTGTGGCGTACTGACCGAATCGGGTAAACATCAGACCCTGAATATGGGCTGTTACGGCATCGGTATTTCCCGCATCGTTGCCGCCACCATTGAACAAAATCATGACAAGTTCGGCATTATCTGGCCCGACGCTATTGCCCCCTTCCGTGTGGCATTGATCCCCATGAATATGCATAAGTCTCATCGCATCAAAGATGCCGCCGAAAGCCTGTATCGTCAGTTACGGGATGCCGGCGTGGATGTATTTTTCGATGATCGCAAGGAACGCCCCGGAGTGATGTTTGCCGATATGGAGCTATTGGGGATTCCCCATCAGATCGTTATCGGTGAGCGCAACCTGGATCAAAATCAGGTGGAGTACAAAAACCGTCAAAGTGGTGAGAAGCAGTCTCTGCCATTGGAGCAGGTGCTAGACTTTATTCACAAACTCTGACTTTTCAGCGGCCGCCAAACCTGGCGGCCGAATCACTTAGTCTTTCCAGGCAAGTCCTCCAGACACATCTCACGTGCCCGCTTGTTCAATAAGCTTGTGAGTCCTACCTCAAGCAAGATACACTGACTTGAGATAGGGCATATCCCAGAGCCATAAATTCATGGTATTCAGCTACACTAACCGTAGCGGAAGCGGTTGAGCGATTATGAAACTAACCTTTTACGGTGTGCGCGGCTCCATCCCGGCCCCCGGCAAAGACTTTATCGAATACGGCGGTAATACCGCCTGTGTTCATATTGAACTGAACGACGGCACTGACATCGTGCTGGACGCCGGCACGGGCATAAAGCGCCTGGGCACCCATCTGGTCAGTAAGGACAGTGATATTCACCTGCTACTCAGCCACAACCACTGGGATCATATCCAGGGCTTTCCGTTTTTTGCCCCTATTTTTCAGTCCGACCGGAAAATTTTTATTACCCCTGGCTGTACCGCGTTCCAACAACAAGACGATGCCGTGCTAAGACAGATGAATGGCAGCACCTTTCCGGTGGACCACCACAGCCTGCCGTCCGTGATTCAGATTCTGCCCCGGATTAACCGTGGCGAGAACAGACAGATAGGTTCAGCAACGGTTTCTACTCAAGCCATGAATCACCCTGGCAGTGGCAGCTCTTATCTTATTGAGGCTGATGGGAAGCGCTTGGCTTACATTACCGACAATGAACTTTATCCGCCCCACAACAAACACACCGACTTTTTACAATGGGTCGAATTTGCCAAAGACGCGGACATCATCATTCACGATGCCCAATACCTGCAAACCGACATGCCCACAAAATCGGGCTGGGGACATTCGGTCGCCGAAGAAACCGTCAAGCTCGCGATGGCCTGCAATGCGAAACGGTTAGCGTTATACAGCCATGATCACGATCGCACCGACCAGGATATTCGCGCCATTGAGCAACATTGCCACGACGTGGTTAAGCTTGGAGGAGCCGAATTAACCGTGTTTGCAGCCGCAGAAGGCATGACCATCGACCTCAACAGGCCTCAATGATCCAGCGTAACCAGTTTGCTCTGTTGCTCAGCGGCGGTGGTGCAAGGGCCGCCTATCAGGTGGGGGTGTTAAAAGCTATCACCGAGTTGTTGCCCCGCAACCACCCTATTCCTTTCCCGGTTATCTGCGGCACCTCAGCCGGTGCCATTAATGCGACGGCCATGGCCTGTTTTGCCTCCTGCTACCATTTGGGTGTGCGGAAACTGGAATGGGTCTGGAAAAACTTTCACACCGAGCAGGTCTACCAGAGCCATTTGCTGCCCGTATTCGGTCACCTCCTCGGCAACCAGTTACAAAACTGGCGCTCGGATCAGGTTCCCAGGCACCCTTCCAGCCTGCTTAATAACCAGCCATTACGGGAATTACTGCACCAGACTCTGGACTTTTCACGTATCGATCGCAACATCCTGCGCCGCCAACTCAGGGCTATCTGTGTCACCGCATCCAGCTATGCCCACAAAGAGTCCTTCAGCTTTTTTCAGGGAGCGTCTGATTTGGAGCCCTGGCATCGCGCTCAACGGCGTGGAGTAAAGGCCACTTTGTACACCGAACATCTGATGGCTTCGGCAGCCATTCCCTTGGTATTTCCCACCATCCGACTGCACGAAGACTACTTTGGGGATGGCTCTATCCATCAGCTCTCGCCTCTCAGTGCTCCTATTCACCTGGGCGCAGAGCGCATTCTGGTAGTCGGTGTTGAGCAACCCCAGTCGGCCCCTAATATCAAATCTGGTCACCCCAGTAGCGCCATGATAGCGGGCCACCTGCTGGATACCATTTTCGCCGATACGCTACACTCGGATTTGGAACGGTTGTACCGCATTAACCATACCCTGTCGCTGCTTAGTCACAAGGAACGTCAGCAGACTCAGCTAAAGCGAGTGGAATGCCTGGTGATTAACCCAACGGTAAACCTTAACGCCATTGCCAGTGACTACTATCAAAGTCTGCCGATGGGCATACGCGCACTGATGAAACTGCTGGGCATCAAGCCGGATAAAGAGTCCAGCTTGCTCAGCTACTTATTGTTTGAAGGGGCTTTCTGCCAGCAGCTCATTAACATTGGCTATCGGGACGGGGTAAACCGGCGCGATGAGATTCGCCAGTTTCTGGAGTTGTAGGCTGTGGCCAGCTGCGTAATGCTAATGACCTTCCAGCATATGCCGCTCGGCCCGCTCGACTCGACGTGGCTTGCCCGAGATCACCAACACATCATTAGCCAGCAGTCGCGTATCCGGGCCGGGTTCTGGTAGAGTCTGATTGTCACGCCTTAAGCCTTTCAGCTTCACCCGCAACCCCGGTAAATTGACTTCACCCAACGTTTTACCCACTGCCCAGGCATCGGCGCTTAAAATCACCGCATGCAAAAACTCCAGCTTACTCTGACTCTCGTAGTTGACCTCAGTCGTTTCCCCGGGGTAAAAGCCATGCAGGTGGTTATAGCGTCCCTTACGCTCTTCGCGCACCCGCTTAAGGATCCGGCGCATGGGAATACCGGATAAGTGCAACACCTGAGACACTAACATCAAGCTGCCTTCCAGAATTTCCGGGACCACCTGCGATGCCCCGGCTTGGTAGAGCTCCTCCATGCGATAGTCTTTACGGGTTCTCACCACCACGGGCAGCTGAGGATTGAGTTGTTGGAAGGTATTCAGTACCCGAAGGGCTCTGGCATGCTCGTCGAACGTAACAATTGCCATCTTGGCCTTATCGAAGCCCACTGCCGCGAGTACATCCTTGCTGCAACAGTCGCCATAGTATACCGGCTCCCCGGCGTTGCGGCTCTCTTGTACCCGCATGGGATCCACGTCGATAACCACATACGGAACCTCTTCCACACTGAGCATCCGGCTAACCGACTGTCCTACCCGGCCAAAGCCGAGGATCAGTACGTGGTCCTGATATTTGCCTTCGGCGTCCGGCAACAGGTCATCGTCCACTGGACCACTCTGCGTCAGGTTGAGTGCAAACCGGCGACTATTTTTTATCAAATAAGGTGTCATCAACATGCTGATCACTCCTACCGAAACAATAAAAGCGTTCAGTTCCTGAGAGAATAAACCCTGAGTGGTGGCCAGCGATGAAAGCACAAAACTGAATTCACCTAACTGACAGAGCTTAATGCCCGCCGCCCAGGCATCGGCCTTAGGTGCCTTAAAGATCCAGGCTGCAATACGAATTAACACCACTTTGGCTACCATGACACCCGCCACCGTTAGCAACACCCAGTGACCATTGTCTGCCAGAGGTGCCAGCGGCAATGCCATGCCAATAGTAATAAAAAAGAGTCCCATCAGGATGTCGCGAAACGGTCGGATGTCGGCTTCCAACTGATAGCGGTATTGGCTTTCACTGAGCATCATGCCCGCCAGAAAGGCCCCCAGCGCCATGGATAAACCGAATGAATAGGTCATCCCCGCAGCCAGTAGGGTCACTAATATCGCGGTTAACACAAACAGCTCGTCGGTACGAGTTCTCGCAACTTCACTGAACACTCTCGGTAGTAACCACTTACCGACAGCAAACAGAATAGCGATCACCAAAATTCCCTTAACAACCGCCATGGAGATAGCGATGGTTAAACTGTCTCCGCCGGAGCCGGCCAGTAGAGGGATGACAATTAACAGCGGCACCACGGCCAAATCCTGGAACAACAGAACACTGACCGACATTTGTGCCCGGTGGGTATTGAGGTCTCCCCCTTCACTCAATTGCTTGATGACGATGGCCGTCGAGGAAAGAGCCACGACCGACCCTACTAGAATAGACTGAGTCAGCGGCAACCCAAATAACAACGCAATACCGGTAAAAAAGGCGGTTGTCAGCAGCATCTGACCGGCACCAACCCCAAACACCAGGTTGCGCATGGCCAACATCTTCGGCAAAGAAAATTCCAGCCCCAAGGTGAACAGCAGAAACACAATACCAAGCTCGGCGATAAGATGGATGCGCTCCACATCCTCAAACAAACTGAGTACTTCAGGGCCCGCAATTATACCGGTGACCAGGTAAGCCAGAATGGGCGGGAGCTGAACCCGACGAAAAGACCAGACCGCTAACACCGCCACCGTCATTAACAGTAGGATATTGACAACATTTTGTTCCATGTTACCCCTGTTATCCGAGTGAGACCAATTTAGGCACGCTTATTGCTTTATTCCAAGTAAATCATAAGTAGTCAGTCAAAAAGTCAGTTTTCTGACGGGGGGATCACTTGGAACAACTCATCCCAGCTAACGATAACACAGTTGCACAGGGCTTTTTTACTTTCAGTACTAATCGGGAAGTCCTTACAGACAGCCACCGTCTAGCTCTGCTGCAAACACTGCTTGCGGCCACCGATACTCAGAGCCTGATCAACGATTTTTTTCAAGAGCTTCAATGTTGGCTGGCCATCGAGTCCGTCGAACTTATCAGTGCCGAGAGCTCCGTTCGCTCTGGGCGGCCACGTCCGTCACTGCGCTATCTGGACTTCCCATGTGAGGAGTCGACTCAAAGTGAGTGCAGCCTTCGTTACGGCGTTCTTGAACCTCTGTCAGTCTGGCAACGCAGCTTGCTGGGTGTGCTGCATGAGACGGTGAGATTGCCTTTGCAGCATATGCTGCAACAGGAGCGGCTTAAGCATTTGGCCAGGCGTGACCACCTCACCGGCTTAGGCAACCGGGCTCATTTCGATGACAGCATTAACACCTTTATGCACAGGGCTGAACGCGATGGGAAGGCGTTTGGCTTATTAGTACTAGACCTGGATAAATTTAAACAAATCAATGATACCCATGGGCACTGCGAGGGGGATACGGTACTGGTTGCACTTGCCAGCGCGATTCGCGTCAGCTTACGGGGCACAGATCAGGCTTTCCGCCTCGGCGGCGATGAATTCTGTTGCCTGGTGGACGATGATAAGGCCGCAACTCTGGAATCGGTGGCAGAGCGGATTCGCCACAATATGCAGTCTCAGCCAATCCTCAGCAAGCACAAGCTTACCTGTAGCATCGGCTTTAGCCTGTTAAGCGACGATGACGATGCCAGGAGGCTACTGCACCGGGCCGACAAGGCTCTGTACCGAGAGAAACACCGTTAAACGACTTTGGCGGCAAGCCTCTGCCGCTTAAGACAGTTCCTTGCCGCCTTGACGGACAACAACCGGCAAGGTGGCCTGGCCCGGCTCAATATCAGCCTGCTTCACCCATCCCCGTCCCCAGAGCGCCAGGATACGGCCATTTTTGCGTAGCCATACACACTGAGAGCGCTCCCACGGCGGCAGCTGCCACAACTTAAACCATTGCTTTAGCGGCTTGCTACGGGGGCTGCCTTGAGGCTTAAAAGACTGATTTAAGGTACCTTGTCCAACTTCCGCGTATCGGTCCAGTACCACCTGAGCCACACCCGGCTCGTCCGTGTCGGTCGTGACCTGAATAAGCCGTCCATCGGGTAACCGAAAAGCCTCCGCTCCGTTCCAGGAATGAGCCCATGGTCGGGGTGGCTCAGTACGCGGACAACAATACAGGCGCTGCTGAAAACGCCGTAACTGATAATCCTGCCACGCCAGGCAAGGCATCCCATCGTCGGCAGCGCCAAGTAATTCACGTTCCAGACGTTGTAAAAGATGTCGGGGCGGCATAGGCACACTGAGCTTCTCCAACCAGCGACGGATAACCAGATTGCGCTTGGCCTCTGGTAATGTTCTGAGTGCCTGGGCATCAAGCTGCTCCGTCGCAAGTTGTAGCGACTTGAGCAGCTCATCGGCAAGATCATCCAGCAAGGCTTGCTGTTCGCCGCAGAGCTCGGCACTGCGCGCAACTGTGGCAGCCAACTGCGGCCAACGCTCCGTCATCAGTGGCAGAATTTCCTGACGCAAGAAATTGCGTTCGTAGGCTGGGTCACTATTGGATTCATCTTCCACCCAGGTCAGTCCGTGTTCATGGGCGTAGGCGAGAATTGCCGCCTGGCTGGAGCCTAATAATGGCCGGTGTAAAAACAATTCACCGCGTCTGCCGTGTTCAGGCATACCGGCCAGCCCTTTAGGGCCAGCGCCACGCTTGAGCTGCAGCAGCACCGTTTCCAATTGGTCATCCTGATGCTGGGCCAGTAACACATGGGTTTTTGCAGGCAGAAGTGCATCAAAAGCCTGGTAGCGAGCCGTTCGTGCTTCGGCTTCAAGGCTAGAGCGGGATTGATTGGATAACTCAACGCAACGATAATAAAATTCAAACTGCCACTGCTCTGCCCAATACTGACAATGAGCCAACCAGCTATCGGCATTAGGGCTTAAACCATGATGAATATGCACGGCCAGATAACGATGTTGAGGATAGTGCTTACGAGTCTGAGCCAGCAGGTGCAACAGCACCTGGGAGTCCACCCCACCACTATAACCCACAGCAAGGACCTGAGGTTCATTGCACTCAAGCACCTCTGTCATTCCGGCGATAAGTTCGTGATAGAGACTCATAATAGAAAGGCCGCAACGCGGCCCTCGCACCTTGATTGAATCATTTTCGCTCTCAACAGAGACGAAGATAAAAAATAATCAGGCTCTTAATTAGCAGTAGCCGAAGGACATCAGCCGGTCATAGCGTTGGGATTTAAGCTCGCTCTTGTCCAGCTTCTGCAACTGCGCTAACTGTTGTTTCAACACAGCCTTGAGGTTGCCAGCCATGGTTTCATAATCGCGATGGGCCCCACCTAAAGGCTCGTCGACGATAGCATTGATAAGGCCCAGCTCTTTGATTTGCCCGGCGCTGACACCCATGGCTTCTGCAGCCAGCGGCGCCTTATCGGCGCTTTTCCACAAGATAGAAGCGCAGCCTTCCGGCGAAATTACCGAGTAGGTGGAGTACTGCAACATGTTCACCCTGTCACCCACACCAATGGCCAGGGCACCACCGGACCCCCCCTCGCCGATGACGGTGCAGATCACCGGTACGTCCAGCTCGGCCATTTCTTTAAGATTACGGGCGATGGCTTCACTCTGACCACGTTCCTCGGCACCCACGCCCGGATAAGCGCCCGGCGTGTCGATAAAGGTCACAATAGGCAGGTTAAAACGCTCGGCCATCTGCATCAGACGCAAGGCTTTACGATACCCCTCAGGCTTCGGCATACCGAAGTTGCGCTTCACCTTTTCCTGGGTATCCCGTCCTTTTTGATGACCAATCACCATCACCGGCTGCTCATCCAGCTTCGCCAAACCGCCGACAATAGCTTTGTCATCGGCAAAGGCGCGGTCGCCTGCCAACTCATCAAACTCACTGAATAAACGGGGGATATAGTCCAGCGTATAGGGACGCAGGGGGTGACGAGCCAATTGTGATACCTGCCAGGCGCCCAGATCACTGAAGATCTTCTTGGTCAGCTCTGCGCTTTTCTCTTTCAGACGAGTAATTTCCTCTTCCAGACCGACATCAAATTCGCCGCCCTGATTGACCAACCTTAACTCTTCAATTTTTGCGTCCAGCTCAGCAATTGGCTGCTCGAAGGTCAGATAATTTAAACTCATTCCCATGCCTTAATAATGTTGGGCCGGCCCAATACCGGCGGTGGCGTCAGTCGTAGCTTAACGTCACCCGATGTTCACCTATGGATAGCTTCAGGTCGTGCAATAATTCATCCTGAGGGGTGACAAACCATTCCGTTCCGGCTGCCAGTGTTGCCTCGGCGTCCGGATGACGGAAATGAAAATGCACCGGACAACTGCCCCCTTTGTAGGGCGTCAGAATCTGCTGCAGTGCCGTCACCTGATTGTCCATTTTCTCGTGTTCCAGGCTCAGGATGATTGCTCTGGCGTTCTTTTCCCGCGCTTGCACGATGTCCTGTACGTCGCGGGCCGTCATTGTATTGCTATCAGAATAGTCATCAAAGCGGACCTGTCCAGATACTACCAAAATTCTGTCTTTTTGCAGCAGTTCCTCAAACTCTTCGAAGGCATCGGGGAAAAAGCGTACATCCAGACGGGCACTCTTATCATCCAGAGTCACTATCCCCCAACGACGCCCCTTCTTGTTGATCATCACCCGTACATCGATGACCAGCCCCACGGCCATGGCTTTACCGTCTTTGGGAGTGGGCTTCACATCCACCAGACGCCCCTGACAGAACTGGCTGATTTCCTTGCGGTATTGATTGATAGGATGACCGGTCAGATAAAGGCCCAGGGTATCTCGTTCACCGTCCAGCCAGACCTTCTCAGCCCAGGGCGGGACATCGGCAAAGGCCTGCTTGACCTCTTCGGGTTCACTGACCAGCAGACCAAACATATCGGTCTGACCATGAGACTCTGCCTTGGCGTGTTGATCCGCCGCCTTAATCGCCTCAGGCAAGGTGGCATGAATCGCGGCCCGGTGAGGGCCTAAATTATCCATGGCCCCGGCCAGTACCAACTTCTCCATCACGCGCTTGTTGATGCGTTTAAGATCGATACGGGCGCAAAAGTCGAACAAGTCGGCAAAAGGACCATCGGCCTGACGAGCACTGATGATGGCCTCAATAGGGCCCTCTCCCACGCCTTTCACCGCACCGATGCCGTAGACGATCTGACCGTCATCATTAACCGAGAACTTATACTGACCGGTGTTCACATCCGGTGGCAACACCGTCAGCCCCATCCGGTGGCATTCGTCTACCAGAGTTACAATCTTATCGGTATTGTCCATATCCGCCGACATGACCGCGGCCATAAACTCAGCAGGGTAGTGTGTCTTAAGCCACAGGGTCTGATACGACACCAAGGCATAGGCGGCGGAGTGGGACTTGTTGAACCCATAACCGGCAAATTTTTCCACCAGATCGAAGATCTTCATCGCCAGATCTGGATCGATGTTGTTATTCTTGGCCCCCTCCTCAAAGAAGGCGCGCTGCTTGGCCATTTCCTCAGGCTTTTTCTTACCCATGGCCCGACGTAACAAGTCGGCGCTCCCCAGGCTATACCCGGCCATCACCTGGGCGATTTGCATCACCTGCTCCTGATACAGGATGACGCCGTAGGTGGGCTTGAGAATCTCCTCTAAACACTCGTGTTGATAGTTAGGATCCGGATAGGAAATTTCCTCACGACCGTGCTTACGATCGATAAAATTATCCACCATGCCCGACTGTAAGGGACCCGGCCGGAACAGAGCCACTAGGGCGATAATATCTTCGAAGTTATCCGGCCGAAGTCGCTTGATGAGTTCCTTCATTCCGCGGGATTCCAGCTGGAACACGGCGGTAGTCTCGGCGTTTTGCAGCAACTTAAAGCTGGCTCGGTCGGCCAGCGGAATGGCTGTTATATCAATGGTTTCACCGCTACGCCCCTGGATCATATCGATGGCCCACTGAATAATCGTCAGGGTACGCAGGCCGAGGAAGTCAAATTTGACCAGCCCCGCGGTTTCCACATCGTTCTTGTCGAACTGGGTAACCGGATTTTTTCCTTCATCATCACAATACAGTGGTGAGAAATCGGTAATCTTGGTGGGCGAGATCACCACGCCTCCGGCGTGTTTACCGGCGTTCCGAGTGACCCCTTCGAGAATACGCGCCATGTCAATGAGCTCTTTCACATCTTCATCCTGCTCATAGACTTCGGGCAGACGTGGCTCCTCGTTGAAGGCTTTTTCGAGAGTCATTCCCGGATCGCCCGGGATTAATTTGGAGATCTTATCCACGAACCCATACGGGTGACCCATCACCCGGCCCACATCGCGGATGGCTGCCTTCGCCGCCATAGTGCCGAAGGTGATGATCTGGGACACCGCGTCCCGTCCGTACATCTCGGCCACGTGGTCGATGACTTCATCGCGGCGATCCATACAAAAGTCCACGTCGAAGTCCGGCATGGAGACCCGCTCGGGGTTTAAGAAGCGCTCGAACAGCAGGTCGAACTCCAGCGGATCCAGGTCGGTGATCTTAAGGGCATAAGCCACCAGGGAACCGGCGCCCGAGCCCCGCCCAGGCCCTACCGGAATACCGTTATCCTTACTCCACTGGATAAACTCCATAACGATCAGGAAGTAGCCGGGAAAGCCCATCTGATTGATAACATCCAGTTCCACCTTTAAGCGTTCGTCGTATGCAGGACGCTGCTTGGCTCGCTCTTCGGAGTCTGGGAATAGAAACTCTAACCGCTCTTGCAATCCCTCTTCAGACTTTTTCACCAAAAAGTCTTCGGTAGTCAGATCGCCCGTTGGAAACTGGGGCAGGAAGTACTTCCCTAAGGTCACGGTGACATTACAACGTTTGGCAATCTCCACCGTATTGTCGATGGCCTCAGGAATATCGCTGAAAAGCTCCACCATTTCCTCAGGTGTGCGCAAATATTGCTGCTCTGAGTAATTTTTCGGTCGGCGCTTATCATCCAAAGCATAACCATCGTGAATGGAGACCCGCACCTCGTGGGCATAGAACCCCTCACGATCGATAAAACATACCTCATTGGTGGCCACTACCGGCAGGCCAGCTTGTTGGGCGAGTGCCACCGCAGCATGCAAATAGTCTTCCTCACCGGGTCGACCGGTACGAATCAGCTCCAAATAAAAGCGTTCGGGAAAGTATTGCTGATAAAACGCAGTAAACTCATCAATCAGGCGTTGGTTGCCCTTTGCAAGCACCGCGCCCAAATCTCCTTCACGACCACCGGACAGCACGATAAGCCCGGCGTTCAATTCTGCCAGCCACTCACGGTCAATCACCGGATGGCCCTGAATATAACCACGTTGGTAAGCTCGGGAAATCAACAAAGTCAGATTCTGATAGCCGGTATTATCCATGGCGAGCAAGGTCAGGCGATAAAGCTGCTCCTCCATAGGCTCACTCTGAACCCAGAAGTCGGCTCCGATGATCGGCTTAATTCCCAGCGCATGGGCGTCTGAGTAAAAACGCACCAGTCCGCACAGATTAACCTGATCGGTGATGGCCACTGCCGGCATCTGTTCGTCTTTCACCCTTGCCAGAATCGGCTTAATCTTGTTCAGACCATCGACCATGGAAAAGTCGCTGTGAACGCGCAAATGCACAAAGTTGCTATCAGCCATTAGATACTCCGCGATGAGCTTCGAGCGCTTTTTGAACCGGTTTAAAACTCAGACGATGAAAAGGCGTTGGTCCCAACTCCGACAGGCTCTGAAGATGTTGCTTGGTGGGGTACCCCTTGTGCTGTGCAAAGCCATAGCCGGGATAGTCCTGCTCGAGTTGCTGCATTTCTCTGTCCCGCGTTACCTTAGCCAGAATCGAGGCGGCAGAGATGGCCGCTACCCGGCTGTCACCTTTGACCACCGCCTCACTGGAGTACGACCAGTTTGGGCAGCGGTTGCCATCCACTAACACGTGTTGCGGCTGGTGACTTAAGCCCTCAACAGCCCGCTCCATGGCCAGCATGGTAGCACTCAGGATATTCATCTGGTCGATTTCGGCGGGAGTCGCCCGGCCTACATTCCAACACAATGCCTGAGTCTGAATGATGTCGAACAATGCTTCTCGTCTTTTTTCTGACAAGGCCTTGGAGTCTGTCAGGCCCTCGATAGGTCTGTCCGGCTGCAGGATCACTGCCGCGGTGACCACGTCTCCCACCAGTGGACCGCGACCCACCTCATCCACACCGGCAATTAAGGCAGATACTGCTTGGCTCATGGGTTTTGAATCAGCTCCAGCACAGCCTGGGCAGCGCTCTCATCGGCGCCCAGACGAATCGATTGATGTAAATCGGTAAAGCGTTTGACCAGCTTTGGCGACCCACCTTTGAGTAAGGGGCGCAGGTTTTTGGCTATCATGGGTCCGGTCACGTCAGATTGCAGCAACTCAGGCACCAGTGATTCACGGGCCAGCAAGTTGGGCAGTGAGAAATACGGCAGCTTCACCAAATGCTTACCGATTTGGTACGTTAGCCAGTTAAACTTGTAGCAGACCACCATGGGTTTCTTGCATAACATGGCCTCCAGAGTCGCCGTACCGGAAGCCAGTAAAATCGCATCGGCGGCGGTCATTACCTCACGGGAGCGTCCATCCACGACGTGGATGTTCGTCACCGTAGGAAAGTCATCTAGCAAGCTCTGAATCTGTTCCCGACGAGCGTCATTAGCCGCCGGCATCACCACCTTCAATGCGGGGTAATCCTGATTAAGTTCAGCGATGGCATCCAGAAAGGGTGGTAACATGCGACTGACTTCGCCGCCACGGCTACCGGGCAAGATCGCCAGCACCTTATCCTTTGGCCCTAAGCCTAGCTGCTCCCTCGCGGCTAATGTATCTGGCTCCAGCGGAATCGCGTCGGCCAGAGTATGGCCCACAAAGCGACAAGGCACCTCATGCTTATCATAGAACGTCTTTTCAAACGGCAGCAGACTGAGAACCAGGTCTGTCGCCTTGGCGATTTTAACAATGCGTTTCTGGCGCCAGGCCCATACCGAGGGACTGACATACTGCACGGTCTTAATACCTGCCTGCTTGAGTTTTAACTCCAACCCCAGGTTAAAATCAGGTGCATCCACGCCAATAAAGACATCTGGCGGATTAGCGGTGAAATGAGTCACCAATGATTTTCGAATCGCCAGGAGTTCTTTGAGGTGCTTAGCCACCTCAAACAATCCCATTACCGACAGCTTTTCCATATCGAACAGGGAGCGACAGCCTTGGGCCTGCATCTGCGGGCCTCCAATGCCTTCAATAATCGCGTCAGGATAGCGCTGTTTTAGGTTCTTAAGCAGGCCCGCTCCAAGGATGTCACCTGAGGCTTCGCCGGCAACAATACCGATACGCAGAGGGGCAGCGGCCATGATCAGCGGATGATGCCGCGTTGGGACGCGGCCACGAACTCGGCTAACAGCGCCACTTCAGGCGTTTTCTTCGCCATGTCATTGAGCTGCTGTACCGCCTCGTCCTGACTCAGGCCTTGGCGGTATAAGACCTTGTAAGCCCGTCTGATGGCCATAATGGTATCTTTATTAAAGCCACGCCGACGCAACCCCTCAGAATTAATCCCATGGGGAGCCACTTTCTCACCACCGGCCATCACATAGGGCGGTAGGTCCTTAACCAGAATAGATCCAGCCCCACAAAAACTGTGGGAACCAATATGACAGAACTGATGCACGCCGCTCATGCCCCCGATGATCACCCAGTCGCCAATATGCACATGGCCGGCAATGGAACCATTATTGGCGATAATGTTGTTATCCCCCATGACCACATCGTGGGCGATATGGGCGTAGGCCATTAACAGATTATCGGAGCCTATCTTCGTCAGGCTATTGTCCTGAATGGTGCCCCGATGAACGGTGACACATTCGCGAATTACATTATTGTCACCGATTTCCAGACGGGTAGGCTCACCAGCGTATTTTTTGTCCTGGCAGTCTTCGCCCACAGAGGCAAACTGGTAAATATGGTTGCCGCGGCCCATCACTGTAGGACCTTTAACGACAACATGAGACTCAATAACGGTGTTATCTCCGATCACGACATCGGGACCGATCACTGAATAGGGACCGATGCTGACGTTTTGACCAATGCTGGCCTTAGGGTCAATAATGGCTGTTTGGTGAATCACCGTCTATCGTTTCCTCATTGCACACATAAATTCAGCGCTGCAGGCCTCTTCGCCATCGACACTGGCAATACCTTTAAACTTCCAGATATTGCGACGTTCCTTAATCAGAGATACATCCAGATCCATGCGATCCCCGGGGACCACCGGGCGCTTAAAGCGAGCATTATCGACACCAGCGTACAGGTAAAGATCATCGGAATTACCGACGGTCTTGAATCCGAGAACACCCGCCGCCTGTGCCAAGGCTTCCAGGATTAAGACACCAGGAAAAATTGGCTTATCCGGGAAGTGACCGGTAAAGCAAGGCTCATTAAAGCTGATGTTCTTATAGGCACTGATGGACTCACCCAGAGTATAGTCAGTCACTCGGTCCACCAGCAAAAAGGGGTAGCGGTGCGGCAGCAGCGCCATGATTTCTTCAATATCAATGGTGTTTAGTTGATTCGCCAACGAATTTCTCCTTGCCGGGCTTATTCACCCTTGGCTTGTTTCTCTAAGGTTTTAACACGCTGGCTTAGCTTGCCAAGATTGCGCAGGTTAGCGATCGACTTCCGCCACTCACGATTAGGCTGCACGGGCAATCCGGATGAATAAAGGCCAGGTTCGCTGATGCTCTTAGTGACCATACTCTTGCCGGTAAAGTGCACATTGTCACCAATTTCCAGATGGCCTGCGATACCGGTCTGCCCACCCATAGTACAGTTTGCGCCTATGGTGGTACTCCCGGCAATCACCGAACAACCGGCTATGGCTACATTGGCACCTAATTCGACGTTATGAGCGATCTGACATAGATTATCGATGATCACCCCATCGTGAATGATGGTATCGCCGAGCGCTCCCCGGTCAATGCAGCTATTTGCCCCAATTTCGACACGGTCACCGATGATGACCCGTCCTAACTGCGGGATCTTAATCCAGTTGCCGCGATCGTTCGCGTAACCAAAGCCATCCGAGCCAATCACGGCTCCCGACTGGAACAGACAATCCGCCCCAATCCGACAGCCGTGATAAAGCGTCACATTAGCCCACAGCTTGGTGCCCTCGCCGATGTGAACATCTTTGCCCACAAAACAATTCGGGCCGATCTGCACTCCGGCGGCTAACTGAGCACCGGACTCAACAACAGCGCCAGGGCCAATGCTCACCCCTTCGCCCAATACCACATCATCGGCGACCACGGCCTTCGAAGAGATATCCTTTGCAGCCACTGGCGTGGTGTCCATCAACTGGGCCGCTAACGCAAAGCCCACATAAGGGTTATCCATCACCAAGGCGCTACAGGGACACTCCGAAAGATGCTCAGCCTGCACTATGACGGCGCTTGCCTGCGTGTCACAAAGCTGGCTAGCATACTTACTATTCGCCAGAAAGGAAATCTGACCTTTCACGGCATCCTGTAAGGTTGCCAGAGACTCGACGGTTACACTTCCATCCCCGTGCACCTGCGCGCCAATATGCTCGGCCAACCGGGCCAGAGTATAGGATTCCATCAAGCGGTTCCGTTAATTGGCCTTGCTGACTTTGTCGATCACTTGCTTAGACAGGTCGTTACCCTCATCGCCCATGTAAGCGACGGCATTGGCATTGATGACCAAATCATAGTTTTCTTCTTCGGCGATGTTATTAATGGCCTGCTGAATCAGGCCCAGTAGCTTATCGCGCTCTTCCATCTGACGACGCTGGATATTCTGTTGCAGTGGTTTCGTCTTAGACTGGTAATCATCGCGCAACCCAACCAGCTTCTCCTGCAGCTCGGTTTTTTCCGCTTCGCTCATGGTGGCGGCGTCACGCTGTTGTTTTTCCAGGTAATACTTAATGTCTTTCTCAAGACGAGAGATCTCTTCAATCTGATCTTTAAACTCGGCGCGAATGTTTTCCTGAATAGCAGCTGCCTGTGGTAAAGACTGGAATACGCCTTGCACATTGATAATGCCGATTTTATCGGCTGCACTGGCCGCCGTACTCATCATGCCAGTACCTAACATCATCGCCGCAATAGCTGTTTTCTTCATTGTGTTCACTGTCTGTCTCCTGTGTAATTTTTAATTCTTAGAAAGTCTTACCAATATTAAACGAGAAGAACTTAGTCTCATCACCCGGCTCCTCGCTCATCGTCCGGGCAAAACTAAAGGTCATGGGTCCCATGGGAGAAATCCACTGAACCGAAAGTCCGTAGGAGGAACGGATCCGACCCGGGTCGGAATAATCCACCAGCTTATCCTGCTCGCTCTGCGCCAGCTCTGAGTATCGGTCAAGATCGAATTCAGTGTCCCACACATTACCTACGTCCACAAACAAACTGGTCCGCACTGAGTTGGAGTATTCTTCATCCAGGAATGGCGTGGGGAAAATCAGCTCGACACCGCCGGTGACCATCGCATTCCCGCCCACCGAACGCAATCTCCTGGCGATAGGATCCGCAATGGTGTCAGAGTCGGGCCCCAAGGCAATCTGGCTGCCGTCGGGTCCCGTCACCGTTGTTGGTTGGCGGTAGATGGGTCTTGGCCCCACGGTATTGTTCTCAAAACCGCGCAGGGTATCATTGCCCCCCGAACGGAAGTTCTCCCAGAACGGCAAGGTCTGGTCGTTACCGTTAACTTCGTCATAGCCATTACCATAGCCAGCTTCCAAGCGAGTCAATATGGACCACTTTTGCGCACGGTCGAGCGGGAAGTAGAACTTGGTATCCAACATGAACTTATAATAGTTAGCATCGGAGTTCGGCGTCGACACCTTTGTGGACAGACTCTGTGACGAGCCCGCCGTTGGGAAAACACCGCGGTTTAGCGTGCTGCGACGCCAGCCCAGAGACAATTCGAACGCATCAAATTGAATGCCCGCATCCGGGTTGTTGGGATCGGCAAAGGTATCGTAGAACGCCCGAATTTGTTCGTAAGTCTGTAGCTGAGAGATCTCGTTGGAGATATAGGTAATGCCATAGTTCAGGCGGTTATACTCGTTGACCGGATAGCCAAGATTGAGTCCAACCCCCCACCGTTTATTCTTATATTGAACCAGGTTAGCGCTACCGGCATCGAATTCGGAGAAAAAGACATTGCCGCCCAAACTGATACCGTCGATCGTAAAGTAGGGGTCAGTGTAAGACAGACTGGCACTCTTTTGATAAGACACACTGTTGAGATTGATTCCCACCTGTTTGCCAGTACCCAGGAAGTTGTTTTGCTGAATACCCGCCTGCAAGCTTAACTTGGTGCGGTCACCATAGCCGATACCGGCATTGAAGGAGCCCGATGGTTGTTCCTTAACTGAAAACTCCACATCAACCTGATCGTCTTCACCAGCCAAACGCACAGTTTCAAATTCCACTTCTTCCATATAAGTGAGTCGCGACAATCGAGACTTTGAGGCTTCCAGGGCTTGATTCGACAGGGCCGCGCCTTCCATCTGGCGTACCTCACGACGCAGCACTTCATCGGCGGTAACCTCATTGCCGGTGAAATTGATTCGGCGCACATAGATGCGTTTACCCGGGTCCACGGACATGGTCAACTTAACGGTTTTATCTTCATCGTTAACTTCGGGAATGGTGGTCACTTCGGGATAGGCATAACCATACCGGCCCAGGTACTTGCTGATAAATTCCTCGGTATAGGTAACCTCAGCCAGGTTATACATCGTGTCTGCCCGCAATGGCAGGATTCTCTCTATGGTGTCTTCATGTCCGAGCAAATCACCCACCAGCTCTACTTCTGAAACTCTATACTGGTCGCCTTCAGTCACATTAAGCGCAATGTAGACCCCGGACTTATCGGGCGTCATCGAAACCTGGGTTGAGTCCAGGTTGTACTTCAGATAGCCACGATCCATGTAGTAGCTTTTCAGGGTTTCCATATCGCCGGTCAGTTTCTGTTTCTGATAACGGGTTTCGGACATGAAATCCCACCAGGGCGTATCAAATTGCAGCTCTATCTGACCGAGGAGCTCCTCATCACTGAAGGTCTTGTTGCCAACGATGTTGATCTGCTTAATTTCGGCGGCATCGCCTTCTTCAAAAACCAGCTTTAAGTCTACTCGGTTGCGAGGAAGAGGTGTGACCATAGCAGTCACATCGGCGTTGTATTTACCGATACTGTAGTAAAAATCTTGCAGACCGGTTTCGATGGACGTCAGTACCGTCTTATCAAGAGGCTCCCCGACCCGCACATCACTATCATCAAGACTCTGATTCAGCTGTTCGTCCTTGATGTCATCATTGCCATCGAAGGTGATATTACTGATGGTGGGTCGCTCCCGAACTTCCACAATCAGAGTATTGCCATCCCTTAACACCCGGATGCGCTCGAAATGACTTGAGTCATATAGCGAGCGTATCATTTGAGAGATTCGAAAGTCGTTTAAACGATCCCCCACCTGAACCGGTAGATGGGTCAATGCAGCCCCTAGGGCGACACGCTGCAAGCCCTGGACACGAATATCTTCGACGACAAATTCACTGGAGTTATCAGATGCCAACACGGCGCCGGAAAATAAGATCCCGGCGGCAATAACCTGTTTCAACTTCATGTAATTCTTATCTTCCAAACTACGGGGTGCGCTCAGTAGCGTCACCATGTATTAACCGCTTTATAAACGCGCGATATCGTTCACGATGGCCACTGTCATCAAAATCATCAACAGCGCTGCACCAATTCGAAAACCTACTTCCTGCACCGATTCGGGCACAGGACGTCCCGTTAAAAGCTCAATAAAATAATAAAGGAGGTGTCCACCATCAAGTACCGGTAATGGCAATAGATTGATGACCCCCAGATTGACGCTGATCAGCGCCAAAAAACTTAAAAAGTAAACCAGCCCGTAACCAGCACTGGCTCCGGCCCCCTGAGCGATGGAAATCGGCCCGCTGAGATTATTTACCGATACATCACCGGTAATCAGCTTGCCGATCATCTCTACACTCAGAGCCATTAATCGCCAAGTTTTGTCTGCTCCCTGCCCTAATGCTGTCAGCAAGCCGTATTCCTTGGTAAAGCGATAGGCCTCTGGCCACGGCTCGGAAACGGGCACAATACCAAGATATCCTTGGCTTGTCTCGCCCCGCAAACCAATCTCCAGTGTGAGCGCCCGACGTTGGCCATCACGCAAAACGTCTATCGTTATGGTCTCCCCCGGATGCTCGGCGATAAAACTCACTATTTGTCCCCAATCCTCGGCCTGAGTTCCATCTAAGCCTAAGATTTTATCGCCTTTTTGCAGCCCGCCGGACTTGGCGGGTGAATCATCGGCCACCCAGGCGATCTCGGTGGTTGGTGCAGGCCGGTACGGTGTCAGCCCCAAACTCGATAAGGCCGATTCGGCATCAGGGTTAAACTGCCATTGCTGAATATCCAATGTCAGATTCCGCTCAGCGGTGGTCTCGGGAAGGCGCACCCGCAAAGGCAGTTCCGCGTCACCGATATGCGCCACCAGCTCGAGATTAACGTCCTGCCAGTCTAAAGTCCTCTCACCGCCTATCTGGACGATCTCCATGCCTGGTTCTAACTGAGCTTCGGCGGCGATAGACTGTGGCTGCACCTGCCCAATAACGGGCTTAACAGTGTCGACGCCAATTAAAAACATCAGCCACAGGGCCGCCACCGCAAACACAAAATTGACTGCAGGTCCTGCGCCGACGATAGCAATGCGCTGCCAGACCGGCTTACGATTAAAAGCATAGGGGGAGTCAGACGGAGGGACGTCTTCGACCCGCTCATCCAGCATTTTAACGTAACCGCCCAGAGGAATGGCGGCCACCACGTATTCCGTACCCTTGTTGTCGAAGGTGCGCCAAAGTGGCTTACCAAAGCCAATGGAGAAACGCTGAACCTTGACGCCGCACAACCGGGCCACCACGAAGTGTCCCCATTCATGCACCGCCACCAAAATACCGAGGGCCAGAATGAAAAACACCAGGCTCCATAGAAAACCAAACATATCAGGCCTGCTCCAAAGATTCTAAATACTGCTGTGCCAACTGCCGGCACTCGCGGTCCCAGGCTATGATGTCGTCGATAGCGTAAAGTTCCTGTGGCTGGATGGATTCCAACACCCGCCGATTTAACAGTGCAATAGTGGTAAAGCCGATACGTCGCTGCAAGAAACCTTCTACAGCTACTTCATTGGCTGCGTTTAACGCCGTGGTCGCACTCTGTCCGGCGCAACAGGCATCAATAGCCAACATCAGATTAGGGTAACGTTGCGTATCCGGGGTGGTAAAACTGAAATCCGTCAATGCGGCGAAATTCAGTGGCTCGACTCCGGCCTGAATTCGCTCCGGATAGGCCAGGCAGTGAGCAATAGGCGTACGCATATCTGGCTGCCCCATCTGAGCAATCACCGAGCCGTCCCGGTATTGCACCATGGAATGAATCACGCTTTGCGGGTGAAGCACCACCTGAATCTGTTCAGGCTCCAGCCCAAACAACCAACAGGCTTCGATAAACTCCAGCCCCTTGTTCATCATGGTGGCCGAGTCCACCGATATCTTTCGGCCCATGCTCCAGTTCGGATGGGCACAGGCCTGCTCTGGCGTCACGGCTTCAAGAGCTTCTACAGGTGTGGTTAAAAACGGTCCCCCTGAGCCGGTCAGAAGAATACGCTCGATGCCGCTTGTCTCGGGTTGACCATACTGAAACTGCTCAGGCAGGCATTGAAAGATGGCATTGTGCTCACTGTCCACGGGCAGCAACTCAGCACCGGATTGATTAACGGCGTCGATAAATAACTGCCCCGACATCACCAGGGCTTCCTTATTCGCCAACAGTACCCGCTTGCCGGCCTGCACTGCCGAGAGAGTCGGCCTCAAGCCTGCTGCGCCCACTATGGCGGCCATCACCGTAGTTACCCGGCTGTCAGAGCTGACCTCCATCAGGGCCTGCTCTCCGGCCAGAATTTCGGCCGTCACCCCTAGCGCTCTCGCCTTTTCCTGGACCTCGGCGTAATTGGATTTATCAGCCACCACCAGATATTCCGGCCGATGTTGACGCGCCAGTTCCACCAGCGCATCGATATTCTTGTGGGCCGTCAGCGCAAAAACGCGAAAGCGGTCAGGGTGCCGTGCGATCACATCCAGTGTGCTGAGGCCAATGGAGCCAGTCGCCCCCAGCAGAGTAATGGTTTGCATCAGGTCATCCAGAGCACATAGCAGAAGGTGAATACCGGGAAGGCTGCGGTTAGGCTGTCGATACGATCCAGGATGCCACCATGGCCCGGCAGCAAGGTACCGCTGTCTTTACAGCCCACACAACGTTTAAACATGCTTTCGTTAAGGTCGCCCAAGGCAGAAACGCCGACAGTAATACCGCCAATAAGCAGGTGATGCCAGATCATGGTTTCATTGACCTGATAATGCAGCGCTGCAAAACCGATGATGGCCGATGATGCTGCTATGCCGCCGAACAACCCCTCCAGTGTCTTACCCGGTGATACATTCGGTCTTAGCTTATGGCGGCCGAACTTGATGCCAACAAAGAACGCACCGATATCCGCGGCCCAGACGATACCTAACACATAAAAGATCAGTGAAGCGCCATAGAGATCATCGATGTCATACAAGCGCCCCCGCAGAACCACAATCGCCACCCACGTTGGCACCAGAGTCAGAAGACCAAACAGTCCCCGCATCAATCGGCCGTTGCGCCAGAAAGCGGTATATTTGGGATACGCGAGGATCATTAACAGGGAGATAGCCCACCACAGGGTCGCCACCGCCAATACCCAGAAATACAAGGGTGCGATAGCCCCCTGTTTCCATATCAGAGCAATGGGAACCAGGTAGGCCAAAACGCCGCAAATGCCCAGCGTTAGCAAGGTATAGAAGGCTTTTTGAATACGGGACTGCAGCCCCATTAAGTTCGCCCACTCCCAGGCACCTAAGCCTACGATGGCGCCTATGGTTAGCTGGAACCCCATCTGAGGTAAAAACAAGATGGCAACTAATGCCAAGGGCGCCAGAATCAGGGCAGTAATAATTCGTTGCTTTAACACAATTCGGTCCTTGGCCTAATCTTCTAATTGTTCTGAGGTCAAACCGAAGCGTCGCTGACGGGCCGCGTAGTCAGCCAAGGCCAGTTCAAACTCCTGTTCGTTGAAGTCCGGCCATAGCGCAGGGGTGAAGTAGAGCTCGGCATACGCCAGTTGCCACAACAGAAAGTTGCTAACCCGGCTCTCACCACCTGTGCGGATCAATAAATCCAGTTCTGGCAACTGAGCCAGACAGGTTTCTTGCTGAAACCGCGCTTCATCAATCTGCTCTGGCTTCAGTTTCCCGGCGGCAACGGCCAGAGCCAACTGTCTGGCCGCCCGCGTAATCTCCCAGCGACCACCATAATTTGCCGCGATATTTAAGGTCAGCGCACGATTGTCAGCGGTCAGCGCCTCCGAATCACGGATACGCCCGACCAAATCGTCATCGAAGCGACTTAAGTCACCGATAACCCGAAGACGGACATCATTCTTATGCAGCTTTTTGACCTCACTTTTGAGCACCATTTTAAACAGCTGCATCAAGCCGCCCACTTCTTCGTCGGGCCGTTGCCAATTCTCGCTGCTAAACGCAAATAAAGTGAGCGCTTCAATGCCGGACTGCCGAGCCACCCGCACGGCGGCACGCACAGATTCAACACCGGCTTTATGACCAAAACTGCGAATTTTACCGCGCTGTCTGGCCCAGCGGCCATTACCATCCATGATAATAGCCACATGGCGAGGCATTTGTTCGTTGGGGGAAGTCATTATGATCCTTTTGTCAGGCTCAGACTTCCATTAACTCGGCTTCTTTATCCGACAGATGCTCATCAATGGATTTAATGGTGGCATCGGTAATTTTCTGGATATCCTCTTCAGCGCGATGGGCATCATCTTCACTGATCTCTTTGTCTTTCATCAGTTCTTTGATGTCGCTGTTGGCATCGCGACGCACGTTACGCACGGCCACACGAGCTTGCTCTGCCTCAGCACGAACCACTTTGATAAGGTCTTTACGACGCTCTTCGGTCAGGGCTGGCATGGGGATACGAATAACGGTGCCGGCACTCATGGGGTTGAGGCCCAAATCCGATTGCATGATGGCCTTTTCCACGGCCTGAGTGGTACTTTTATCGAACACGGTCAGCGCCAGAGTGCGGGAATCTTCGGCAACAATGTTCGCCAACTGATTGAGCGGCGTCTCCGCACCGTAATATTCCACCGTAATGCTGTCCAGTAAGCTAGGGTGAGCCCGGCCCGTACGCACTTTACTCATCTGGCTTTTCAGAGCCGAGATAGACTTCTGCATACGTTCTTTGGCGTCGGCTTTAATCTCGTCAATCATGGTTGTCTTCCTGTTGTAATTCTAAAATTAGTTTAAGTTCTCAGGGTGATCGATCAGGGTGCCTTCGTCTTCACCCATCACTACCGCTTTCAGTGCACCAGGCTTGTTCATGTTAAAGACCCGAACGGGCAAGTGATGATCCCGGGCCAGGGTAAAGGCCGCCAGATCCATCACTTTTAATTCTTTTTCCAGTACTTCCTGATAGCTCAAAGTCTTGTACATTGTGGCATTGTCGTTTTGATTCGGGTCACTGTCATAAACCCCATCGACTTTGGTGCCTTTCAAAACCGCATCGGCTTCAATTTCAATGCCTCTGAGGCAGGCCGCGGAGTCTGTTGTAAAGAAAGGGTTGCCGGTACCCGCTGAGAAGATCACCACACGGCCGGACTTTAGCAAGCTGATTGCCTCGGCCCAGTTATAGGCATCACACACTCCGTTTAAAGGAATCGCCGACATCAGCCGCGCATTCACAAAAGCACGATGCAAGGCATCGCGAAACGCCAGGCCATTCATTACCGTGGCCAGCATTCCCATATGATCGCCTACGACACGGTTCATGCCAGCTTCAGCCAGGCCCTGGCCACGGAACAGGTTACCTCCCCCAATCACCAGCCCCACCTGAACACCGGACTCGACAATTTCTTTAATTTCCTGAGCCATACGGTCCAGAACTTTGGGGTCGATACCAAAGCCCTCATCGCCCATCAGGGCCTCACCACTAAGTTTCAACAGAATGCGTCGGTAGGCGGATTTCGGAGTCATGCTCATAGATTGATTCTTCCTATAACACGTTAACGGTGGCTGGTGTTGCGCATTGGGGTCTTAGTCCCATCCGAAGCAGGCCCCTGGTTAACGCCTTGGCTGTTATCCCAGGCAGGTAATAAGCGATTACCTTAACGATACCGGCCGTAGCCGCTCACAAGCTCTAGCTTATTGATCGTACCGCTTCACTTATTAAAAAAAAGCACCTCTTATGAGGTGCTTGGTAGTTTATATGACATTGCCTTATGGCAAAAGTCAGCCAACCGATTTATTTCTTGGCGGCTTCCATTTGCGCCTGAACTTCGGCGGCAAAGTCTTCGTCTTTCTTCTCCATGCCTTCACCCACTTCATAGCGGATAAAGTTTTCAACGTCTGCGTCTTTCGACTTCAGCAGCTCGCCTACACTCATGGAAGGGTCCTTAACGAAAGGCTGACCCGTCAGGCTGATTTCACCGGTGAATTTCTTCATGCGGCCGGCTACCATTTTCTCAGCGATCTCCGCCGGCTTGCCGCTTTGCATGGCGATGTCGATCTGGATGGCCTTCTCTTTCTCAACCACTTCAGCCGGTACCTGCTCGGGCTTAACAAACTGAGGCTGCGACGCGGCTACGTGCATGGCAACATCTTTTGCCAGCTCGTCGTCACCACCTTTCAGTACCGTCAATACACCGATGCGAGAACCGTGAGTGTAGGCACCCAGGTTGTCACCTTCGACAATGGTGAAGCGACGCACAGAAATGTTCTCACCGATCTTGGCGATCAACTCTTCGCGGGTTTTCTCAACGGTGCTACCGTTCAGTTCCAACGCGTTCAGAGCCTCAACATCGGCAGGCTTCTGGCTCATCACCAGTTCTACAATTTGATCACCAAACTTCAGGAAACTGTCATCACGTGCCACGAAGTCAGTTTCACAGTTCAGCTCAACCATTACCGCCTGACCACCTTCAACCTTGGTCAGAATCACGCCTTCGGCGGTGATACGACCAGACTTTTTAGCGGCTTTGGCTTGGCCAGACTTACGCATGTTCTCAATGGCCTGATCGATGTCACCATTGGTTTCTACCAAGGCTTTTTTACAATCCAGCATGCCAGCGCCAGTGCGCTCACGCAGTTCTTTAACTAGGGCTGCAGTCACTGCCATTTTCAATTCCTCAATCGATAAATTCTTTGAATACAGGGGCGTAGTACGCCCCTGATAGAGTCTTATCACAGCAGCAATACCACACTGCTGTTACAGATGAATGACGTTATCAGTCAGCGGCTTCAACGAAGTCGTCGTGTTCAGCCTGAGCTTCCAGGTTTTGCTCGCTGCCTTCGCTAACTGCGGTAGCGGCGGCATCCAGGTACAGCTGAACGGCACGGATGGCGTCGTCGTTGCCCGGAATCACGTAGTCCACGCCGTCTGGGTCAGAGTTAGTATCAACCACAGACACAACCGGGATACCCAGGTTACGCGCTTCTTTGATGGCATTGTGCTCGTGCTCGGCGTCGATCACGAACAATACATCAGGCAGACCGCCCATGTTCTTGATACCACCCAGGCTGGACTCCAGCTTTTCCATTTCACGAGTCAGCATCAGGGCTTCTTTCTTGGTCAACTTGTCAAAGGTACCGTCCTGAGACTGTTGCTCCAGATCCTTCAGACGCTTGATGGACTGACGAACGGTTTTCCAGTTGGTCAGCATGCCGCCCAACCAACGCTTGTTCACATAGTATTGGTCGCAACGCTGAGCTGCTTCTTTCACCGCATCGCCTGCAGCACGCTTAGTGCCCACAAACAGAATTTTACCTTTCTTCGCCGCAACGCCTGACAGATAGTTCAACGCATCGTTGAACATAGGCACGGTTTTTTCCAGGTTGATGATATGAACCTTGTTACGAGCACCGAAAATGAAAGGCTTCATCTTCGGATTCCAGTAGCGGGTTTGGTGACCGAAATGCACGCCGGCTTGCAGCATGTCACGCATAGATACATTTGCCATTATATTGTCCTCAATCGGGGTTAGGCCTCCATACATCCCATGACTCGATCCGCCCTCGCGAACACCCCGAATCATGTGTCGATGTATGTGTGTTATTGATTCAATGTTATGTCGCTACTGTCCCAAGAAAATCCTCAAGCACAGAAGCGGGGCGCTTTATACCACAAAACTCCCCACCAATACAACGCTAGGCATATAGAATATGCCGAATTGTCCTATACAGCTAAGGGTCCTGTCGCTAAAATGCCGCATTCAGCTAATTAATATTAAAGAAGTAGGAATTTAGGGTTTGACTGCGACTATTAAAACGCCGGAAGAAATTGAAAAAATGCGCGTCGCCGGGAAGCTGGCGTCAGAAGTGCTCGATATGATCGGACCTTATGTGAAAAAGGGCGTCACCACGGGCGAACTGGACAAGATCTGCCACGATTATATTGTCAATGAACAGCAGGCCATTCCCGCCCCCTTAAACTACCATGGCTTTCCCAAGTCCATCTGTACGTCGGTAAACCATGTAATCTGTCATGGCATTCCGTCCGATAAGAAACTTAAAGATGGCGATATCATCAATATCGATGTCACTGTGATCAAAGATGGTTATCACGGTGACACCTCCAAGATGTTCGTGGTAGGCAAGCCTTCCATTATGGCCGAACGACTGATTCGGGTAACTCAGGAATGCTTGTATAAGGGCATCAAGCTGGTCAGGCCAGGCACCCGGCTTGGCGACATCGGCCATGTCATTCAGCAACACGCCGAATCTCATGACTACTCCATTGTGCGTGAATATTGCGGGCACGGTATCGGCAAGGAATTCCATGAAGACCCTCAGGTGGTTCACTATGGCCGCCCCGGCACAGGCATGGAACTGGAAGCGGGCATGTGTTTTACCATCGAGCCTATGGTCAATGCGGGCAAACGCCACTCCAAGTTACTGAAAGACGACTGGACCGTAGTCACCAAGGATCGCAGCCTGAGCGCCCAATGGGAACACACTCTACTGGTCACAGACAACGGCTGTGAAATCCTGACCCTGCGTAGCGACGAAGACATCGATCGCGTACTGGTCAACGACTAACTGACTTCTCATGCACAGTCTGCTCAGCCAAATCAAACAGATCAATGTGGCCGACAATACCGCGGCCTTTAAGGCCTGTGTAGAAAACAGCTATCAATGGCTGGAAGAAAACGCCGGCATGATGGAGATCGAATCTCTGGTGACCGGCCGGGCCACCTTTGTCGATACGCTGTTACGACAGGCCTGGAAGCTGCGAGGTTTGCATGAGCGTAAAGAGCTGGCGTTGATCGCCGTGGGCGGATATGGCCGTGGCCAGTTGCAACCCTACTCGGATGTCGATCTGCTGATCCTGACCCGGCGCACGCCTGATAAAGCCCTGCAAGAAGCGTTAACTGAATTCGTGACCTTCTTATGGGATATCGGCCTGGATATCGGCCAGTCAGTGCGTACCGTCAATCAAACCCTCAAGCTGGCCAAGGACGATGTCACCATCGCCACCAATTTGATTGAGGCGCGACGCCTGATCGGCTGTGAAGAAACCTTTAACGCCCTGCAAATTAAAATGCAGGGTGACAAAGTCTGGTCCAGCAAGGCCTTTTTTCTGGCCAAGCTCGAAGAGCAGCAAAGACGCCATGCACGCTTTAACGGCACCGCGTACAACCTCGAGCCCAATATTAAAGAAAATCCCGGCTGCCTAAGAGATATTCAGACCATCGGCTGGGTGGCCAAGAAGCACTTTAGCGTTCTCAAGGGGCAGGAGCTGGTCGAACACGGCTACTTCACCGAGCGAGAATTTACCGAACTTAAAGACTGTCGCAATCATCTGTGGCGTATGCGCTTTACTTTGCACCTGGTAGCCGGTCGTAGCGAAAATCGTTTATTGTTTGATTATCAACCGGAGGTGGCCGAGCGACTCGGCTATGGCGATCAGGGCAAGGCCTCGGTGGAAAAGATGATGAAGGCTTTTTTCCGCCAACTGACACGTATCACCGAACTCAGTGAGATGCTGTTGCAACGCTTTAGTCACGATACCCTGAACACCAAGATAAAGCGCACCGAGGTTATCGATGACGACTTCGAGCTCACCGATGGTCTTTTGCACGCCCGTCATGACGAGGTGTTTCCGGATCCGGAAAGCCTGCTGGATTTTTTGCGCGTCATCGCCGATACGCCTCAGGTTATCGGTCTTCATTCCAACACCTTGCGTCTGTTGCGTCAGGCTCGCCGTCGTTTTCGCCGCATTCCCCTGACCGAACATCCCTCGTGCCGGGAGCGGTTTATGGCCTTAATGGCTCATCCGGACTTTTTCGGCCTGGCCTGGGACATGGCCCATAAGCACGGCATCATGCACGCCTACCTGCCAGAATGGAACCAGATCGTCGGTATGATGCAGTTTGACCTGTTCCACGCCTATACGGTAGACGAGCATACCCATCGCCTTGTGAAACACATCTATCGTTATACCCTGCCAGACGCAGTTAAAACTTTTCCGCGCTGTCATCGCATTATGCAGGAAATGGACGACCCTCAGATCCTTTACATCGCGGCCATTTTTCATGATATCGGCAAGGGGCGCGGTGGCGATCATTCCAAGCTGGGGGCTGCCGATCTGGCGCGCTTCTGCCAACAGCATGGCATTGGTCAGAAGGAAACCGCCTTAGCCGTATGGTTGGTGGAAAACCACCTGTTGATGTCGGTAACCGCTCAACGTCGCGATATTTATGATCCGGACGTGATCCGCGAGTTTGCCGCCAAGGTTCGCAGTGTGGATTACCTGGACCATCTTTATGTATTAACACTGGCCGATATCCGTGCCACCAATGACAATCTCTGGAACGACTGGAAGGCCTCGCTGTTGCGTGAGCTGTATATGATGACCAAGAAGGCCATCGAAACCGGCGAAGAATACCATATTGATATGCAGGCCCAGTCCCAGAAGCATCAACAGGATGCGCTGCTGCGCCTGCAGGACAGTCACATCGACGATGATTTGGTGCATCAGTTCTGGCATCGCCTGGATGAGCATTACTTTATCCGGTTTAAGCCCCGCCAACTGGTGTGGCACGCCCAGATGATTGCCGAGCACCAGCAACTGGAAGGCCGGGAAATGGTAGTGGCCTTTAATGACAATACCTCAAAAGCCGGTACCGAGCTGATTCTTTACACCCGTAATCGCCCGAGCCTGTTTGCTCAGGTCGCCTCGGTACTGGACAGCCGAAATTGCTCGATACATGACGCCCAGATCATGACCATCGATGATGGCTATGTGTTCGACAGTTTTATCATTCTGGATGACGACGGTGAGCGTATTGCCTCGCCCTCTCGTCAACGTAGCCTGATTGAGGCCATTCGTACTCAATTACTGAAAACCAGTGACCAGCACACCAACAACCGCAAGATGTCACGGCGCATGAAACAATTGAATGTGCCCACCAAAATGCGCTTTTTTACCAACAAGAATGATATGACCATTCTGGAATTGGAGGCGCTGGACGCACCGGGACTGTTGGCGACCATTAGCCAGGAGTTCATCTGTCAGGACATCCATCTGCACATGGCCAAAATCAGTACCATCGGTGAGCGTGCCGAAGACGTGTTTCTGTTAACCAACCACCTGGATCAGGCACTGTCACAGCACCAGCAACTCAGCCTGAAAAACGCCTTAACTTCTCTTTTAGATCAACATAACAACGGTGAGACATGTCACAACTAAAAACCACAATTGAAAAGGCCTTTGAAACCCGCGACCAGTGGACGGCCGAGACCGCCGACCCAGCAGTTAAAGATGCCGTCACTGAAGCCATCGCCATGCTGAATCAGGGGACCGCCCGCGTGGCAGAGAAAGTAGCCGGAGAATGGGTTGTCCATCAATGGCTGAAAAAAGCCGTTCTGCTGTTTTTCAAACTGCATGA
The DNA here is from genome assembly GCF_003143555.1 of Saliniradius amylolyticus. Classification (NCBI taxonomy): domain Bacteria; kingdom Pseudomonadati; phylum Pseudomonadota; class Gammaproteobacteria; order Alteromonadales; family Alteromonadaceae; genus Saliniradius; species Saliniradius amylolyticus. Next base: position 2,305,558 of record NZ_CP029347.1, read on the forward strand.
TAACGAACTTATTGAGGGTGCCGAGAGCCAGTACTTTGATAAGGTCCCCCTCAAATACAATGGCTACAGCGACCAGCGCTTTCGAGAAGAAGGCGTTCGCATTGTGCCGCCAGCGGCCGTGCGAACAGGCTCTTACATCGGTAAGAACGTGGTGGTGATGCCCTCCTACGTCAATATCGGCGCCTATGTGGGCGAAGGCGCTATGGTCGATACCTGGGCGACTGTCGGCTCATGCGCCCAGATCGGCAATAACGTGCACCTGTCCGGTGGCGTAGGCATTGGTGGGGTACTTGAGCCACTGCAGGCCAACCCCACCATTATCGAAGACAACTGCTTTATTGGCGCTCGCTCAGAAATCGTCGAGGGCGTCATCGTTGAGGAAGGCGCAGTGATTTCCATGGGCGTTTATATCGGTCAAAGCACGCGCATTTTTGATCGCGAAACAGGTGAAGTTCACTATGGTCGGGTTCCTGCCGGTTCTGTCGTTGTGCCAGGCACTCTGCCCTCTAAAGATGGCAAATGCAGTCTGTATGCCGCCATTATTGTCAAGAAGGTCGACGCTAAAACCCGCGCCAAGGTAGGCATCAATGCCCTGTTAAGAAACGCCGAGTAATTGGCCTCTAATCCCGGCCAGTAACTGACTGGCCGGGCACTAAAAGCTGAGCTAGGATTAACTCTGTGTATAATCAGGGAAGGCCACCGTCTCATGCGTTTAATGCTTATAAGCCTTAGTCTTCTGCTTTTAGCCTGCCATACCGTTCAAGCTCGCACGATTACCATCGCCTCTGGTATTACGGCACCCTACACTTCCCCCAAACTGCCGGAACAAGGCTATGTCAATCATGTCGTCCGCGAGGCCTTCGCCAGCCAGGGCTATACCGTAAGTTTTGTTTACCTGCCGTGGGCGCGGGCCTATGAAGAAGCGCTGTCAGGCCGGTTCGATGCTACGTCTTACTGGTACAACAGCCAATGGCGCGAGAAAGATTTTCACTATAGCCAGCCGGTCATTTCCGAGCGGCTGGTGTTTTTCCGCCGTCAGTCCGATGGCCCGCAGCTATGGCAAAACCTAGATGACTTTAAGGACCTGCGTATCGGCCTGACCCGAGGATATACCTATACCAAAGAGCTATGGGCCTTGGCGGAGCGCTCGCCAGAGCGGTTTTCAGTGGTTAATACAGACAGGCAGAACCTGACAATGCTGGCGTTGGGACGCATCGATCTCTTTCCGGTGGACGAAATTACCGGGTGGCACCTGGCAGAATCATATCTGGCTCCGGAGCAGGCTCGCCGTCTGGAGACCCTTCCCCGACCGCTCAACGTAGTGGAAGGTCACGTGTTATTCCCTAAGGCCAAAGCCGTCAGCCGTTCACTGCTTAATAGCTTTAACAAAGGGCTTAACGAGTTGATCGAAAATGGCAGGATGAGTGAACTGGAGGAGCAATTGGTGACCGGCTTTTATTCTCAACCGATAGAAGCCGGCCGTCAGACTCAATAATATTGCTTTATCCAGGGCAGAACCTCTTCGGTAGGCTCTAATGTTTCTATGGCATCCACTTCCAGTAGCTGAGTACGAGGGGTGCCCATCAGCTCCTCCATTAACTCGTAAATACGTCGCCCGGCGCCGCAATAGGTCTCTCCATAGCTGCTATCGCCTAAGGCCACCACAGCAAACTTTCGCCCGTCCAATAGCGGAAAGCGGGACTCAAGATCCAGAATAAAGGGCTCCAGGTTGGGCGGGATGTCTCCCTGACCGGTAGTGGAGCTGATAAACAGCACCTCTTGCGCTTCCTGGAAGTCACTGACCTGAGGGTCATCCAGCAAGTCGACCCGATAGCCCAGTGCAGTCAGAGTATCGGCCGCTTCTTCGGCCACTTGTTGAGCATTGCCATAAACACTGCCGTAAAACACACTGATTTGTTGCGCCATCTAAACTCCTCTATGCCGATGGGTCTTGTGAATGGCGGTAAGAGTGCCATTGTGCCAGCAATTTGTCGATACGCCCGTCGTAGTCGGACTCCAGTGTCAGTTTGTCGCCGGTAAAAGGGTGCGGCAGACTTAACCGAGTGGCGGTCAGTGCCAACCCCTGAAATCCAAATTGCTCCCGTAAAAAGCGATTTTGCTTATTATCACCATGATTCACATCCCCCACAATGGGATGGTTGATATGGGACAGATGACGACGTAACTGATGTTTACGCCCGGTTTCGGGGTAAAGTTCCAAATACGAATAGCGGGCAGTTGCATAGCGATCGACGGCAAACGGCAATTCAAACTGGTACAGAGTACGATAACGCGTACGAGCCTCCTGAGGCGGCTTGTCCTGTCTGGCCTTTTTATCGGCCAGCTTATCCAGCTTTTCCTTTAATGGCCGGTCAATCAGCCCCTCAGCCGGGGCAAAACCGCGCACCATTGCGCGGTAGGTCTTATCCACCTGACCGGAGGTAAAGAGTTCGGTTAAACGTCGTGCGGCCTCGGAACTGAGTCCCATTAATAATACCCCGGAGGTGGGTTTATCCAGCCGGTGCACGGTAAATACCCGTTGGCCTATTTGGTCGCGGACCTGCTGCATCGCAAACTCAGTTTCGTGGCGATCGATCAGGCTGCGGTGCACCAGTAATCCGGCGGGCTTGTGCACCGCCACCATATACTCATCCTGATACAGTAGCGGTAACATCAGGCTTCCTCATAAAGCGCGTCGAACCTAGCCAGAACTCGTTCTACCCTCTGTGTATCAGGGGTATCCCGCCAGCTTTGTTGCGCCATCGGCAATATTTTCATCGCCCCGGGCAAAGGCTCATTGGCTTCAATTAACGCGGTCAGTTTGGGCACAAAAATAAACTGTAACCACTGTTCAAAGGTCAGGGTGTCACAGGCAAAAGGAGCCTGGCTGGAGAGTGCTTCGGCGCCCGGCGGCGTCTGGCTCCAGAGCCCACGTGAGCGCATGGCGGCCTCCAGCTCTTGCAGCAAATGCAAACCTTCTGCGGCGATGGGGTTAGACATAAGTTAACTCTACGAACATAGTATTTGAATCAAACGACCGGATATTGCTTACCCTCCGGGCTAAACCAGCCCGGTCCTGCTGAGCAAAAATCACCTCTGGCAGAGCTCGTCTATGCAAGATAAACCGGCCCTAGTATAATTTAACGCTTTTCTGTTCCGGGCCTGTAAAAAGAGGCCGTTAACCGCTTAAGGATACCATGTCAGAGATCAGTACCATTAGTGAATTTCTGCTTCAGTCAGGCTGCCAATACCGCGTGTTTGATTTGGGCCGGGGCATTCGCAAGCTCAAGGCGCAAGAGTTCATGGACATTGAAGCCAACAAGGTACCGCACCCATACCCCCGTTTGGGACTGGCTTGGTTTGGTATTGTATTCTGGAATAAGCAGCTGTCCGACCAACAATACATCTGGTTTCTCAAGTTGCCGCTGGATGAACAAGGACTGCTGTCCAGCGCTGCACGCAACCAGTTTTTAAATATTGTCGTCGAGGCGCTTGGTGCACAGATGGAAGTCACCAAGGCCGATTCTATCCCCGAGAACCCTTATACCTTTACTCCCGGCCAGCAGCAGATGGCGGACTTTAACAGCATGGTACGTAAGGCTTTGTCCATGCCGCCCTCCTCATTCTATGAGCAAGCCTGTGATTACATTCGAGACCCACAAGCGCACGACTGGCAGCAGTTACCATTGCAGGGACTGGCCGATGTCATCGCCCGTCTTGAGGAGACCAGTGAGCTTTTGTGCGAGCAGTTTGAAAGCTTAAATGACACCGTACAGCACAGCCTGCTTAACTCCATGGAAAACCAACCACTGGGCGTGTCTCTGACCGAGACGTTGCTGGACTGGATTCAGCGTCAGCCGGACAATACCGCGGTGCATGTGGCACTATTAAGGGCGCTGACCCAGTCTCAGGCTCGGGGGTTGGTACATCAACATATCGCCCGCCTGCTTGACTCCCCTATGGGCGCTAAGTCCGATTGTTTGATCGTGATTTCGGGTCGGCACTGGGATTACCTGGAGGACGAAGAGCGCCTGTATGACTTTATGGAGCGTCTGGCAAAGCTTGAAAGTAATATTTTTGTGGCCGTATTTGCCGATATCGTGCGCCTGCCCAGTATCAGGGATAAAGCCCTGGCTCAGCTGCGCAGGCCCGACCGCAGTCCCCAATTGAGCCAGGCCATCGAGCACCTGTTTCGGGCCATGCCTTCATGATGCTGCTAAATATATTGCTGCTGGCTCTGGTGGTCGCCATTGCTTTGCAATTTTGGCGGATCCGGGCGATTAGTGAAGCCGCGGGGGACTATTTGCGGAGTTATTGTCAGCAACAGGGGTTGCAGCTGGTCTCTTTTGCCCGCAAACGAACGCGTTTAACCAGTGTTAAGGGCAAGCCCGACTGGCAGTGCGAGTTCCAGTTTGATTTTTCTACCAATGGGGAAGATGTTTACCAGGGGTGGGTAAAGATGAAAGGCAAGTATGTGGTTGCCACCGAATTGCCCGTGCACCGCTACCATCACAACGAGTGACTTCAGAATGATCGAAGGCACAGCCGAAGCTGTGCCTTCAAAAACCTCAGTCCTTTGAATGCCATCCATGCACTCTGTCCTTGAGGTGTCCCTATTACGCTCGCTCCTGAGCCATTCCGTCAATCCATTATCCCTGACCCTGACTCCCATCGCATTCCGTTACATTGCCACGCTCGCCGGCATCCTATACTCCTTGGCATCCATTTCCGTGTGGCTGACTAAAACTATAGCAATACTGGCTTCAGCCGGTGGCGCACACCCTGAATTATTTTTGACTCATTCCCCATCTAAAAATAAATTCCTTTAAAATCAATAGCTAATCTACAGCTACAGATAAAGACCGACAGATTTTTCCGAGTTCTCTTACAGGCCTTGTCAGCGATCTCTTACAAAGCAGTTGTCGCAAAAAAAAAGCGCAACCGTCAGTTGCGCCTTTTTCAGATGGATAACTCCTTTTAGTCTGTCCTTTTCGGCTTCCTTGCCTGCATCCTGCCTTAAATTCCCTGTTACCGCTTCCTGCTATCCTTATGCTTCCCTGTTTATATTCTCCTGAATATAACTTCCTTCCTGAAAGGGTCCTGATTCATCCCTGACACCGTGTTGGTGTTTCCATGTGACAAATGAACTATAGCGGGATTCGAACCTTTCCGGTGGTGATTAAGACACCATTTCTGTTCCCAATCCAACAATAATAAAATAAACCTTATAAAACAAAAAGATAGAAAAACTCACTTCGACGATATGGTTTCACTTTCCGAATTGTCTTACATTCCTTGTAAGAGATGTCTTACAAGGTTAATCACCCGTCGCAGAATTTTCAGAAGAGGACTGTTGCTGTTTCATGCGCTGTAATTGGGAATCCACACCCAACAGGCCCAACCCGGCATCCTTATACATGACCCAATCGCCTAATAAGCTGTACCACGGATGTCGGAAGGTTGCAGGCCGATTGTGTTCAAAGAGAAAGTGACCAATCCAGGCAAATCCATAGCCGACCACAGGCATCAGTAATAATCCCCACCACCAGCGATTCCAGAGGCTGTAGACCAGAATCCCCAGCACCAGTGTACTGCCAATATAATGCAGGGCCCGGCAGCGTTTGTCGCTGTGCTCCTGAAGGTAGTAGGGATAGAAATCAGCGAATGACTTAAAGCTCATGCGCTGTCCTGTCTGCTGCGAAACATAATGTGTCCCTGAATACGACTCACTGTCAGCTCGGTTAACATCTGGTAGCGGTCATGTTCAAAAAATGACAGACACTTAGGCAAAGTCACATAGACAGCCACGCCTTCGCTACTCTGATCCTCCTCCACTACTGAATCAATGGCTCCCATCAATAAGTGGCCCAGACCATGGTGCTGATGATCCGGATGCACACCGATGAACGACAACATGTGATAGCGCTGATAAGGAATGTGAGCCCGCACGCGTTGTTCCTTTTCCACCATCTGTCGAGTACCGATATAGCCAGCGGTCAGCAGCATCTTCAGCCGCCAGTGCCAAAAGCGATTCGGACCGATACTGGCATCCGGCTGTATAATGCAGGCCACCGCCAGTAGACGCCCCTCATCAAACAGGCCAATCATGGGTTGTTTCGCCTCCCAGAACGCACTGATTTCTTCCCGAATAGCCGCTCTCAGTCGAGAGCCATAGCCCTCATCGTCGGCCCGGAAAATATCCATAAACAGAGGATCGTCATGGTAGGCTTTATACAGAATCGAGGCCGCCGATTTCAAATCGTCGGCGGCCAAAAATACCGGCTTTACGGTTTGAACGTCGGGTGAAGCGAGAGTACTGGTGGCACTGGTCATTCGAGTTCCAAAACGGCTGTCTGTGTTCACAGACTAGCGCACCCTACCCCATTTGTTAACACCCTGTTAAAATTGATTCAGAAGGTACTTCGGTATGCGGCGTCCCCCCAGCCTGACAACACCTCGCCACTGAATATCAACGGCGTACACTCTTCCTTGGTCGTCATGCCATCTTCGTGCTGCCTGTGAGTGCGGTAATAGAGCACGCGAAGGGTCTTTCCATCCCTTTCTACCGCCTCGCTGAAGTCCGGCTCGCCCATGCGCGCGACCACCTTATCCAGAGTCATTCCTGGCTCAAGCTTTGCTATTTGTTGGCGGTTCTCTTTTTCCTGTTTCTGCCAGGAGCTGTACTGACGCTCTATACCCTCTCCATCTACCGAGATGATGCAACCGGATAGCAGTAAAGACGCGCTCAGAATGGTCAGGGCAGCTGCCGAGGTTTTCATTTTCATGATGTTTCCTTGTTATGAGTGTTCTTAGGAATGACTCACAAGGCAACAATCGGACCAAAGCTATAACATGCTGATATTAAATGATTTTATAAACAAAGCGTGAATGGCGAAAAACCAAAAAGTGAGATAAACTGCTACTATTTAGCGGAATTCACTGACCCATGACGACGTTTTCTACCGTATTCGAATGCTGTCAGCGCTTAACTCAACAGGGCAAAACCCCATCGGTCGCCCTGGTCCGGGCTCACGCCCACCAACCAATCAGCCTGCAAGAAGCCATCGCGGGTCTTAAGCAGTGGCGTAGTCTGCCTCCTGGCGAGCGCCAAAAAGGGCCTTCAGAGCCGCAGCCAACGGCCTCGTCTGATCAACCCGACCTGACACTGGAGCAGCGTGTAGAGCAATTGGAAGCACAGGTCCTTGCCCTGCAAAGCGAGCTGGCACGAATTAAAACGCCGGCCCCGGCTGCAACTGATACAAAAACTCAGCCAGACTAGGCGCCAGCTGCTCTCGAGGCTCAATCCCGACCGGCTCTAACATCACGGCGCCGGATTGGTTATCGATGCTGATCATCATATCGTCATCGTCGGTAACGGCAATAAACAGCGTTTCCGGCTGGCGCAGACGCCGCTTCATCAGTACGTGACCGATCAGGTTTTGCTGCAAGTGCGTGCCATCGTCTTCATTCCAAAGCTGTAACAGCTGCAGCGGTCCACGATCGGTCACGGCATTGAGACCTTGTGACCAATACCGTCCGTAGAAGGTCTTGATATCGGGGTGAAAGCTCAGTTCTAACGCCGCCTCACAATCGCTAAAGCCCAAAGGCGGCGATTGCCTTACCGGCTGCCAACAAACTCTGCCATTGGCGTCTGGCTCCCCCTGCAGGCAGGGCGACGTCCATTGCGGATCGTAGTCAGTCACCAAGCCTTCGTGGGCATCGGCGTATTCCCGATAACGACGTATAAAATCATCCAGCGCCATTTCCAGATTGGTTTCACTCATAGCGGGCCTCAAAGCTGATATAATGGCGCCATTGTAACCGGCAATCAGACACGATGACACAAGACCAACACCCGGACGCGCTCAAACACTTGTCTTTGGGCCAAGAGACCAATTATAACAGCGGCTATGATCCCGAGCTGCTGCAGGCCGTTCCCCGCCGTCTCAACCGCGAGGATATCGGCCTGACAGGCGTTATGCCATTCAAAGGCGTGGATATCTGGAATGGCTATGAGCTCTCCTGGCTCAACACCAAGGGCAAGCCTTGCGTTGGTATTCTGGAAGCCAGGGTTCCCTTTAACAGCCCCAACTTGATCGAGTCCAAGTCCTTTAAGCTATACCTGAACAGCCTGAACCAGTACCGTCTTCCCTCGACAGAAGCATTGCAGCAACATCTGGAGCGTGATCTTTCGGCCTGCGCACAGGCCCCGGTGACTGCCCGCATTCATCCATTGAACGCCCCGCAATATCAGGTCAGTTCCTGGCAGGGCGACTGTCTGGACGATCTGGATATCAGCATGGATGACTATCAATACGATCCCAGTCTGCTGACCTGTTCGGATGACAAGGTATCGGAAACCCTTATCAGTCACCTGTTAAAATCCAACTGTCTGATCACTAACCAGCCCGACTGGGGCAGCGTAATGATTCGGTATCAGGGCTCCAGGATCAAACGAGAAAATCTGTTGACCTACCTGATCACTTTCAGACAACACAACGAATTCCACGAACAATGTGTGGAGCGTATATACTGCGATATCATGCGCCACTGTAAACCTGAAAAACTGACCGTTTATGCGAGATATACCCGTCGTGGCGGGCTTGACATCAATCCGTTCCGGAGCAACTTCGAGTCAGAACCGGATAACCAGCGCCTGACAAGACAGTAACAAACAAAGAAAACTTACAGAGCAACTTTCAAAAAAACATTAGCTAAGGTATGATGCGCCCGCCTAGTGCAGTGATTTAACAGAACAACCTTGGAAACATCATGCCTCTAGCAAATAATGATAATTACTTACCCTACTACCTCGTCAGGCAACCGCTGAGCGAGGATTAAGACAACATCAAAGGCGACTTCGGTCGCCTTTTTAGATCCCGATCAATGATCTGACCAAAAGCCCTCTTTTATGCGGAGTTGGCCTATTATCAGGGTAGTGATGCTCGTATAATGGTCTGTTCGAGCTTGAGCTCCACGCCCAGCCTTACCGAGTTTGAAGGAGTATTGGATGGACAGCAGCGTAACCGCGCAACGGAGGGCGCTTCGTAGTTTTAAATACCAGATCGACACTCTGGCACAATTTATTGTTCGACTGAGCGCCTTTTTCCAGGGGGCCCGGCCAGCCTTAGATGAAGAACTTCAGATGCTGCGACGTCATATGGGCGGCAAACTGGCGTTTAATGAGGCGGAAGCCTCTATGCGAGCCATTACGGGACTGATGCTGGAGCAAACCGATCTGTTCCGGCAAATGGACCAACAGGCCGAACACCTGATACGGGAAGTACTTCGCCATTTACAATCACAGCCCACACTGCCCGCTGACCTGAGCGACGAAGCCGAGCAGCTGCGCCGAGAGTTAGCGGGCACCGCAATTCATTTTACCGACAGTCTGCCATTGTTTCAGCGTCTGCTTAACATGCAGCAGCGTGCATTAGAGGCACAACCGGGCAGCGTTTCAGTCAGCAACGACCCGGGAGAAGACAGCCGACTCAAAAGCCGTTTGTTAAATGAGCTGAAACACCTCGTCGCCCAAGTGACCCAGCACAGCGATAAGCAACAGCAACTCCAGGATATAGAACGTCAGTTGGCCGAGCCCATGAGCGAGCGACAACTGGTCGAATGTTGTCTGATGTTGCTCAAGCATTTGTTTCAGAATATTTATCAGGAACGCGCCCACGCCGAAGAGTTTGTCGACACCCTGCATCAGAGTCTGACCACGGTTAGCACCAATCTTGAGCAGTCGCTGAAAGACAACGAACAACAGTACCAACAAAAACTCAAGAACAATGCCGACATGCGTGCCTGTATGGAAGACATGGAAGGCATGCTCGCCCAGTCCAACGACCTGGAGCAATTGAAAGCCAAGTCGCAGGTATGTCTGGACAAGATGGCTCAGTCAATGAATGCTCGGGAGCAATACGACCAGCAGGATCAGGCTATTCTGGTCAAGTTGCTAGGCGAGATGCGCCAGCAATTGATTCAGTTAGAAAAGGAAACCAGTCAATACCGCCAGCGTCTGGAAAGCATCCGCAACCAGAACCAATGCGATGCCCTGACCCGCCTCCCAAACCGTAACGCCTATGACACTAAAGTCAGAAAAGAGCTGGCTCATTGGCAAAAAGAAGGCAAGCCCTTGAGTTTAGCACTGGTAGATGTGGATCATTTCAAGAGCATTAATGATAACTATGGTCACACCGCAGGCGATAAAACCCTGCAGGTACTGGCCCAGCAAATCACCAAATGCCTGCGCCACGAAGACTTTATGGCCCGCTGGGGGGGAGAGGAGTTTGTTGTGCTGTTGCCGGATACTGATCTCGAACAATTACAGACACCACTAGAAAAAATCCGCCAAAGGGTTGAACGGATTCCATTTAAGTTCAAAAATCAGCAGGTCACCATTACCGTATCTATCGGCGCGACCCAGTTTGTTCAGGGCGATAGTATTGAGTCGGCCTTCGAACGCGCCGACCAGGCTCTGTATCAGGCCAAGCGTGATGGGCGCAACCAGAACGTTGTTATAGAAGGACCACAATGAAACGAACCGTACAACTCAACCCTATTGGGCCCATGAGCCTGCTGTCTCAGCTGGAAGTGGATCAGCTAAAAAAGTCCACCTCTTCTGAACTTTACCAACTTTTCCGCAATTGCAGCCTGGCCGTATTGAACAGCGGCGCCGAAGAAGACGATTACCATAGTTTATTTGACCCCTATCAGGATTTTGAAATCAACCTGCTCAGACGCGAACGAGGCGTCAAGATCGAGCTGATTAATCCGCCCGAGCTGGCGTTTGTCGATGACCAGTTGATCCAGGGGGTGCACGAGCATCTATTTGCCGTATTGCGCGATTTGTTACACATGGGGGCCCGTTATCAGAGCACCGATGTCAGCAGCCAGGATGACTCGGCCAATATCACCAATATGGTGTTCGATATGCTGCGTAACGCCGAGGTTATCGACCCCACCGGCGACCCGAATATGGTCGTGTGCTGGGGGGGACACTCCATCGGTGAAGTGGAATACAAATACACCAAAGAGGTGGGCTACCAACTGGGCCTGCGTAATATGAATGTGTGTACGGGCTGTGGTCCTGGAGCCATGAAAGGTCCCATGAAAGGTGCCACCATCGGCCACGCAAAACAGCGTTACCTGAGCGGCCGTTACCTGGGCATCTCAGAACCGAGCATCATCGCCGCTGAGCCGCCAAACCCGATCGTCAATGAACTGGTGATCATGCCCGACATCGAAAAGCGTCTGGAAGCCTTTGTGCGCACCGCCCACGGTATCGTCATCTTCCCCGGAGGCGTCGGTACTGCCGAAGAGCTGCTGTATCTGCTTGGCATCATGTTACATGAAGACAATCAGAAGCAGCATATTCCCATTGTGCTGACCGGCCCCAAAGAGTGCGAAGAATACTTCTTTAGCCTGGATCGTTTTATCGGTGCCACTTTGGGCCCTCAGGCGCAGAGCCTGTATGAAATCATTGTCGACGACGCCCCTGAAGTGGCCCGTTACATGACCTCCCACCAGCCCGATGTCCGTGAGTATCGCCGTCAGACAGGCGACTCTTACCACTTTAACTGGTCACTGAAAATCGAACCGGAGTTCCAAACACCCTTCATCCCGACCCACGACTCCATGGCAGGATTGAACCTGCATCTGGATCAACCCAAAGCCGAGCTTGCCGCTGCACTGCGTCGCGCATTTTCGGGTATCGTGGCCGGTAACGTTAAGGCTCAGGGCATTGAGCAAATCAAACAGAAGGGGCCGTTCCAAATTCATGGCGCTCCTGAACTGATGGAGATGCTGGATGAGCTGCTGCGTTCGTTTGTGGTTCAGCAACGCATGAAGCTGCCCGGCTCCGAGTATCACCCCTGCTATGAGGTGGTGCGTTAATCCAGGCTGGCCGTGCCTGAGGCACGGCCAAACAGGCTATTAACCGACACAAGCTAATCGACATGAACACTAAGATTTTTACCCGTATCGTCCTCGGGCTGCTGATCTACGGGCTGGCCATGGCCGCAGTTGTACTCTATTACCCGGACAGCCCGGAAGACATGGACTGGGAAGACAGAGAGCAATACAACAAAGTACAGATCGGTAAGCTGACTCTTGGCCAGACTCGTCAGGCTATTTTGGATCTGATGGGCTCGCCGGATATCAGTGAAGCCAAGAAGCTGGCCGGACAAACCTACCAAATAATGTTCTATCGCACCCAGCACATGGAATCCGATGGCATCACCACCATGAACGAATGCACGCCCCTACTGTTCGTTGACGACAAACTGGTGGCCTGGGGTGAAGGCAGCTACCAACAGTTTCTGAGTCCGTGAGCCAGGGATTATCTCCCCATACGCTTAAGCAATGGCAGTCTCTGCTGAGTCAGTTGCCACAGCAGCCCAACGCCCATGATTTGCAGCGGCTCCAGGATATGGCCGGGCTGCTACTGGAACAGCTCGAAGACCATCCTGATTATACTCAGGGCACGCTCAGACTGACCGCCTACCACTGGCCCCCAGCTCAGGCCTTTTCCTTACTCAGTGCATTAAACTGCGCTCTGCTTTGTCAGCATCAACGCTGGAACAAGGTGGCCGCCAACCAGCTGGTGTGTGCCGCCTTTTGTCTGACGCCCAAGGGCAGCCCCAAGGGTCTGTTTGCATTATTACAACAGCTTTCTCAGCCGCTCTGGTTTACCAGCCTGAAAGCGGTGAGCCGATTGTTACCTCACCGTCAGAAGCAAGGCTTCTGGCCTGCTCTGAACAAGCTTACATCACCAGGCGCATTACTCATGTTGGCCAGCCTAATTACCCTGGCGCAACTCAACCCTAAGCAGCCCCTCGAGCACGGACTGAATAATCTGGCCCGGCGCCTACCGACTGCCTTCTATCCATTATTAGCGCAGTGGCTGACTTATCCCTCAAACATGCCCCCCGGGCAATGGGTCCACGATAACGAAGACCAACCTTACCTGGTACTTTCTCTCACTCTGAGCGAACGCCTGCTGATCCCGTTAAAAGCCGGTGGCCAGAGCGTCGCTGAAGACAAGGGCCGTTGGCTTGAGCAACATCGGCTACAGTCTGTGGTGCAGGCTCCGAATATTGAGCCACAGGCGTATCAGGCCCTTTGGCAACAGCAATGGCAAGAGGACTGTGAGGGAAAGTCCCTTTGCCATCCGCCACAGCAAAGCAGTTACCCGGTCAGCCGTCCTCCGGCCAAGCTGATGGCCATCCAGAAGCTTTTGGATCGCCCGCAGGTCGATGTCGCTACTGTGGCCGAGCATATTGCCAGCGAGGGCTTTTTAGCCCATCAGCTCAGATACCGGGCCAGTCGCAACTCCCGAATGCGCCTTGAAGTGAGGGAAGTTAAACACGCCTTGTTGTTTGAAGGTTTCGAGCGCACCCGTCAACTGTTGCTCCAACAGGCGCTGATCAGCCGCTTAAACCAGCATTTTTATCCACTTCAGGATAACCTGCTGCAACTGACGATCCTGGTAGCCGAAATGCTGAGTCTGTTAGCGCAGCAAACGGGCCGCCTGCTTCCCGAAGAGGCGACCAGCCTCGGCTACTTCGCCTGTGGCGGCTTATTCACCTGCAGTCGCTTTAAACGGCTGACCCGATTGCCGCCATCCGGTGAGCAAGGGCACAGGCTGGATCAGCTGATTGCGCTGCCGGGCAATGAATTTGTCCAGCATAGCATCAGGCTCGCCCGCAGCTGGGGGCTGGAGAAAAGCTTTGTCGGTGCCATCGAACAACATGCAGAGCTACCCGAGTCCCGCTCGAATAACGCCACCAGCCAGCACGCCTCCCTGTTAGGCCTGGCACTGGCCCTAAGCCACGGTGCCTACTTTGACCGGGCCCCGGCCTCGCTCACTCAGCAGTACATCGACCAGGCCTGCAACCAACTCGAGCTCACTCCATCGCGCCTGGCAACACTGCAACAACAGGCGTTAGCCCAGGCCGGGTGTTATTGCCCCTGTTAGCTTTCAGGTCGCTTTACAACGGCCTTTTGCTGGAAAAAGCCCCGCTTTGATGCTATAAATCGCGCCCGTGAAACTTGGAGTCGGCAACGGCTTCAACCAGCCTAACGACAGACATAGGAATAACTCATGACTCAGCGTATTACGGTGCTCCGTGGCGACGGTATCGGCCCGGACATTATCGACTCTGCCATTCAAATCTTAGACAAAGTCGGTTGCGATTTTGAATACGACTATGCCGATGCGGGCCTGACGGCTCTGGAACAGCACGGTGAACTGCTGCCCAAGCAAACGCTGGATCTGATCGAGAAAAACGGCGTAACCCTCAAAGGCCCTCTGACGACCCCCGTGGGCGAAGGCTTTACCTCCATCAACGTCAGCCTGCGTAAGCAGTTTAAGCTTTACGCCAACCTGCGTCCGGTAAAATCCTTCAAAGGCACCAAGGCCCGCTACGAAGACATCGACATCGTAACCATCCGTGAAAACACCGAAGGCATGTATTCCGGCCTGGGACAGAAAGTCTCCGAGGATGGCAGCGAAGCCGAAGCCATGAGTAAGATCACCCGCGAAGGCGCCGAGCGCATCGTCACCTTTGCCTACGAACTGGCGAAACGCGAAGGCCGCAAGAAAGTCACCGCGGTACACAAGGCCAACATCCTCAAATCCACCTCTGGCCTGTTTTTGAAGGTGGCCCGCGAAGTGGGTGAGCGCTACCCCGAAATCGAGTCTACCGAGATGATCGTGGATAACACCTGTATGCAGCTGGTGATGAACCCGCATCAGTTCGACGTCATCGTCACCACCAACCTGTTCGGCGACATCATCTCCGATCTGTGTGCCGGTCTGGTAGGCGGTCTGGGTATGGCACCGGGTGCCAACATTGGTGAAAACTGCGCCATCTTCGAAGCGGTACACGGCTCAGCGCCGGACATCGCTGGTAAGAACCTGGCCAACCCCACCTCGGTAATTCTGGCCTCAGTACAGATGCTGGAATACCTGAATATGAGCGACAAGGCCGAGAAGATCCTGACCGCCCTGCGCGATGTGATCGAAAGCGGTGATCGCACTACCCGCGACCTGGGCGGTGAGCACGGGACGACCGACTTTACCCAAGCGGTACTGGAGCGTTTGTAAGCGCTAGCGCTTACAAAGCTTTGAATAGCAAAAAGCCGGTTTTTGAACCGGCTTTTTTGTTACCTTAAGACTTTACGTCAATTGGGGTAGCTTTGAATAAAAGGATCCTTGCTGCCGTGGTCCCGATAAATCTCCACCGTCTTACGAATCATCTCACCAGCAATTTTTTGTAATGTTTGGCTACACCTATTAGTTGCGTTTCTCTCATAACCATACTTTGAGTCTCTAAAAAAATTCCGATACTTATAGAGCATTTCTCGGTCAAATGATGTACACAGTTTGCGTTGAACCGAAACTGGCAACTCATCAAAAAGTTTGGATAAATCATGTCCATCACTTTTATTCCCCTGCCACGAATATCGCTCGTTTATCGCCCCAATATTGTGAGTTGGCTTTAACCTGTAGCTCTTAAGCAAAATTTCAATTGATAAAGCCGCATTTGTCATGCTGACTATACTGCTAACTTGCCATGTTGCTTCTGCCGCCATGTAGTAATTATAAGCGGTTTCCACAGCCCAAGCCGCCATTACCCAATCATCAATCCGAGGCTCAGAGAATGAGTATTGCTTCTCCATTGGAACAACAATATATCCATCATCTATCGAACCATAAAAATCAGTCTTCTTTAATGCATGTAAAGCAGCTACATATAAACAAATTATTGCATCAAGCTTGTCCTCATTAGCTTTCAGATTGTAACCGGACAAGTAGTGCTCTTGGTCAAACTTTAAATGATTAATTTGAACATCATTGGGTATTTCCAACTTAAGAACCTTAGATGATATCAAGCTTCTTAAAAGAACTCCCAGTCGGTGCTGTCCATACTGCTGATCAGCAACCATCATTCCCCTCTTCCTTTTATACTTAAGTCGCTCAGGTAACCCAAAGATATTGATAATTGCGGGGTGAGGATAACATTCCACTTGCCATTTATTCCCGAGATTAGAATGACAGAAACCTTTAGCTTCTAACCGACTTGCAAGCTCAACAGCCGGATGTTCTGGATATTTGTTTAAATTGCTTGGCATGCAGGATGCTTTACGAGAACCGAACTCAATACCTATTAACTTCTCACACTCCCGCATTCCACTTAGATTATTAACGATAAGTGGCGCATCAATGGCGACTCCGACCACACCATTATTGATTAAACCAGAGCAAATTTTAGACGGCCGCATAATATCATGCGCCATATCAGTCACAGTAAGAGTATCACCTTCTAACTTTCCATAAGCTATACCTGTTGGCTTATGGTCAGTCCACGCTAAATCTAAGCCCGCAAGAATCATTATAGTCTGGTCCAAGTAGTAAAAAGCTTTTCCAAAACATTAACTCCCCCGCATAACTTTCATCAAGTTATCAACTTTTCAGCCAATTGTCCCTTTACACTAACTGTAAATACGTGAGTAGGGCTTTCCCTGCTGGATATAACTCGCCATCCGTGGCGAGCCAGCCGGTTTTGTCGGCTCACAAAACCGGCGAAAAAGACCTAGTGGCCCGTGGACACCCTAAACGTGCCGGTCAGCCTTGCAAAAAGTCGGTCGCTCACACTCACTCCCTGTTCGTCTTCGCTCGATTTTCGTCCCTGAAAATCGCCCCACTTTTTCCGGCGCCTGCCCGCCACAGGGTGTTTTAACGGGCCATGGGTGCGGGATTCAGGCGTTTGTGCTTCATGCTGGAGACCCTGAGACTAGCTCAGGGTGACTGAGAGGGTTGGTTTTACTTCCTGTCGCTTTGACTTTCCCTTGGCGAAACAAGGCTCAATCGAACGCGAAATCCTGGACGATTTCGCGAGGTGATAGCCTTGCAGGACGCTACCTTGAGCCGCTTCGATGCTGTCAGAGCCTTGGTTCGGCAAGGTTCCCGGAAAGTCAGCAGCGACTAAAGACCTTTTCGCCCCTTTTAGGTCTTTCTAAAAGGGGCTGGTGCGCCATGGATGGCGTGCCATATCCAGCAGGGAGGCCACTATTAACAGTGGACCCCGCATCAAGATGCGGGGTGACTGAGAGGGTTGGTTTTACTTCCTGTCGCTTTGACTTTCCCTTGGCGAAGCAAGGCTCAATCGAACGCGAAATCCTGGACGATTTCGCGAGGCGATAGCCTTGCAGGACGCTACCTTGAGCCGGTTCGATGCTGTCAGAGCCTTGGTTCGGCAAGGTTCCCGGAAAGTCAGCAGCGACCAAAGACCTTTTCGCCCCTTTTAGGTCTTTCTAAAAGGGGCTGGCGCCTCATGGATGAGGCGTCATATCTGGCAGGGAGGCCTAAGCGAGACTATGACTGCAGATCCGGCAGGGAAGCCAATATTCACAATGGACTCCGGGTCAAGCCCGGGGTGACAGTTGTTGGCGGCAGGCCTGCCGCCTAGTATTCGTCGGCGACGGCTGGGCCAGCGTAGTTGTCGAAGCGGGAGAAGTGGCCCTGGAAAGTCAGCCGGGCGGTGCCGATGGGACCGTTCCGCTGCTTACCGATTATGATTTCAGCCACGCCCTTTTCTTCGCTGTTTTCGTGGTAAACCTCGTCGCGGTAGATAAACATGATCAAATCCGCGTCCTGCTCGATGGAGCCGGATTCCCGCAGATCCGAGTTGACGGGGCGTTTGTCGGAGCGTTGTTCCAGACTCCGGTTAAGCTGCGACAGCGCCACCACCGGAATATTCAGCTCTTTGGCCAGCGCCTTAAGAGAGCGGGAGATCTCGGCGATCTCCAACGTCCGGTTCTCGCTTAGCCCCGGCACCTGCATCAGCTGCAGGTAATCCACCATGATCATCGACAGGCCGTTATGCTCCCTCGCCAGCTTACGGGCACGGGTACGCACTTCCATCGGCGTCAGGCCGGAGGAGTCGTCGATAAACAGGTTATTCTTATCCTTGAGCATCGCCATGGTGTTGGAGATGCGCGCCCAGTCTTCATCTTCCAGTTGCGCGGTACGAATACGGGTCTGATCCACCCGACTAAGGGATGCCAGCATCCGCATCATAATCTGTTCGGCGGGCATCTCCAGGCTGAACACCAGTACCGGCTTGTCTTCCAGCATCATGGCGTTTTCGGCCAGGTTCATGGCGAAGGTGGTTTTCCCCATGGAAGGACGAGCGGCGACAATCACCAGGTCAGAAGGCTGCAGACCACTGGTCATCTTATCCAGGTCCTTAAAGCCGCTGGACACCCCGGTGACTTCCCGGCCGTCTTTGACCAGTGCATCCAGACGTTCCACCGTCTTGGTCAGCACCGAGTCCATGCCCTGCGGACCTTCGTTGTTGCCGGTGCGCTTCTCGGCAATTTCAAACACCCGGCTTTCGGCCATATCCAGCACTTCGCTGGAGTTGCGTCCCTCGGGGTTATAGCCGGTATCGGCGATCTCATGGGCCACACCAATCAACTCACGCATCACGGCGCGCTCTTTGATGATCTCGGCGTAGGCCACCACATTGGCGGCGCTGGGAGTATTCTTGGCAAGCTCACCTAAGTAAGCGAAACCACCGGCCACTTCCAGCTCTTCGATGCGCTCCAGTTCGTCGGAAACGGTAATCAGGTCGATGGGTTGGTTGGCCGACAACAGCCGACTGATGGCGCGATAAATGGTCTGGTGGGCGCGATTATAAAAATCCTGCTCGATCAGGATCTCGGCCACCTTATCCCAGCAGTCCGGGGCAATCAGCATGCTGCCAAGCACCGACTGTTCGGCCTCCATGGAGTGCGGGGGCACTTTCAGCTTTTCGATTTTGCTGTCGCGATCTTGGTTGGAAACGACTTTCACACACCCACCACTGCTGGAAAAACAAGAGCGATATTATGCGTTATTCACCGCCAAGATTAAACCAAAAAGGCGGCCCTTTGGCCGCCCCTTTACGTTACTGCTTTTCCAGTCCCAGTCGCCCGCTGATGGTGGACATTTCCACCCGAGCGGCGCCCGAGCCGGTGGTAAATTCCAGCCGGCGGCCGGGACCGTATTTATCCCGTTTCACCTTGTCAGCACTGAGGTTATTGCGCAGGTCCCCGCCGGCATGCCCTTCCAGAGAGAAGCTGGCCTGGGTGTCTTTCGGCAGTGTCAGGCGAATGTCGCCGCTGACGGTGGAGCCTTCCACCCGAGCGCGTTCACTCAGCGCCAGGGTCGCATCCACATCCCCTCCCACGGTGTCGATAGTCAGGCTGTCTACCTGTTGCAGGTTCAGCTCCATGTCACCATTGACCGATGAAACATGAACCCGGCGAGCGGTGGTTTCCAGCTCCATATCACCATTGACTACGGTATAACGAATTTCCTCAGCGGTGTTGCCTGACTCTTCGATATCCCCATTCACCGTCTCGATGCGAATATCGCCACTCAGGCCGCGAGCTTCTACCTCGCCATTCACTGAGTCCACCCGCAGGCGCCCGGGCAGGTGCAACAGCCGAATATCACCGTTCACCGTGGTGACATCCACATCCCCACTGACTTTTTCAATCAGTACATCGGCGTTAATGGATTCATAATCCAGCTGTCCCTGACGAGGCAGCCAGATTTCCAGATCGTCGCCCTCGTCTTTGTCCCAATCCGAATAGCTTTTTCTTGGCATCTCCACCTTGATCAGCACCTCGTTACCGCGCTGTTCGAAGATAAACTCCTCGGCCCTGTCACTCAGCTCACCGGTGACTTTCACCTCAGCCTTGTCCCAGCCGCGAATGTCCGCTTCACCATTCATGTGTTCCACGATCACTCTGACACCGCCGGGGTTGGCCACAGACAGGCTTTTATCAACTTTTTCTCCGGCTAGGGCCAAAGGGCTACACAATACCGCTAGGGCGGTTAAACCAATTAATGTTCTCATCATGACCTCTCTTACACCTGACGCCATTTCGGCGCGTGGACTTTTTCAATTAAATCAATTTGCTGTTGGTAAACTTGCTGAAGCATCTTCAGCAGCGCCACATTATTGGGATCTTCTTCCAGCGCCTGCTTGATAGCCTCTGCCGCTGCTTCCAGTTCCGCCAGTTGCTGCTGCCAGTTGTCCGTCAGGGCTGGTTGGTTATCCAGACTGGCCAGCAGAAACCGCTTTTGTGACTGATGCTGCTGGGTGAGCTGCTGCATTGGACTGTCGGTGGTGACACGCAGACCCGAAAACTCCATAGCGCCAAAACCCAGTACGCCCACAAAGGCCACAGCTGCTGCATTCCGCCACAGTGGCGAGACAATCCGTTGCTCGGCCTTATGCTGGATACCGCGCTCGATGCCCGTCCAGAGGTCCCGTTCCGGGTGTTTCTCTCTAGGCAGTTCGTCAATCTGACGCTGTAATTTTTGCTCAAAATCGGAGTTACTCATCGTTCACCCACTCCTTTAACATTTGTTTCGCCCGGTGGAACTGGGCCTTACTGGACCCCACGGCCATTCCGGTCATTTTTGCCACTTCTTCATGCCGGTATCCTTCGATGGCATGCAGTACAAATACCACCCGCGCCCGCTCCGGTAGGCGACTCACCAGGGCATCCAGATCAATCTCATGAGTCTGTGCCGGTGCCGGTTCATTAGCCGCATCGGTATCCTCAATGTTGAAAATCCGCCCCAGCCAGCCCTTCTGCTTGCGCATATAGGAGATGCACACATTGGACGTCACCGAATGCAGCCAGGTGCTAAAACGGCTCTGCCCCTGAAAATTGCCCAGCTTGCGCCATATCTGAATAAACACTTCCTGAGTGGCGTCTTCCGCCATACCTTTATCGCCGGTCAGCCGCCAACATAAGGCGTGAACCTTCCCAACATGACGCTCGTACAGTTGCTGGTAAGCCGACATATCCCCATCGATACAGGCCTTAATCAGAGCCTGCTCGGTTTTGTCGACAAAGCTGTTTTGAGCCTGAATAACCTCTGCCCCCTGCTGCAATGTTCGATATCCATTTTGGTTGTGATGTGTAGGTTAAGTCGCAGCCTAGCCAAGCCAGGTTTAAATCGGTAGCAAAATTTGTTTTTTCACTGACAAAAAATCCTGTCACGGTGGAAATTTAACGCGCTTTCAAGGATGATCCGGGATCAACACAGAGAACAACCCTGCGATGGAACCAACACATGCCCCAAAAGAGCAATAAACGTCCTTTGTATATCCCCTATGCGGGTCCTTCGCTACTGGAAACGCCGCTACTAAACAAAGGCAGTGCGTTTTCCGCCGAAGAGCGTAACTCCTTTAACCTGACAGGCCTGCTACCACCTCGCTATGAGAGCATCGAAGAGCAGGTCAGTCGGGCCTATATGCAGTATTCCAGTTTTGATGAGCCGATTAATAAGCACATCTATCTTCGGGCCATTCAGGATAACAACGAGACGCTGTTCTACCGGCTGGTACAAGAGCATCTGGAAGAGATGATGCCCATTATCTACACGCCAACGGTGGGTGATGCCTGTGAGCAATTTTCTGACATCTATCGCAGTTCCCGAGGCTTGTTTGTGTCTTACAGCGAACGGGAGCACATCGACGACATTCTGCACAATGCCACCAAGCAAAAGGTGAAGGTGATCGTCGTCACCGACGGCGAGCGCATTCTGGGCCTGGGCGATCAGGGCATCGGCGGCATGGGCATCCCCATCGGTAAGCTGTCCCTGTACACTGCTTGCGGTGGCATCAGCCCGGCCTATACGCTGCCGGTAATGCTGGACGTAGGCACCAACAACGAAAAGCTACTGAACGACCCTATGTACATGGGTGCGCGTCACAAACGCATCGAGGGCGATGAATACTACGACTTTGTGGATACCTTCATGCAGGCGGTACAGCGCCGCTGGCCCGATGCCATGATCCAGTTCGAGGATTTCGCCCAGCCCAATGCCATGCCACTGTTAAATCGCTATCGCGACGAGGTGTGCTGTTTTAACGATGATATCCAGGGCACTGCAGCTGTAACCGTCGGCACGTTACTGGCAGCGTGCCGGACTCAGGGCGTGAAACTGTCAGAGCAGCGAGTGGCCTTTGTGGGTGCAGGTTCCGCAGGTTGTGGTATTGCCGAGCAGGTAATCCAACAAATGACCGCCGAGGGTATTTCCGAGCAACAGGCGCGCAGCCAGATCTACATGGTGGACCGCTTTGGTCTGCTCACCGACGGAATGGAAGGGCTACGTGACTTCCAGCAGGCGCTTTGCCAGGGTAAGGCGAACCTTGAAGACTGGCAGTACAGCGGTGACTATGCCTCACTGCTGGATGTGATCAACTGCGCCAAGCCGAATATCCTAATCGGCGTATCCGGTCAGGCCGGTCTGTTTACCGAGCAGGTAATCCGCGCCATGGTGCAGCATACCGACACTCCCATCATTTTCCCTCTGAGTAACCCTTCTCGTCAGGTAGAAGCTCACCCTCAACAAGTGATTGAGTGGACAGACGGTAAGGCCGTCGTTGCCACAGGCAGCCCCTTTAAGTCGGTGGAGTACAGTGGCAAAGAGTATGACATTGCACAGTGTAATAACAGCTATATCTTCCCCGGCGTCGGCCTGGGCGTGATTGCGACCAAGGCGCGCCTAATCACCGACGAAATGCTAATGGCCGCCAGTGAAACTCTTGCTAAAGCCTCTCCGCTGGCGAATACCGGCAAAGGCGCCCTATTGCCACCATTGACCGACCTGTCAGAGCTCTCCAAGCAAATCGCCTTCAACGTGGGCAAGGTTGCTCAGCAGCAGGAGTTATGCCTGGAAATGACCGACCAAATGCTAAGAGAGAAGATAGATAAAAACTTCTGGAAACCAGAGTACCGCCAGTATCGGCGCGTCAGCCTGTAAAAACCGGAGCGCTGTGAGGGGTCTGTATTATTCGGACCGGCTCACAGCCGCACCTTGCTCCAACTCGGCCAGAGCCTTTGCGAACTGTTTCTCGGCAAGCACTTGCTGTATGACCTGATTCACGTCTTCAATAAACTTACGATTGGCAGGGGTGTCATGGCAAACGACGTGTTCAGACTGTTGCGTCAAAGGAGTGCCGGGATGGTAGACAAATTCGGTCCTTCCTGACTGCTTGAAAACCGCAAATGCATCTGGCGTATAGGCAATAAAAGCATCGATGCGTCGGTGGTCCATCAGCCCGATGCTTTGCTCAATGCTATTGACCCTCACAAAGTAGACAGAATCAGGTATTGCCACTCCCGCCTTATTCAGCAGGTATCCTCTGCGCATAGAAACACGCAATCCTGCAAGCTCCGATAGCGTCTTGTAGCCCTGCGCACCCTCTGCACTAAAAATATAGATATTCGCTTTATTGAAAGGCTCACTAACGACGCTGGCGTCGGCATCGGGCAGATGCTGATGACTGGCAGGCAGTAAGCATTGAGCCTGCCCTTCAAGAAAATACTTGCTGGCTCGGCTGGAAGGCGAAAAGAGCACCTCCACTCGCTGCTCAGAAGTGGAAATAATTCGATTGAGTAAAATATTATAGGGGCCGGGCTCACCGTGAGCTCTGTCCAACACCCCGGGGAGGATGGGCGCTGACACTGTAACGCTGGCCTGCGCTTTTTCACCAAAGAGCCAACCTAAACAGAGCGAGCAGGCAATCAAAGATAAGGGGATGAATTTCATAAACACTTCTCTTACTACTTAACGACAGTTTATCGACCTGAAATCATCATGAAAAATATAAATCCAGCTTCTATCGGTCAGTAGTAAGCCATTCCTTGATCTAAGACTCGTTCGCCCCGGAGGCTTCATAGTCCCCTAATTATAACCTGATGTTCCCAACGTTTTGCAGTATTTTCATTGCCTCAAGCGCTCTGTCTTCTGGTACAAAGAGATGGTCATGGTAAAATGCAGACACAGGATTCACTCCCATTCCCGCTTCCGCCAGCCTATTGGTAACGGCCGCTAAAAAGCCGACGGCCTCTAACGACGAATGAATATTGAGCGTAATCATCCTACTGACGAACTCATAGTCCCAGCCTTGCTGCTCAGCTTGTTCTTTAGGTATGATCAGCGTCACCCCTTCCGCCTCCCTGAACAGCATTAATGGTTCGATTCCGGCGGCGACGTTCGCAGGCTCCGGTAAGGTCACAAATACATACACCGGCTCCTGCAACACTGGCTGCATCTGTTCTAGCAACCGGGCTAAGCACGTTTCTCCTTTAGAGGATGTCATAGAACTCCTAAAAATTAAGCGTTATGGTAACGAGTAGCTACAATGAAACTTATCTCTGGTCATAACAAATAAATAGCGATGATACGAGTGTATCGCCGTGGTG
Organism: Saliniradius amylolyticus; assembly: GCF_003143555.1. Taxonomy (NCBI): domain Bacteria; kingdom Pseudomonadati; phylum Pseudomonadota; class Gammaproteobacteria; order Alteromonadales; family Alteromonadaceae; genus Saliniradius; species Saliniradius amylolyticus. Next base: position 2,329,843 of record NZ_CP029347.1, read on the forward strand.
CTATCACCACCATTGATATGCAGCCTAACCGCTCTGCTAGTTGGCGACAGACCCAATACTTACTGGTTGCTATTGCTATGGTCAGCCTGACGATTGCTATTGCCTGGGCAGCGCTGGGATTTTGGATAATACTGCCTTTTGCCGGCCTGGAGATACTCTTGCTGCTTTACCTGGGCTATCGCACCTGCCATTTCACTTATGGCCGACAACAACTCACCATCACCAACTATTCTCTGGATTTTACCTATCGACTGGGTAAACGCCAGCGACGCTACATTCTCTCTCGCCCCCAAACCAGTGTATTAATCTTTAAACCACGCCATTCTCTCAGCAGCGACAAACTGGTTTTATTTCAGGATGGGTTTTCCTTACCCATTGGTGAGTGGCTGAATCGGGATGATATTGCTACCCTGGCCGCCACGTTAAAGGAGCATGCCTTGCCCTGCGTATTGCAAAACAAGGTGCAGCGGGTCGCCTTAAACCCCTTCCCTCCAGAGCCTTAGGGTTCAGCGAGGTAAAAGCACCAGACACAAAAAAACCGCCCGAAGGCGGTTTTTTACATCGGCTACCGAATTAGGCTTCAGCAACGATATTGACTTTAACCGTGGTCGCCACATCGGAGTGCAACTGCAAGTCGATGTCGAACTCACCCACTTCACGCAACGTGCCGTGGGGCATCTTCACTTCGGCTTTAGCCACTTCAACGCCTGCGGCGGTCAGTGCATCAGCAATGTCACGAGTACCCACAGAACCGAACAGCTTGCCTTCGTCGCCAGCTGGGGCTTCGATAGTCACAGAGCCCAACTCAGTAATCTTCTCGGCACGCGCTTCCGCGGCTGCAAGCTCTTCAGCGATCTTCGCTTCGTACTCGGCACGACGCTGTTCAAATTTCTCAATGTTACCCTTAGTCGCAGGCACAGCCTTGCCCTGAGGGAACAGGAAGTTACGAGCAAAACCAGATTTAACACTAACCTGATCACCCAAACCGCCTAAGTTGGCGATCTTATCTAGTAGAATGATTTCCATCTTTGCTACCTCTTATTCGCCAACCAATTATTTATGACCGTCAGTGTACGGCAACAGAGCCAGGAAGCGCGCACGCTTGATAGCTGTTGACAACTGACGCTGATATTTGGCGCTGGTACCTGTAATACGGCTAGGTACGATTTTGCCACTTTCAGTGATGTAGTTTTTCAGCAGATTCACATCTTTATAATCGATCTGCTCAATGCCTTCTGCGGTAAAACGGCAGAACTTACGACGTCTGAAAAAACGAGCCATAATATCTCTCCTATCGGTTAGCTGGCAGCTTGTTCAGCTGGCTTTTCTTCACGCTTACGGTCTTCTTTCGCCATTGGTGATGGCTCAGTGTCCGCATGCTTAGTGCGCATGATCATGTTACGCAGAACCAGATCGTTGAAGCGGAAAGCGTTTTCCAGCTCTTCGATGGCTTCAGCAGAAGTTTCGGCGTTGACCAGCACATAGTGCGCTTTGTGCAGCTTCTCGATGGGGTAAGCCAGTTGGCGGCGGCCCCAGTCTTCCAGACGATGGATTTGACCGCCGTTCTGAGTCAGAATACCGGTATAACGCTCGATCATACCCGGTACTTGTTCACTCTGGTCAGGGTGAACCATAAACACGATTTCGTAATGACGCATGGTTGCTCCTTACGGTTGTAGCCTCTTTCAGCACAGCCAAACTGCAGAGACAAGGAACGAAACAGAAATTGGGCTGATTTAAGAGCGCGGATTCTACCCGATCAACCCCGGCAGCACAAGCAATAACCGACGTTATCCCCAACTATCACCAATGTTCTCCCGTCACCAATAGCCCCACGCCCGCCAGGGCCACCAAAGACCAAACCAGAGACTGTCGGTTCACTCGGTCTCCCATAATCTTCGCGACCAATAGCGACAATATGACACTGGTGGCAAATAGCGTTTGTACCACGGCGGCCTTGGCATAGGTAAAAGCCACCATCTGCAAGTAAAGCGCAGCAAATGTTCCCACTAAAGTCGCCGCCGCAAACATCAGCCAGGTTCGTTTCGGATTATCGGATTTCGGCAGCCAACGCTGGCGCTTAACAATCAATAACAGGATGATGATCGCCAAGCCGCCCAACAGACGCATCAAGCTGGCGTTAGCCGCGTCCACACCAGTGCTGGTCAGCACATCGCGGCTAACCACCGCACCAAGCGCCTGACAAAGTGCAGCCAAGGCCGCATACACAAAGCCTGACAATTCAAACACCTGACTGGTGTCACGCTTATTCAGCTTAATCACCATATCCACGGCCAGAATTACCACCGCAATGCCACACCACTGTTGCCACGTAAGCCACTCAGCAATCCAGGCCATGGCCAGTAACGCGGTAAATATGGGCGCCAGACTCTCGGCAAACAAGATGGTTTGGCTGTCACCAATACGATTCAGCGCCTGGAAGAAAAAAGTATCACCAAGGCCAATACCGATCACACCACTGATTAGCAGCCAGATAATATGGGAGGTTTGTAGTGGGCTGTTCGGATACACCCATAGACAGATGGGAACCAACACCACAATGGCTACCAAGCCTTTCCACAGGTTCAGTGCAAGCGGGGAAAAACTGGCTCCTAATTGTCTGAACAGACGTGCAGCTACCGCCCAACAACAGGCGGTGAATAACGCGGTTAATTCACCAATCACAAGCGCCTCCTTAATGAGGCGCGTAGACTAATGAGAATCGAGACAAAAAACCAGCGTTAGTCTGCTTTTAGTTTTTGCAGTGTTGTGACCAGGGCTTTACCGATATCTTCGATGGTCTGCTGTTGCTGACTATCGGATAACTGTCCATTGTCAGTAAACGCTGAGCCAGCGCCACTTACCGCGTGTTGTTGAGGTAAAACAGTCACCCCAATATTTTGCAGCAACATACGTAAGAACACTAAGCCACGCATACCCCCTAACCCGCCAGGGGAAGCCGACATAATCCCGGCATACTTGCCGCGATAGGCCGACAGCATAGGCTCATTGTCATAGGTCGGGCGCGACACCCAGTCGATGCAGTTCTTTAACAACGGCGAGAAGGCGCTGTTGTACTCTGGTGACGCGATCAACAGCCCATCGGCCTCGGTAATCAGTGCCTTAAGCTCTTTGGCCGCCTCCGGCACACCGCTCTCCTGCTCCAGATCCTGGTTCATCAGCGGCATCGGATAAGACCCTAAATTAATAACCTGAACGTCGGCTCCGGCTCGCTCTGCGGCAGCCGCCGCAATTTTTACCAGCTTATGATTAAACGACTCTTTTCGGGCACTGCCTGAGAACGCAAGTATCTTGATCATGTTTTCCCTCTTAAATAACGATGTCGAAGCTCAAGCATAGGTGTTGAAAGAGCACACAACAATATTGCAGGAATAGCGTAATAAATTTAACAGCACTATTCTCTACAAACGAACCACGCAATACGATCACTGGTAATAATGCAGATGATTCTTCAGTGAAGCCGAGAAGAATTCAGCCCAACTTCAAAACCCCGAGAGCGATGAACGACGAATCATGGATGATTCGGCTGGAACCCAGCTACAGGGATGTCATTGGTTACTTTATCCAGGCCAGCCCCCCTCTAGCCTTTGACTCACCCGATAGAGATGTGGCCTTCGTCAGCATGACGAGTGTTCTACTGCAGAGGTATTCACCTCTCACATGGGGGCGGAGCAAGACCGTTATGCCGGTGGCATAACGCAGCTTGTGGAGCGACGAGCATGGAGGCCTACATGGATGTAGGTCATTAGAACAACGCAGGAGCAGTTGTCGTGATGCGAGGCTGCTTCATGGACGAATGACAGATGACTGCTGGCCGTTGGAATACGATACCCTTGCCAGTGCGATGGGTTGGGTCTTCCATAAGGCAGCACGTCAGTGCTGCTTAAAGCACAAAACCCCGAGCCTTTCGACTCGGGGTTTTGCTTTAATTAGAAGCCTGGCGGTGTGCTACTTTACTCCGCGCAATCCTGCGCTACGCCCTTCGGGCCGTCGTCGCGTAGCTCCGACGTTCAAATTCGTTCCCGACGAATTTGTCACATTCCATGTTCGAGTGCACACCCGAATACTATTGATGCAAATAAAAAAGCCCCTCTCTTTCGAGAAGGGCTTTTCTATTTGAATTAGAAGCCTGGCGGTGTGCTACTCTCACATGGGGAGACCCCACACTACCATCGCCGCTAATACGTTTCACTTCTGAGTTCGGAATGGAATCAGGTGGTTCCGTATTGCTATTGCCGCCAGGCATAAACTGTGAACAATTTGAGCAAGCTGTCTTTAAATCGGTAATCTGTCTGTCTTGGTATTGCTCTGATGCGCGTTACTTACTGTTTTAACGTCACTTGGGCGTTGTATGGTTAAGCCTCACGGGCAATTAGTACGGGTTAGCTCAACGCCTTACAACGCTTACACATCCCGCCTATCAACGTCCTGGTCTTGAACGACCCTTTAGAGAGCTTAAGCTCTAGGGATGACTCATCTCGAGGCTCGCTTCCCGCTTAGATGCTTTCAGCGGTTATCGATTCCGAACGTAGCTACCGGGCAGTGCCATTGGCATGACAACCCGAACACCAGCGGTTCGTCCACTCCGGTCCTCTCGTACTAGGAGCAGCCCCTCTCAATCATCCAGCGCCCACGGCAGATAGGGACCGAACTGTCTCACGACGTTCTAAACCCAGCTCGCGTACCACTTTAAATGGCGAACAGCCATACCCTTGGGACCGACTTCAGCCCCAGGATGTGATGAGCCGACATCGAGGTGCCAAACACCGCCGTCGATATGAACTCTTGGGCGGTATCAGCCTGTTATCCCCGGAGTACCTTTTATCCGTTGAGCGATGGCCCTTCCATACAGAACCACCGGATCACTATGACCTACTTTCGTACCTGCTCGACGTGTCTGTCTCGCAGTTAAGCTGGCTTATGCCATTACACTAACCTCCTGATGTCCGACCAGGATTAGCCAACCTTCGTGCTCCTCCGTTACTCTTTGGGAGGAGACCGCCCCAGTCAAACTACCCACCAGACACTGTCCGCAATCCCGATAAGGGACCAACGTTAGAACATCAAACATACAAGGGTGGTATTTCAAGGTTGGCTCCACATCATCTGGCGACAATGCTTCAAAGCCTCCCACCTATCCTACACATGTAGGTTCAATGTTCAGTGCCAAGCTGTAGTAAAGGTTCACGGGGTCTTTCCGTCTAGCCGCGGGTACACCGCATCTTCACGGCGATTTCAATTTCACTGAGTCTCGGGTGGAGACAGCGTGGCCATGGTTACACCATTCGTGCAGGTCGGAACTTACCCGACAAGGAATTTCGCTACCTTAGGACCGTTATAGTTACGGCCGCCGTTTACCGGGGCTTCGATCAAGAGCTTCGCATACGCTAACCCCATCAATTAACCTTCCGGCACCGGGCAGGTGTCATACCGTATACGTCCGCTTACGCGTTAGCACAGTACTGTGTTTTTAATAAACAGTCCCAGCCACCTGGTCACTGCGACCGCCATCTGCTTAGGGAGCAAGTCCCATCACAAACAGCGGCGTACCTTCTCCCGAAGTTACGGTACTATTTTGCCGAGTTCCTTCACCCGAGTTCTCTCAAGCGCCTTAGTATTCTCTACCTGACCACCTGTGTCGGTTTGGGGTACGGTTCGTATTATCATATGCTTAGAGGCTTTTCCTGGAAGCGGGGCATCTGTGACTTCAACTCCTTGGAGTCTCGTCTCGTGTCTCGGCCTTAGAATCCCGGATTTGCCTAAGATTCCAGCCTACGCACTTTCACATGGACAACCAACGCCATGCTCACATAGCCTTCTCCGTCCCCCCTTCGCTGATAATACAAGTACGGGAATATTAACCCGTTTCCCATCGACTACGCATTTCTGCCTCGCCTTAGGGGCCGACTTACCCTGCCCTGATTAGCATGGGACAGGAAACCTTGGTCTTCCGGCGTGGGGGTTTTTCACCCCCATTATCGTTACTCATGTCAGCATTCGCACTTGTGATATGTCCAGCACACCTCTCGATGCACCTTCAGCCACTTACACAACGCTCCCCTACCCAGCATGTAAACATGCTGCCGCAGCTTCGGTGACTAGTTTTAGCCCCGTTACATCTTCCGCGCAGGCCGACTCGACTAGTGAGCTATTACGCTTTCTTTAAAGGGTGGCTGCTTCTAAGCCAACCTCCTAGCTGTCTGTGCCTTCCCACATCGTTTCCCACTTAACTAGTACTTGGGGACCTTAGCTGGCGGTCTGGGTTGTTTCCCTCTCCACGACGGACGTTAGCACCCGCCGTGTGTCTCCCGGATAGTACTCTACGGTATTCGGAGTTTGCATGGGGTTGGTAAGTCGGGATGACCCCCTAGCCCAAACAGTGCTCTACCCCCGTAGGTATTCATCCGAGGCGCTACCTAAATAGCTTTCGGGGAGAACCAGCTATCTCCCGGTTTGATTGGCCTTTCACCCCCAGCCACAAGTCATCCCCATCTTTTTCAACAGATGTGGGTTCGGTCCTCCAGTTGATGTTACTCAACCTTCAACCTGCTCATGGCTAGATCACCGGGTTTCGGGTCTATACCTGGCAACTAGACGCGCAGTTAACACTCGCTTTCGCTACGGCTCCCCTAAACGGTTAACCTTGCTACCAAATATAAGTCGCTGACCCATTATACAAAAGGTACGCAGTCACCTAACAAGTAGGCTCCCACTGATTGTACGTATACGGTTTCAGGTTCTATTTCACTCCCCTCACTGGGGTTCTTTTCGCCTTTCCCTCACGGTACTGGTTCACTATCGGTCAGTTAGGAGTATTTAGCCTTGGAGGATGGTCCCCCCATATTCAGTCAAGATAACACGTGTCCCGACCTACTCGATTTCACTATCAGATTGTTTTAGTGTACGGGGCTGTCACCCTGTATCGCGGCACTTTCCAGAGCCTTCCACTAACGCACTGATAACTTAAGGGCTAATCCCCGTTCGCTCGCCGCTACTAAGGGAATCTCGGTTGATTTCTTTTCCTCGGGGTACTTAGATGTTTCAGTTCTCCCGGTTCGCCTCTCATGCCTATAGATTCAACATGAGATACCTCTAAAGAGGTGGGTTTCCCCATTCGGACATCTGTGGCTAATAATGCATTTTGTCAGCTCACCACAGCTTTTCGCAGACTTACACGTCCTTCATCGCCTCTAACTGCCTAGGCATCCACCGTATACGCTTTGTCACTTAACCATACAACCCCAAATAACGTCAGAATCGTACAGTCAGTAACGCGCTAATCATCAGATAAAGCAATACCAGACGACGTCTAGATTACTTCGCTTGATTGATTTAAATATCAGCTTGCCAAATTGTTAAAGAACATTAAGTGTCGAAACACTTATCAATAATGACTGTCAGTCAGTATTCATAAGTATTTCTGTATAGCGATTCGCGGACATATTTGCTAGTCAAGGCGTCGTGCAGCGTAGCGTACAATCAGTACGTGAGCTGTGCGACAACGCAGAATAGCGAATATGTGGTAGGCTTGGGCAGACTTGAACTGCCGACCTCACCCTTATCAGGGGTGCGCTCTAACCAGCTGAGCTACAAGCCTATGGTGGAGCTAAGCAGGATCGAACTGCTGACCTCCTGCGTGCAAGGCAGGCGCTCTCCCAGCTGAGCTATAGCCCCTCGCTATACTCTTTCTCTTTGCAACAAAACAATCTGTGTAGGCACTGCATCAAAAGATGTCAGCATTTCGTAAGGAGGTGATCCAACCGCAGGTTCCCCTACGGTTACCTTGTTACGACTTCACCCCAGTCATGGAACACAAAGTGGTGATCGCCCTCCGAAGTTAGGCTAACCACTTCTTTTGCATCCCACTCCCATGGTGTGACGGGCGGTGTGTACAAGGCCCGGGAACGTATTCACCGCAGTATTCTGACCTGCGATTACTAGCGATTCCGACTTCATGGAGTCGAGTTGCAGACTCCAATCCGGACTACGATTGGCTTTAAGGGATCCGCTCCAGCTCGCGCTCTCGCTTCCCTCTGTACCAACCATTGTAGCACGTGTGTAGCCCTACACGTAAGGGCCATGATGACTTGACGTCGTCCCCACCTTCCTCCGGTTTGTCACCGGCAGTCTCCTTAGAGTGCCCAACTTAATGCTGGCAACTAAGGACAAGGGTTGCGCTCGTTGCGGGACTTAACCCAACATCTCACGACACGAGCTGACGACAGCCATGCAGCACCTGTGTCAGAGTTCCCGAAGGCACCAATCCATCTCTGGAAAGTTCTCTGCATGTCAAGTGTAGGTAAGGTTCTTCGCGTTGCATCGAATTAAACCACATGCTCCACCGCTTGTGCGGGCCCCCGTCAATTCATTTGAGTTTTAACCTTGCGGCCGTACTCCCCAGGCGGTCTACTTAGCGCGTTAGCTTCGCTACTCACAACCTATAGTCGCAAACAGCTAGTAGACAGCGTTTACGGCGTGGACTACCAGGGTATCTAATCCTGTTCGCTACCCACGCTTTCGCACCTGAGCGTCAGTCTTTGGCCAGGGAGTCGCCTTCGCCACTGATGTTCCTCCAGATCTCTACGCATTTCACCGCTACACCTGGAATTCCACTCCCCTCTCCAAGACTCTAGTCTGCCAGTTCTAAATGACCCTCCCAGGTTGAGCCCGGGGCTTTCACATCTAGCTTAACAAACCGCCTGCGTGCGCTTTACGCCCAGTAATTCCGATTAACGCTCGCACCCTCCGTATTACCGCGGCTGCTGGCACGGAGTTAGCCGGTGCTTCTTCTGTGACTAACGTCAATATGTGCAGGTATTAACTACACATCCTTCCTCATCACTGAAAGTGCTTTACAACCCGAAGGCCTTCTTCACACACGCGGCATGGCTGGATCAGGGTTGCCCCCATTGTCCAATATTCCCCACTGCTGCCTCCCGTAGGAGTCTGGGCCGTGTCTCAGTCCCAGTGTGGCTGTCCTTCCTCTCAAAACAGCTAGAGATCGTCGCCATGGTGAGCTCTTACCTCACCATCTAGCTAATCTCACTTGGGTTCATCCGGTAGCGAGAGCCTAAGCCCTCTTTGGTCCGTAGACGTTATGCGGTATTAGCCACCGTTTCCAGTGGTTGTCCCCCTCTACCGGGCAGATCCCCAAGCATTACTCACCCGTCCGCCGCTCGTCAGCAGAGAAGCAAGCTTCTCTCTGTTACCGCTCGACTTGCATGTGTTAGGCCTGCCGCCAGCGTTCAATCTGAGCCATGATCAAACTCTTCAATTAAATAATCATGAATATCTTTGGCTGACACTCTTTTAACGAGTGCCCACACAGATTGTCTCGTTGCAAATTGTTAAAGAACATTTCGCTTCAAATCCAAGCTTGGCTTGCCCTGAAGCGGGATGCGCATTCTACGCTTTCCCTTTTTAATGTCAACAATTAATTTCAAATTAATTTATAAAACCTGACATTAAAACTTTCTCTTTCCCGGCTCACGTACTGTTGCCGCGAAAGAGAGGCGCATTATACGCAAAGTTATTGCCCTCGCAAGGGCTTTTTGAAAAAACATATCCATTCGCTCAGAATTACGACAACTGGATAACTAGTATTTAATTTTCAATAAGTTACGAAGCAATCACAAATGCTAACATGGCCTTAACGCCAGTTAAGTACTGATTTTCCGTCTTGATACGAAAAAGGGCAGCTTATCGCTGCCCTTTGATTGTATCCAAACCACTACGGGTTCAGTCTGCTTTGTCTTTGTGCTCTTGCTCAGCGTCAGCGCGGAAGTCTTCGTCATCGTCATCCGCATCCCCCACCACGTGCTTAAGCTCGACTTTATCCACACTGCGGAAGGTATTGATAGGCCCGGCGATGGCGTAAAGCGCAAATACAATAAAGAGGACGAGAGATGGCTGGGTCGCGACGATCACAAACACCAGCATGACCACTAACAAGGCCACAAAAGGCACTTTGCCATGCCAGTTCACTTCTTTAAAAGAGTTATATTTGAAGTTGCTGACCATCAGTAAGCCCGCCGCCGCGGTTATAAACGCAACGATCGGCCCATAGTCGGTACCCTTGATGTCATACTCGACACCGACCCAAACCAGGCCTGCTACCAAAGCCGCCGACGCTGGACTGGCTAGCCCCTGGAAGAAGCGCTTGTCGGCAACGGACAGTTGAGTATTAAAACGAGCCAGACGCAGAGCGGCACCGGCGACATAGACAAAGGAAGCTAACCAGCCCAGCTTACCCATATCCGTTAATCCCCATGAGTAGGCCACCAGTGCCGGGGCGATGCCAAAGGAGATCATATCAGCCATTGAGTCATACTCGGCACCGAAGTCACTCTGGGTATTGGTCATTCTGGCCACACGGCCATCCAGACCATCAAATATCATCGCCACAAAAATCGCTATGGCTGCCGCTTCGAAGTGCCCGTTCATGGCAGATACCACGGCGTAGAATCCGGAAAAAAGTCCTGCAGTGGTCAGCAGGTTAGGCAGGAGATATATCCCCTTATGTTTACTGTCTGGCATTCATCCCTCCTTAAAACGAGGGCTAAGATAACACATTTATGCCGACTCCTTATAGTCTGGGGGCATTCACCGAAAATAAAAAAGCCGCCCGCAGGCGGCTTTCTGGTTCTTACCGAGTGGCAGATTTAGTGAAACACAAAGCCCTGCTCGTCAGCGTCAATATGCAGCTTGCTGCCGGGGAGCAATTCGCCTGCTAACAACTTCTGTGCCAGAGGGTTCTCAATCTGCTGCTGGATGGCCCGCTTCAAAGGACGAGCGCCAAACACGGGATCAAACCCAGCATCGGCCAACTTATCCAGAGCAGCTTGGGTTAACTCAAGATCGTAATCCTGCTCGGCGAGACGTTTTCTGAGGGACGCCAGCTGGATCTCGGCAATGGCCTTGATCTGCTCATGAGCCAACGGATGGAACACCACTGTGTCGTCGATACGGTTAATAAACTCCGGGCGGAAGTTCTGCGCCACCACGGTCATCACCCGATCTTTCATCTCCTGATACTGACTGTCGTTGTGTAGGTCTTGGATAATGTCCGAGCCCAGATTCGAAGTCATAATGACAACGGCATTTTTAAAGTCCACGGTACGGCCCTGGCCATCGGTCAGGCGACCATCATCCAGTACCTGCAGCAGAATATTAAACACATCCGGGTGGGCCTTCTCTACCTCATCCAGCAATATCACCGAATAGGGTTTACGGCGCACGGCTTCGGTGAGATAGCCCCCTTCTTCATAGCCCACATAACCGGGAGGCGCGCCTACTAACCGAGCCACTGAGTGTTTTTCCATGAACTCGGACATATCGATTCGCACCATGGCCTCCTGCGTGTCGAACAGGTATTCGGCCAGCGACTTACACAGCTCGGTCTTACCCACCCCCGTTGGCCCCAGGAACAGGAATGAACCTATGGGCCGATTGGGGTCGGCCAGGCCCGAACGGGAACGACGAATGGCATTCGCCACCGCATTGACCGCTTCGTCCTGCCCAATGACCCGATTGTGCAGAGAGTCTTCCATGCGCAGCAGTTTTTCACGCTCGCCTTCCAGCATCTTACTCACCGGAATACCCGTCCACCGGGACAGCACGTCGGCGATCTCCACATCGGAAACCTTGTTTTTCACCAGCTTGGTGTCTTGCCCTTCTGAGGCTTCGGCTTTTTCCAGTTGCTGTTCCAGCTCAGGAATACGGCCGTATTGCAGTTCGGACATCCGGTTCAGATCCCCCGCCCGACGAGCAATCTCCAGATCCAGCTTCGCCTGTTCCAGCTCTGCTTTGATATGCTGGGCACCTTGCATGGCCTGTTTCTCAGATAACCAGACCGTCTCGAGTTCCTTGTATTTACTCTCCAACTGCTCGCGCTCCAGTTCAATGGCTTCAAGGCGTTTATGGCTGGCTTCATCCGTTTCCTTAGCCAAGGCCTGTTCTTCCAGTTTCAACTGGATCACCCGACGCTCGAGACGATCCATCTCTTCTGGTTTGGAGTCGATCTGCATGCGGATGCTGGACGCGGCTTCGTCAATAAGGTCAATGGCCTTATCGGGCAGCTGCCGATCGCTGATATACCGATGGGATAGTGATGCTGCCGCCACAATCGCCGGGTCGGTAATATTTACCGAGTGGTGCAACTCGTAGCGCTCTTTCAATCCCCGCAAAATCGCGATGGTATCTTCCACACTCGGCTCATCCACCAGCACCTTCTGGAAGCGACGCTCCAGGGCGGCATCTTTTTCAATATACTGGCGGTACTCATCCAGCGTTGTGGCACCCACACAGTGTAACTCACCACGCGCCAGGGCTGGCTTTAACATATTGCTGGCGTCCATGGCGCCATCGGTCTTACCCGCGCCCACCATGATATGCAGCTCGTCGATAAACAAAATGACATTGCCTTCTTCCTTGGCCAGCTCATTAAGTACCGCTTTTAAGCGCTCCTCGAATTCGCCCCGGTACTTGGCTCCGGCCACCAGAGCCCCCATATCCAGCGACAGTACGCGCTTACTTTTCAGGCCTTCTGGCACCTCTCCGTTCACGATTCGCTGGGCCAGCCCCTCCACGATAGCGGTCTTACCTACACCAGGTTCACCGATAAGCACCGGGTTATTCTTGGTACGGCGCTGCAGTACCTGCACCGTGCGGCGGATCTCTTCATCCCGGCCGATAACCGGATCCAGCTTACCCTGCTCGGCCCGCTCGGTGAGATCGGTAGTGTATTTTTCGAGAGCCTGACGTACGTCTTCGGCGTTAGGGTCGGTCACTTTCTGACCGCCACGGAGCTTTTCAATAGCTTGCTCGATCTTGGCTTTATCCGCCCCCAGGCTCTTCAGGGTTTGACCCAACTTGCCCTTGTCTTCCAGGGCTGCCAGCACATAGATTTCCGAGGTGATGTAATCGTCTTTACGCTGCTGGGCAATTTTGTCACACAGGTTCAGCAGTACCGCCAACTCCTTACTCAGTTGCACATCACCACCCACGCCCTCCACGCGCGGTAGCTGCTCGATAATCTGAGATAAAGAGGAACGCAGCGAGTTAGTATTCACTCCCGCGGTATCCATCAGTGGCTTGATGGAGCCGCCTTCCTGATTCATTAATGCCAGCATCAGGTGAGCGGGTTCAATGTATTGATGATCCCGTCCCAACGCCAAGGATTGGGCATCGGAGATCGCCATTTGAAACTTACTGGTCATTTTATCCAGTCTCATGATGTCAGTACCTTCTGGTAAAAATCTTACTTGTGGTTATTTATGGGTACTGATGAATAATGAATCAAGTCTTTGAGCAAGTGTCGGCTTGCGCTGGATCAATCAGGTGAGCCAAATGGCCGACGCCATACGACCGGTCTGCCCATCACGACGATAGGAAAAGAAACGACTGGCGTCTGAAAAGGTGCAGTCATTACCGCCGTAACAGCGCTGCACGCCCAAAGCCTGTAACTGATGGCGGGCGATCTGATAAATATCCGCCAGATATTTGCCCGGCTTCGCGGTTTTTCTGAAAGCCGTTTTACAGTCAATAAAGTGATCGAGCACTTCTTCACCGACTTCGAAGGCGTCCGGCCCGATGGCCGGCCCGAGCCAAACCATCAATTGCTCACCGGGCACCGCCATTTTTTTAATGGTATTGGCGATAACGCCAGCCGCTAAGCCACGCCAACCACCGTGTACGGCCGCCACTACCGAGCCTCTCTCGTCGCAGACCAGCATCGGCAGACAATCGGCGGTCATCACCACACAGCCGACACCGGGAGTACGGGAGATACTGGCATCAGCCGGCTCATCCACCGTCTGTCCGGCTTTAAGTTCCACTGCATGGTTGCCATGTACCTGCTCTAACCAAACCAGATTCTGGTAGTTGGGCAGCAGGTGGCGATTCTTAGCCACCCGAGTCGGATCATCGCCCACATGACCCGCAATGTTTAAGCTGTCATAAGGTGGCGCACTGTAACCGCCCTGACGGACGGTACAAAATGTTTGAACATTCGTTGGCGCCGGCCAGTTTGGGGTGATCATCACCAATCTTCCGGATTATCTCGTTTATCCTGCTGCATCAGTTCCAGCATCGCTACCATATCCTGCGGCAGCGGTGCCTGCCAGCTCATCCACTCACCACTGACAGGGTGAGCCAGTTCCAGCTGAGCCGCATGTAAGGCCTGACGTTTAAACTCCCTGAGTCCTTGTCGGAAGGTCTCACTGGCGTCTTTGGGCGGCTTGGGACGTCCACCGTATAGCGGGTCCCCCACGATAGGATGTTGTAAATGGGCCATGTGCACCCGTATCTGATGAGTGCGCCCCGTTTCCAGCTTCAGGCGCAGGTGAGTATGGGCGCGGAATTTTTCCATCACCCGGTAATGAGTCACCGCTGGTTTGCCCATGGCGCGGACCGCCATGCTGGTGCGCTTGGTATCATGACGGCCAATGGGCTCATCCACTGTTCCCCCAGCTACAATAATGCCGTTGACCAGGGCTTCATACTCACGGCTAATTTCCCGTGCCTGCAGCTGTGCAACTAAATGCGTTTGAGCCGGTATGGTCTTGGCCACCACCATTAAGCCGGTTGTATCTTTATCCAGCCGATGAATGATTCCGGCTCTGGGCACCGACTCAATCTCCGGGCAGTGGTTCAGCAACGCATTCAATAGGGTGCCGGACTGGTTGCCCGCTCCTGGGTGCACCACCAATCCGGCTGGCTTATTTATCACCAGAATATCGTCATCTTCATAGACGATATCCAACGCGATGGCCTCAGGTTGATGTTGGCCCTGAACTTCGATTTGTGCCTCAATGGTCACCTGTTCACCGCCCAGCACCTTGTCTCTGGGCTTATCCACTACGGTACCATCGATGGTTACGCCCCCCTCTAAAATCCATTCTTTAATCCGGGAACGGGAGTAGTCCGGGAACAAACTGGCCAATGACTGATCTAAACGTTTTCCGGCATCCTGTTCGGGAATATTGCCGGTTAGGGAAATGGATTCTTGCATTAGTGGTAACGAGCCCTTTGATTATCGTGTGCATCGCCTCGATCACTGCGGTAGAATGCAGCGACATCCATCGATGAATATAAAAACGGTGCCCATTCTAACGGATTTTTGCACCATGACGAATTGCAGAGGCAGATAAGATTTTTATGCAGCAACCACGCCTGACTCACGTATTCCTGCTGACCGCCGTTTTAGGTCTGTCAGCTTGCTCCACATCTCCGGAAGAAGAAGATATCGAACTGGCCAACCAAGGCCCGCAGGCTTTGTATGCCAAGGCCAAGGAAAACCTTGAAAATGGTAATTTTAATGGTGCCACTCAAACACTGAGTGCCCTGGATTCCAAGTACCCTTTTGGTCCTTTCTCCGATCAGGTACAACTGGATCTCATCTACGCCTATTACAAAACAAAGGACGTGGATAAAGCCCTGGCTACCATTGACCGTTTTCTGCGATTAAACCCCAACCATGCCAACGCCGATTACGTCCATTATATGCGGGGCTTAGTCAATATGGACGCCGAGGCGAATTTATTCCAGGATCTGGTGGGCATTGACAGGGCTGACCGCGATCCCAGTAAATCACGCCAGGCATTTAAAGACTTTCGCACTTTGCTGGAAAAGCACCCGGACAGCAAGTATGTGGCCGATGCCAAGCAGCGTATGCTGCATATCAAAGACCGTCTGGCTCGTTATGAGCTCGCTATCGCCAGCTATTATATGAAACGTCAGGCTTATGTTGCCGCCGCCAATCGTGGCAAATACGTACTGGAGTATTTCCCCGACACACCTCATGTGCAAAGCGCATTAGAGTTGATGATAGAGTGTTATGAACAGCTGGGACTGGAAGAATTAAAGCAAAATACCCTTAAGGTGTTAAAGCTCAACTACCCGGAGTCTGATCTGGTCGGTTAATACATCCAGTTACCCTATGCAGAAAGCCATCTAAACAGACGTCGATAATGAGTCTGTAAAGATGGCTTTTTTATGCCTGTTAAGTCAGGCAGAGCATCACTTGAAGAATAAGTGACTAAAAGGGTTCAGCAACCGAGACAAGCCTGAAGTAAAATGCAACGGCTTATCCACAATGGAGAACACCAAACAGCCTTCGTCCACTTCGGCTCTGGGACTATGACGCCGCTGACCGTCCATCAACAGAAAGTCGCCATCCTGATAATGACCATATTCATCGACGAACTCGCCATCTAATACCAGCGTCATTTCCTGACCATTGTGTGTATGTTCTGGCACCGAACCGCCTTTTTCCATAAATATAAAGTCGGCCCGACCCTCGCCGCCCAGATCCACTCTGGCCTGCCAAAGCTTGCCCACCATGCGGTTCCAACCGGTTACTTTTTCCGCATAGCGCTGTAGACAACGAGGCACCTCAAACTCCCTTCCATCCAGTTCCAGGGCCTTGGAACGATGTTTTTGGTGCGGCAGGGCAATGCCTTCAGATTGTGGTTGCTGAATAATGTCGCTGAGCATTCGCTGCATCTGCGAGTCGGCTGACTCAGCCTGAACCTGAGCCTGATCTATCTGCTGCTCTGCAAGCGCTTCTTCTTCACAGGCGACTTTCATCTGGCACAGCGGACACATATCCACATGCGCTGCCACCATCAAAGCCAACTGTGGAGATGCCTCTCCAGCGACATACTGTATTAGCTGTTGGTATGTGGGGTGAAAGTTACTCATCGTGATCTAACATCTCTTTTAAACGTTGTAGCGCCAGACGGGTCCGTGATTTAACGGTCCCCAATGGAATGGATAACTGGTCGGCAACCTCTTGCTGGGACTTACCCTCAACATAAATTGCTTCTATGACCAGTCGCTGCTTTTCGGGCAGCGACGAAAACATCTCGCCCACCTGATGCAAAGTCATTTGTTCATCCATGTCGACTTCGTTGGGTTCTGCGGTTTGCTCACACAGCACCGGCCACAAATCATCAGAACAAATATCCTCTTTGCGGTTCTGCTGCTTGCGCAGCATATCGAAGCGAATGTTACGCGCAATGGTAAATATCCAGGTCGAAGGCGCTCCTTTGCTGGCGTTGAACAAGTGCGCTTTCTGCCACACGTTAGACAGAGTGTCCTGAACTAATTCCATGGCCTGCGCCTCGTTTCCAAACTGCTTTAAGGCGTAGGAGCGAATGCGTGGTGCGAAATGATTAAACAGCCGGGCAAATGATGCCTTACAACGCTCATCTGCCACTTTCTGCAACATTGCCGCCATATCCGCTTTTAAATCACCACTGTCCTGTGGTTGTGACTTGGTGCTTTGCAATTGAATCCCAACGAGCATGCTCTGTCACCTGTGTAATTATTAAGATGCAACTTATACCCAAGTAAACAGAAAATGGATCAGTGGGTTAATTGTGTCAGAAAATCGACGACTTTTCCGCTATCTTGTTGCCCTAATAACCACTGTTTTTGCTCTGCGTCGACAGGCAACAGCTCCAGCCAGCGAGATACGACCCATTGAGGGTCGTCAAACCTGGGCTGCTCGTAGAGTTCAGCTAACTCCCGGTAGCGAGAGAATGTCTGTTTAAGCTTTTTCACCAGGGGATTAATAGACTCTTCTGGCAAGTTCGCTTGCCACATATCCAACCAATGGCATTGGCCGATGCGCAGCCCGTCTGACTGAGTCGTGAACTGCTCCATATGAAATAACCGCTGACCCTCCACGGTAATCCCCAACATCCCGTCTCTAAGCATGTCAAAGTCCACCACGTTAACGTAGGTGCCAATAGGTAGAATCGGACAGCGCTCGCTACCGGTCAGCCCCTGCTTCAGCATACATATGCCAAAGCCTGAGTTCTGACGGCAGGCCTCTTTTACCATCCTCAGGTAGCGGGGCTCGAAGATCCGCAAAGACAAACGGCCTCCGGGCAACACGTGCGAGGAAAGGGGAAACAGTGGAATGCTGATAGATTTCTCGCTCATAGCTGACTTAGCTCGGTTTTACCTATACTCCTATTACTAAACGATTAAAGGATTGGATCGTTGGCACCACAAAATGATCCAAAACGACCTCGCCCGTTTATAGTAAACGTGCTTTTATGGACCACTCGTAAGGACATTATCCATGACTCTGATGGAACAATTCCGCCATCTGTATCAACACCTTAACCTCGACGCTATCGGACAACTGGAACGCATTTATGCCGACGACGTATTGTTCATCGATCCAGTAGGCCGGCACAGGGGCATCGTGGCGGTAAAACGTTACTTCGCGGAGTTGGTGAAAAACTGCACTCAATGCGACTTTACCATTCATCACATTTCCGATGATCCGGAGCACGCCTATGTGCGCTGGACCATGCAGTATCGCCACCCAAGAATAAACGGCAACAGACCGATCCAGCTCGACGGGCTCAGTGAACTGCTTATCCGCGAAGGTCGTATAGCTAAGCAAACCGACTACTATGATCTCGGTGCGATGTTGTACGAGCATCTTCCAATACTGGGCACCGCAATCCGCTGGGTGAAACGCAGGATGACGCAATGAAAACCATACTCATAACAGGCGCAAGTTCAGGCATCGGCAAAGCCTTGGCGGTGCGAGCAGCGTCCCAGGGCTGGCAGGTTATCGCATGCGGTCGTAACGAGGAGCGCCTT
The DNA here is from genome assembly GCF_003143555.1 of Saliniradius amylolyticus. Lineage (NCBI taxonomy): Bacteria > Pseudomonadati > Pseudomonadota > Gammaproteobacteria > Alteromonadales > Alteromonadaceae > Saliniradius > Saliniradius amylolyticus. Next base: position 2,348,488 of record NZ_CP029347.1, read on the forward strand.
GAAGCACTAACCGGGCAAGAGCCTAACATTACCCCCCTGAGCTTCGATGTCTCGGATAACCAACAATGTAAACAAGCACTAGAGAACGTGAATGCGGATGTTTATGTTCTGAATGCGGGGACTTGCGAGTATGTGGATGTAGATAACTGGGACACCGATTTGTTTCGACGAGTATTTGAGCCGAACTTTTTCGGCCTTGTAAACACCCTGGATCCCATACTACCCAAGCTGAAATCTGGCAATCAACTGGTCATAGTAGACAGCCTGGCCCGGTGCTTGCCATTTACCCGCAGTCAGGCCTATGGAGCCAGTAAGGCTGCGGCCCATTACCTTACTAAGAGCCTGGCGGTGGACTTAGCGGGTCGGGGGATCATCGTACAAAGTGTTTCGCCCGGATTTGTGAAGACCCCGCTGACGGAGCAGAACGACTTCGACATGCCGATGCGAATTTCCGCTGAACGCGCGGCAAAACAATTCTTAACCGGTATAGAGCGTCGCTCGAGCAGTATTTACTTCCCGACTCTGTTCGCCTGGCTAATGCGACTATTTGCTAAACTTCCCACCGCCTTGCAGGTGGCATTGAGTAAAGGAATGAAGTAATGACTCAACGTATCGCTATCGTTGGCACGGGCATTTCCGGATTAGTTTGCGCTCACCTGCTGAGTAAAGAACATGATGTTCAGGTGTTTGAGGCTAATGACTACATCGGAGGTCATACTCATACGGTAGATGTGACAGTAAATGGTGAAGCTCATGCCATTGATACCGGCTTTATTGTTTTCAACGATTGGACCTATCCGAACTTTATCCAGTTGATGGATAAGTTGGGGGTAAAGCGTCAGCCCACCGAAATGAGTTTCAGCGTGAAAAACAGCGCCCAGAATCTTGAATACAACGGCCATACGCTCAACACCCTGTTTGCCCAAAGACGCAATCTGCTGAGACCTGGGTTTTATCGCTTCATCGGCGAAATATTGCGCTTCAACAGACTCTGTAAAGAGGAGTTGGAACGGCAGAGTTTCACCGAACACGACACCCTGGGACAGCTGCTAGAGCGCCAGGAATTTAGCGACTACTTTGCCGGTAATTACATTTTGCCCATGTGTGCCGCTATCTGGTCCGCATCCTTAGAGGATGTTAAGGCCTTCCCACTGCCATTTTTTCTGCGTTTTTTTAACAACCATGGCCTGCTGAACGTTCAAAACCGGCCTCAATGGTACACCCTTGTTGGGGGCTCACGATCGTACATTGAGCCCCTATGTAAACATTTTAAAGACCGTATTCATCTGAGTTGCCCGGTAAGGGGCTGTCGTCAAACCGACCAAGGGTGGGAACTGAGCTTTTCAGACCGTCCAACCGAGCAGTTCGATCATGTAATCTTGGCCTGCCATAGCGATCAGGCGCTATCATTGCTGGAAAGACCCACAGAAGAGCAACAACGTATTTTAGGTGCACTGCCTTACTCCGATAATGAAGTCGTTTTGCACACAGATACTCGCCTGCTCCCCAAACGGCCTTTGGCCTGGGCCAGCTGGAATTATTTGATTAAAGGCGAGTCTGGTGAACGAGAGCGCCCGGCGTCAGTCACTTACAATATGAACATTCTACAGCGACTCAACACCAAAACGACGTTTTGCGTCACCTTGAACAACAGCGACGACATCGATCCTGATAAAGTTCTACGCCGCTTTCATTACAGCCACCCGCAATTCTCCGATGCCGGCATTCAGGCCCAACAGCAACGCCAGCAAATTTGCGGCATCGACGGCCTGCATTTTTGTGGCGCATACTGGTACAACGGTTTTCATGAAGATGGCGTGAGAAGTGGTCTGGATGTGTGTGCTCGTTTTGGAGCGAGCCTATGACCAACCATGCCATCTACTCGGGACTCACCTGGCATCGTCGTCACCGGCCGGTACAACACAGCTTTGAGTATAAGATTCATCTGTTTTGGCTGGACTTGGATCAACTCGAGTCACTGGATCAGCACAAATATCTGGGCTACCGGCGCTGGGCCCCGGTGCGTTTTCGCCGTAGCGACTACCTTGACCAGCCAGAACGCTCCCTCAAGGAGGTGGCGCTGGAGGCCATGACGACCTGCGATGGTGAACAACTTAGCGGTAAAGTGTTCCTGCTGGGTCAGTTACGGTTTTTTGGCGTGCTGTTCAGCCCGGTCAACTTTTACTACCGGCAAAATGAGCAGGGCCAGTTCACCCATATGCTGGCCGAGGTCAGCAACACCCCCTGGAATGAACGTCATCGATATGTGGTGGATCTAACCAACCCTCAACCTACCAGCAAGGCGTTCCATGTATCGCCATTTAACCCCATGGACATGACCTATCACTGGCAGGTACCTGAACCTGACGAAAAGCTGCGCCTGAGCATCGACTTGCGCCGGGAAACGTCACACTTCAGCGCCGGCATTGACCTGTCGAGGCTGCCAATGAACCCAAAACAACTCTGGCGCGTAATGTTAAGCACGATGAGTTTAAAAACGATAACCGGAATCTACTGGCAGGCCCTGAAACTTTTTGGCAAGGGCGCCCCGGTGTATTCCCACCCAGTTAGTGGTAAGGAGTAAGTATGCAAAGCAGTGACAGGACGCTGAGTCGACCACAATCCATGACGGCCTGGCAAAAACTGTGTCGCGCCACATTACTGAAGGTTCTGCAACGGCTGCCGCAAGGCTATCTGGTGCTGGCCGAGGAAGGCACTGAGGTAGAGCGCTTTGGCTCTTCGGCAGATACCCTTCGAGCCGAAATCAATGTGCTGAGCGCCGAGTTTTATCCAAGACTGTTGCTGGGAGGAAGTATCGGCGCTGGCGAGACCTTTGCCGACGAACTCTGGGATACACCGGATCTGACGGCCGTTATTCGTCTGTTCGCACGCAATATGACCCTGCTAGACCATCTGGAAAGCCAGTTAAGCTGGTTAATGGCCCCAGTAAACTGGTGCACTCAATGGCGCCGCCGCAATTCGACCGTGCAGGCCAAGAAAAACATTGCCGCGCACTATGATCTGGGTAATACCCTGTACCGCCGCTTTCTGGATGACAGTATGATGTACTCGGCGGCCATCTACCCGTCTCCAGAGGCGGACTTAGCCCAGGCCCAGCAAAATAAGCTGGATATTATTTGTCGCAAGCTGGACCTGAAGCCGCATGACCATCTTATGGAAATCGGCACTGGCTGGGGCGCACTGGCCATTCATGCGGCTAAGCATTATGGCTGTCAGGTCACCACCACAACCATTTCCGAGGAGCAATATAAGCTCGCCGGTGAACGGGTTGAAGCAGAAGGGTTGACCGACCAGATCACCTTGTTGAAACAAGACTATCGACGGCTTGAAGGTCGCTATAACAAACTGGTGTCCATTGAGATGATCGAAGCGGTGGGAAAAGACTTTCTAAGAGAGTTTTTTGCTAAATGTAATACCTTACTCACCGAGGACGGTCTCATGCTGCTGCAGTCCATCACTATCAACGAGCAGCGCTACGACAGTTACAGCAAAGGGATGGACTTTATTCAGAAATACATTTTCCCCGGTGGTTTTCTGCCCTGCCAGAGCGTCATTCAACAATGCCTGAAAGACAATACGGCTCTGGTAGTCCGGGACTGTCATGATATTGGCTATGACTATGCCCGCACTCTCAAAGACTGGCAGCGTCGTTTTGTGGCCAAACAGGATGAACTGGCGGGCCTCGGCTATGACCCGCATTTTGCCCGCCTGTGGCGTTTTTACTTCAGCTACTGTGAAGGCGGCTTCTGGGAGAGAACCATCAGTACCGTACAGATGTTGATGAGTAAACCAGGCTATCGCGATGACATCCAGCGTATTTAGACTGCCCCATTATGCCTTCTGGGGTAACCTGGTGTGGTTTCAGGTCGCCTGGTTGGTAGCCGTGTTGGGTCAGACCCCCTGGCTGCCTGGCCTGTTGACATTATTAGTCCTTCATTTTGTCTTGCTACGCCAGCCGTTGCGGGAACTGGTATGCGTGGGCGCCGCAGCCTTGCTCGGGATTGCGGTAGATATCGCCTTAACCCTCTGCGGCGTATTTGTCTTTGAGCAAGCTCTACTACCCATTCCACTGTGGCTGATAGGTTTATGGGTGGTGTTCACCGCCACCTTGCCTCACAGCCTCAATTATTTTTATCGGCGCCCCCTTATAGCCGCTGGCTGTGCAGCCATATCGGCACCACTGAGTTATATCACCGGGTGGCGCTTTCAAGCTGTGGAATTTCCCTACGGCCTCACGGTCACCTTTTTCATTTTGGCCGTGGTCTGGGCGGCCTTGATGCCCGCTTTAATTGCCGTCATGCGTTATATGGCACAAAGGAGCGATTATGAACTGGCAACTAATTAAAATTGTCATTGCTGTTGTCTGGATGGGTCTGGCTTCCTTAAGCCTTGCCAGTCCCATTGAGAACATGCAGCAAGTCGGCAAAGCCAAACTGGAAGTATTGTTCTGGGACGTATACTGGTCGAGTCTCTATACCCCAAGCGGCACCTTCACGGATATTAGAGGCCCTTTAGCACTAAAAATTGATTATCTGCGTGACATCGATAGTCAGGAACTGGTGGAGTCCACCCAAGAGCAATGGCAGAAGCTCGGGCTTTCTCATCCTCTTCAGGAGACCTGGCTGCAACAGGTCGGCCGGATTTGGCCAGATTTAAAAGAGGGGGATCAGCTCATTCTGCATCTGGATGCCGACCAAGTCAGTCACTTCTATTACAACGGCCAATTTATCGGTCGTATTGCGGAGGCCGAGTTTGGTCATCACTTTGCCGCCATTTGGCTATCGGAAAATGCCAGCTACCCCAAAGTTCGCAATAAACTGATCGGAGCTCAGCCATGAAACTGACTACTCTAATGCTTATGTTTGCCGCCTTCCTCAGTGGCTGTTCAGCCTCACTGGAGGACTACCGGCAAACCCAGCCCAACTTCGAATTAAAGAGCTATTTCGACGGTCGGGTCACCGCTCGCGGCATGATCGAGGATTACAGCGGCAAGCTGGTGCGACATTTCTGCGTGGATATTATCGGTTCCTGGGACGGCAATCGGGGCGAGCTGGACGAAACTTTTTACTTCAACGACGGAGAGATACAAAAACGCATTTGGAAGTTGAACATCGCCGATAATGGCGTGGTCACCGGTACTGCCGGTGATGTGGTGGGCACCGCCTCAGGGCGTTCACAAGGCCAGGCATTTAACTGGCACTATACTCTTGAGGTCCCCATGGATGATACCCGCTACGAATTTGCTATCGACGACTGGATGTATCAGTTGGACAAACAACGCATTATGAACCGCTCTTACATGAAAAAATTTGGCGTAACAGTTGCTGAAATCTCCATTTATTTTGATAAGACACTAGCGCCTTGCCAGTCCGGCTAAAATAAAAAAGCCAGCGCAACGCTGGCTTCCTGACCCACTAAAAACACAGATTAAACCGCGTCTTCGTTTTCTTCTCCAGTGCGGATGCGAACGACACGTTCCACATCATAAACAAAGATTTTACCGTCACCGATCTTGCCGGTTTGAGCCGTATTCATAATGGCTTCAATGGCTCGTTCGGCCTGCTCGTCACCCAATACCAGATCGATTTTAATCTTAGGCAGAAAGTCCACCTGATATTCTGCCCCGCGATACAGCTCGGTATGGCCTTTCTGGCGGCCAAACCCCTTAACTTCGGTGATCGTCATACCGGTAATGCCAATCTCCGCCAGCGCTTCTCTGACATCATCCATTTTAAAAGGCTTAATGATGGCCTCGATCTTTTTCATGTGCTGACCTCGTTATTCGTCGTCGTATATCGTCGGTATCGGACGGCGCTTATGTTGCGTGCGCTGATAAATATAGACTAGCTTCTCCGACACCTCGGGAGCAACCGCTTTCCCTTCCAAAAAGTCATCAATCTGGTCATAACTTAAGCCCAGCGCAGCCTCATCGGTTTTCTGCGGATTATTGCTCTCCAGATCGGCGGTGGGAGCCTTATCAATTATATGACGTGGTGCGCCCAACTCATCGGCCAGTTGGCGCACCTGACGTTTATTCAGGCCAAACAGAGGCGCCAAATCGCAGGCTCCGTCACCAAATTTGGTGTAAAAACCGGTAATATTTTCTGCCGAGTGATCGGTCCCCAGAACCAAACCGTCGACCATGCCGGCGATTTCATACTGAATGACCATACGCGTCCGTGCCTTTACATTGCCTTTGACAAAATCCTGCTTGTCCTCGTCATCAGGCAAGAGGCTCTGCTTAGCTAACGCTGTGGCGGTTTCGTCGTGAACCGCATCGGCCCCCGACTGCACATTGACGGTAACGCTCTTAGAGGGCTGAATAAAATCAATGGCGGCCTGGGCATCGTCTTCATCGGCCTGGGATGAATAAGGCAAACGCACGGCGATAAAGCGATGCTCTTCATGGTGCTCGGCATTCATCTCATCCACAGCAATCTGAGCCAGACGGCCCAATGTGCAGGAATCGATGCCGCCACTGATGCCTAAAACCAGATTCTTCAGACCGGAGCGACGCAGATGGGACTTCATAAAATTCACCCGGCGGGTGATTTCGTATTTCACATCGATGCTGGGCTCAACCCGCATCTCCTGAATAATGACGTTGGCGTCCATAGCGTACCTTGTTTGCACAGATGTGCCCCTATGATAAAAAAAAATACAGCCTAATGCTGTATTTTCTCTGGCTTTTTAAGCTGATGCCGGGGAAGTACTGCTCTCCTCCCCGGCGACCGGCATTACTCTAACTTAAGGATCAGGTTGTATTCGCGATTCGACGTGGCGTTCAGTGGTTCTATGAACGTCAGGGTGTCAGACTCGACAATTGAGCCATCTGGATACTCCAGCTTCATGGTCACTGTGTACTTCGCCGAGCTAAAGTTGAAGGTGATGCTGCCGTTCCAGTTCTCCGATACTTTGTCACAACTGTAGAAGGGAGTAGAGTTCCCTTTAGGCACTGAAACAGAGCACTTAAAGTTATTGGGATCGGCAACAATGCTCATGCTGCTGAGATCCACGTAACTGGCTTTCTGGGTATTGTTGGTTTCACAGGTTTCTTCGACAGTGGTGTTATTTTTGGTCACCATGGCGGTACACTTGATATCGCCGATCAGGCCGAAGAATTTCTCACTGGTGGCCTGACCATCCACTTCCACCTGCATGCTATCATCGGTTCTGGTGTTGTCGTTTTCATCTGGCGATACCGGTGTGGTTGCCGTGATACCGGCATTATAGGGATATGAGGTTACCGAAATATTGGTGCTCCCATCGGTCAGCGCCTCAAGACGCCCCCGACTGTAAGTACCATAGAAATCATTCTCGGGATCGACAATCGTAGACACCGCTTCCTGTGTGATACTGGCCACACTGGGATCGCCAGTGGACCAATTGGCCAGTAGTGTCAGATTAATGTCGTAAAAAGGCGTAATGGCCTTCCAGGTCTCATCACCGGCATTAATTTTATTGATAACGGCTTGTTGATGGCTGTTGGTCATCCGGTCCACATAGATACCACGAGCGATGATCTGATAGCCACCGGGGGGCACAACAATGTCCCGCCCTGAGGGCTTAGCGGGCGACGTCAGTCCCTTTATCGAATTTTTCACTGCTGACTCGGTGAAACTCTTATAGGCGTTAAGGTTGGCATCACTGAATAAATAAGTATCGTCAAAGGCGACAATATCCACCAGACGCCAGTCAGGGTAGAGCTTAAATAAACCATCCACCCGTTTGAACCGACACGCTTCTACGTAGGTATCGCCCACCGATGAAGCCAACGAATAGCTCCCCCCAGAGTAGTTATAATGCTTATGGGGACCGCCATCCTCGGCACGATAGTAATTGCCCTCGCTAATCATGGTTACCGTATCATGATGATCCTGACAGCAGGCATCGCACAACGCAGGCTGTTGGCTGTCGGCCGGCTTACCGGTCATTTTTGAAACCGTCTGGCCGGGCTCCACCTGCAGCTCGTCATCCTCCAGCACGGTCCGGTAGGGTGTCATGCCCTCTGCCGTACCCGCCAGTTGGCAGCGACAATTAACGGTCAGAAAGTCTTCCTGCTCCAGCTTGCTGACTTCATCCTGTTCGATGTATTTGATGGTCTCGAACTGGACTTCGATGTTATCCCCTTGTTTTTTCACATCCGGAACCGGCTTACTGGTTTCTACTTTCTCGTTATTCCCCAAATCGTAGGAGATCACATCCGGAGCCTGACCAGGCACATATTCCACTTCAGGAGACTTTTTGGCATTGGCCGATTCGTTCATCGCCTGTCGGCTGTCACTTTGCAGAACCGGTGCCACTGTACCTTCCAGTGACAGGCTGTGGGACTCCCCCTGATTATCCTTCCAGCCGATAGTGACGGTGACCATCTTCTGGGTTGGCCAGGAAGGGAGGTTTTGTGGCAGATCCGGATCGCCTGCATCCAGCCAGGTATCATCCTGATCATCGCCATCGGTATCGACAAAATACTGATCAGTCACCGTCCAGGTCCGGTTAAACGTGTAGCTGTTCCCCTGCTCATCGGTGAGTTCTATTGCTATATCGCCTGCGGCCAGGTCTCCGCCGCTGTTATCCCCGATATCGCCATAATCAAAGGCATTAGGATCGTCATTGAGGGAGGTAAAACTCCGTAAGTCTTCCAGTTTTTCCTGAGCCGCCTTAACGGCGATGGCGCGTAGGTTGGTTTGCGAGTCTTTCTTGATATACAGATTCTGCAGGCTGACATACCCCGTGACCCCCAGCATGATAATCAGTGAGGCCACCAGCATTTCAATTAAAGTAAAACCACGTGCTTTCATATTTATCTCCCAGAGCCTAGGGCCCTAAAAATCTCGCCAGCTGCCGGGCACTCGAGCCACTCGCTTAAAAGCGTCGTGCTGATCGATGGTGGCCAGCACATCAGCGTCATAGACCGCGTTATAGGTCCCGCTTGAGTTGCCAACTGGGTGGTTGGAGGCGACTGAACCATAGGTGTATGCACCACCGGCCATATCGATCTCAAAGTCTGCAGTCACACCCGGTTTGCGGAAGGAAAACAAGATACCGTAGAGGGACGCACCACCGTTCATGGTGATATCCCCGTCGGTCACAATCAGAATCACAGGATCATCGGAACTGCCCACCTGGGTATTACTGTTAATGCTGCAATCACCGTTTACCCAGACTAACCCCGTTGTATTAGCATCCAGTCCAGCGCAACTGCTAACCACCAGATCCGCTTCGGCCAAAAGTTGTGTCCACTGGTCCTCAGGCACGTTAAACAGATATTCCATGAGGTCGTCAGGAAAGTCCGGATCCTCGTCGACAATATCCAGGTTTTTAAAGCCCTTCTCCGAATAGGGATCAGTGCTGCAATTGCCATCCTGAAACTCCTGCAGACCGCAGGTGGTACCGCTGCCATTATTCATATCCACAAGAGAGTCGGTCCAGATGGAAAGAGGCACACCGGTGCCACCGCCGTTAGGGTTCGCCGTCACCTCAAAACTACCGCTGACATTCATACCGCCGGCAACAATCAAGGGCGCATCGGGTGGATTAGCCAGAATGCTGTAGATTAACGCCTGCTCCGAGATGGTCACATTGGCCTGACCGTCTGGCGAGCTTCCACTTGAGGTCAGAGTCACCAACGTCACCGTAGAGCTTTCACGATCGATATCCTGGCGGCTTTGGGTGATTTGAAACTGGGCATTATTGTCCAGATTACCATTGGTATCCGCAGTCCACTGAGGCTCTCTGGATAGTCTTCCCAAGGCCCGCATTACACCAGCCTCGGCAGCAGAAAAGGCCAGGCGATGATTTTGCTGATTAAGCAGTATGCGGTGCTCCAGGGTTTTAACCCGCCCAGTATAGAGGGTGGCACTGGTGACTATGGTTAACAGTAACACCGACGATACCAGAATAAGAGCGCCGCGCTGACGCCGCATGGAGGATAAGGACTTAATCATAACTGCGTACCAATACAATTTCCTGATAACGCCGGCTGATGTCCGTATCCGAGGGCAATACCCCCACCATAGTGATGGTGATCTCCCGACTGGTGACACCACCACTGACCAACGTTTGTTCAGCAAAGTTCAGCGCTGTAACTGTCACTCGGGAAGCATCGGTCAGGTCCTGCCAACCTTCATCGGTACAAAGCGCTCCCCCCTGACGCACCTCGATGGCACCATCACGCAGGCGGAAACCATAATTTTCATTTGGCGTTGTGTTATCCAAAGTACCATCGGCATCGGCGTCATAGGCGTATTCAATACAGCTGTCAGCCGCCTCACCGGCATAGGCACCAATGCTGATGGAATTAGCAAAAGATGAGGGACTGGTTGCCGGGTCAGTCACCATCTCTAAGGTAGTGCCATTAAAACCCGCCCGGCGAATATCCCCCGCCATGTATGACATAGCCGAGATAAGCTCTTCGGATAGGTGAGATTGCTGCATCAGTTTGGCGTTACTGCCGATTCCAAACCCGACTAATGAGGCGAGGATGGACAAAGACGCCAATCCCAGCGCCAGAGCAATCAGCAGCTCAACCAGGCTCGCACCGCGTTCATATCGACGGACTAAGCGCATGAGTCATACCCGGTCATATTACCCGACACCAAACAGATTCTTGCCCGGCCTAAATTGCTGAGTATGACTCTGAAAGTACTGCCGCCCAGAGTATACTCCAGGCTACCGGCGTTACCGGCCGACGTGCCTCGCATACCATCGAACTGGGATTCGCCGCCCACAAAGGTCATATTCTGCATCGCCACATCCCCATAGTCGGCAGCCTTAACCACCTGCTCCACGCCACGCACCTGACAACTGTTAGCCGCAGTACAGTCACAGCTACCGGTGTCACTCACTCCGACACACCAGTTGGCTCCACTGTTAAAGTCCACAGTGATATCACTGGCCTGACTAATGGCCTCGGATCGGGCAAAACGAAGGGTGAAATAGGTCGCCTCGCTGGCTCCCTTCAAATGTTGTGTCTGAAAAGCGGTCACAAACGACGGAGCGCCCAGCATCACGACAATACTGATGATGGCCACAGTGATCATAAGTTCCAGCAGTGAAATACCCGACTGGCGGTACTTTGTAAACAAATTACATACCCATTTAATATCGACTTGGACACGCTTTCGCGCTACATACATAGTAGACGATCCAGACAAAGACTAAGGTATGCAACAATGAGAAAACGTATTCGAGGGGTAACGCTGCTGGAATTAATGATCGTGGTGGCAATCGCCGGCATTCTGGTAACCTTGGCCGTCCCCTCCTATCAAAGTTTTATTGCCGAGAGTCGGCGCGGCGACGCCATCAAGCAATTATTGCAATTGCAAATGCAACAGGAAGGCTACAGGTTGGAAAACGCCAGCTACGGGGATGATGCGGATCTAACCCTGCCAACCAGCGACTACTACAGCTTCTCAATATCCAATGTTTCGGCCAATACCTATACCCTGACCGCTACCGCTAAATCGGGACAATCCAGCGCGGACTCCGCCTGTACTCCCTTGACTCTGGATCAATCCCAAAACAAGGCTCCCGCGGATTGTTGGGACTAACCGACCTGACGCACACGCAATTCTTTAGGAACAGCGAACTCGATGGTTTCCTCTCTTCCCGGCGTTTCTGTCACTTCGCTGGCTCCCAGTTGCTTCAGCCGTTCAATGACCCCCTGAACTAATACCTCAGGGGCCGAGGCACCGGCTGTAACCCCAACATGCTGAACACCCTCAAGCCACTGACTCTGAATACAACTGGCGCCATCAATCAGATACGCCTGAGCGCCCATTTTCTCAGCCAGTTCGCGCAAACGGTTAGAGTTAGAGCTATTTTGAGCCCCGACGACCAAGAGCACTTGCACTTTGGAGGCCAGCTCCCGCACCGCATCCTGACGGTTTTGGGTGGCATAACAGATATCATCCTTCCGTGGACCTTCGATGTTTGGGAATTTGGCTCGCAGCGCATCGATCACATCGGCGGTATCGTCCACCGATAATGTAGTCTGGCTACAGTAATAAAGCTGGCTGGGATCTTTAACCTTCAACGCGCTGACATCCTCAGGTGACTCCACCAGATAGATGCCGCCCACCGGGTTATCGTACTGGCCCATGGTGCCCTCGACTTCGGGATGCCCCTGATGGCCGATAAGGATACACTCCACCCCTTTTTTACTGGCACGAGTCACCTCCATATGCACCTTAGTCACCAAGGGACAAGTGGCATCAAAGACCTTCAGGCCACGACGCTCGGCCTCTCTGCGAACCGCCTGGGACACGCCATGGGCTGAGAAGATCACGATGCTGTCATCCGGCACCTCATTGAGCTCATCGACAAAGCGCGCGCCCCGCTCACGTAAACCGTTAACCACAAACTTGTTGTGCACCACTTCATGGCGCACATAGATGGGCGGCGCGAATATTTCCAGAGCCCGCTCGACAATAGTGATGGCACGGTCGACACCGGCGCAGAAGCCCCTTGGGTTGGCCAGATGTAGCTGCATAAAACTATTTAACCTCGATAATTTCTACGTCAAAGGTGACTTTATGACCCGCCAGTGGATGGTTAAAGTCCACGGTCACCGAGTCGCCGGTGACCTCCCTGACAATGCCAGGAATTTCCGCACCGCCAGGCTGGGTAAAGGCCACAATCATTCCCGGCTTGGCCGTCTGCGCATCAAAGTTACTGCGATCCATATGATGAACATTGTCTGGATTGGGTTGACCGAAGGCATCCTCCGGCTCCAGGGTAAAAGCTTTCTTATCGCCGGCTTTGAGCCCGAGTAAGCAGGCTTCAAAATTGGCGGTCAGACTGCCATCGCCCATACGCATCTTGGCGGGTTTGTTATTCACCCGGGTACTGTCTGCGGCCGAGCCGTCTTCCAATTTCAGATCAAAGTGTAGGATCACTTCACTGTCGGCCCCAATGATATTTTCAGTCATCCGTCTGTACCCCATTATTGCGGAAAGCATCGATCACCAGTAACACCGCTCCGACGCAAATAGCACTGTCGGCAATATTAAAGGCCGGCCAATGCCACTGCTGATAATAAAAATCCAGAAAATCGATCACATAACCAAACATAAGCCGATCAACTACGTTACCCAGTGCTCCGCCTAAAATCAGAGTAAAGGCACAGGGCAACAGGGCCTGTTCACGACGGCTTTGTTTCAGCCAGTATAAAATAAGACCGCTGATCACCACCGCAATCAGGGTGAACAACCAGCGCTGCCAGCCACCTGCGTTGCTTAAAAAGCTGAACGCGGCGCCATAGTTATGCACATAGGTCAGGTTAAACATCGGGATCACTTCGATGGTCTGGTAGAGATCCATATACTTAACCACCATCTGCTTAGTGACCTGATCGGCCACCAATACCAGCAGCGCGATCCACAACCAGCGCAAACCAGTTTGTTGGAACACATTAGGCATAATGGCGCTGCTCACCTTCACCGTCCACGTTGGTCACACAACGGTTACACAACTCAGGATGCTGCTGTTGCTGCCCCACATCGGTACGATAGTGCCAGCAGCGCACACACTTGTCGCCATCAGATTTCGCCACTGTCAGCCACAGTCCCTCTACCTCGGTCTCGGTGGCTGAAGCTGGTTTGTCAGCGCTATTCAGAACCGTAACTTTTGATGTCAGCAAGACAAATCGCAATTCGTCTTCCAGTTTAGCCAACGACTGAGCCAGTTCATTGTCTGCGTAGAGCGTGAGCTCGGCTTGTAGCGAGCCACCTATCACATCTTCGCGACGGGCCTGCTCCAGCGCCTTATTAACCGCTTCTTTCACATCCAGAACCTGCTGCCAGTAGGCATTACCAAACTCATCCTGAGTATTCAGGTTCTCCAAAGTCTGATACCAAGTACCGGTAAAGACATACTTATCACGCTCACCCGGTAACTGTTGCCAGATTTCCTGAGCAGTAAAGCTCATGATCGGCGCCATCCAGCGGGTCAGGGCTTCGGCGATGTAATACAGCGCCGTCTGACAGCTTCGGCGGGCCACACTGTCGGCCTTAGCCGTATACTGACGATCCTTGATGATATCCAGATAGAAACTTCCCAGTTCGATGGAACAGAAATGCATCAGCTTCTGCACTACCACCAGCAGATCGTATTGCTCGTATGCGGTCAACAGCTCTTGTTGTAACGCCTTAGCCCGACCCACAGCCCAGCGATCCAGCGCCACCATCTCCTCCATAGGTACCAGATGCTGCTCAGGGTCGAAGCCGTTAAGGTTAGCGAGCAGGAAACGCGCGGTGTTACGAATACGACGGTAAGCATCGGCTGAGCGTTTCAATATCTCATCGGATACGGTCATCTCACCGCGATAGTCGGTGGAGGCTACCCACAAACGCAGAATATCGGCACCCAGCTTGTTCATCACATCCTGAGGCGCCACCACATTGCCCAGGGACTTGGACATTTTCTTGCCCTGAGCGTCCACGGTGAAGCCGTGGGTCAACACCTCTTTGTAGGGGGCGTGGCCTTTAGCGGCAGTAGAGGTCATCAGGGAAGACATAAACCAGCCACGGTGCTGGTCTGAGCCTTCTAAGTAAAGGTCAGCGCTGGCCGGAATGTCGTCGCGACGATCCACCACAAAATAATGTGTCACGCCGGAGTCAAACCATACATCCAGAGTGTCTTTCACCTTCACATAGGTATCGGCATCATCCCCCAGCAGCTCTTTAGCGTCCAGATCCCACCAAGCCTGAATGCCGCCTCTCTCTACTTCCTGAGCGACCCTCTCCAGCAGCTCCAGCGAATTGGGGTGCAGCTCGCCGCTGTCTTTATGCACAAACAAGGCGATCGGCACACCCCAGGTGCGCTGTCGTGAAATACACCAATCGGGACGACCTTCCACCATGCTCTTGATGCGGTTTTCACCCCAGTCGGGGATCCACTTGGTCTTAGCAATTTCTTTCAGGGATTGCTCGCGCAGACCATTCTTATCCATGGAGATAAACCACTGAGGTGTGGCGCGGAAGATGATCGGCGTCTTATGGCGCCAGCAGTGCGGGTAGCTGTGCTCATAGGCGTGGTGATGCACCAGGCGGCCCTTTTCTTTTAGCAGCTCAACGATATTGTCATTGGCTTTGAACACATGCTGACCAGCCAGTAGTGGCGTATCGTCCAGATAAACACCATTAGCGCCCACAGGATTGACCGTCGGCAAGCCGTACTGACGACCCACGTTAAAGTCGTCCACACCATGGCCGGGCGCAGTATGTACACAACCCGTACCTGAATCTGTAGTGACGTGATCGCCCAGAATCATCAACGAATGGCGATCATAGAAGGGATGCTCCACTTTGAGCTTGTCCAGCGCCGCGCCTTTGCAATAGCCCAGCGCGTGGTAATGATCGATACCGAAGCGGTCCATACAGTCTTTCACCAGCTCCGAGGCCAGGATAAAGCGCTGCTTGCCCTGCTCGGTCTCGGCCTGAACCAGACAGTATTCAAGTTTGGGACTGACAGCAATGGCCTGATTGGCCGGTAAGGTCCAGGGGGTGGTGGTCCAGATCACCACCGACACCGGCCCTTCACCAGTATGACCTTCAGGATGTTTAAAGGCCTCAACAAACGTAGCCTCATCAACAACAGGGAAAGCCACATCAATGGAGGGCGAGACTTTGTCTTTGTACTCAACTTCGGCTTCGGCCAGCGCCGAACCACAGTCAGTGCACCAGTGCACCGGCTTAAAGCCTTTCTCAAGATGCCCTGCCTTGATGATATTGCCCAGCTCCCGAATGATATCGGCCTCGGACTGGAATTCCATGGTCTTGTAAGGTTTATCCCACTCGCCCAGCACGCCCAGGCGAATGAAATCGGTTTTCTGCCCCTGAATCTGCTTTTCAGCATATTCACGGCACTTCTGACGAAACTCGGCCTCGGTGACCTTCTTACCCGGCTTGCCGACTTTCTTTTCTACCTGTAATTCGATGGGTAGACCATGACAATCCCAACCGGGCACATAGGGGGCATCGAAATCCGACAGGGTCTTGGATTTAACGATAATGTCTTTGAGGATCTTATTTACCGCGTGACCAATATGGATATTGCCATTGGCATAGGGAGGGCCATCGTGCAGCACAAAAGGCGTTTTGCCCTTTTTGGCTTCACGAATTTTGTAATAGAGCCCGTCCTGAGTCCACTGTTCCAACATACCCGGTTCCCGCTTGGCCAGGTTGCCACGCATGGGAAATTCGGTCTCCGGCAAATTCAGGGTGTGCTTATAATCGCTCATCGATCCTCTTTTCCAGTTAATCGCGCTTCGCGCGCTATCATTGTTCGACTGCCAAACGGTCACGCGCCTGCTGCGCATCCGCCTCGATTTGCTGTTGTAACTGACTCAGAGAGTCAAACTTAATCTCATCCCGGATCCAACTGACCAGCTCGACACTGATCGTCTGTCCGTAGAGACTGCCACTAAAATTAAACAGATGCACTTCCAGTTGTGAGCGCTCGCCGTTAATGGTCGGGCGGGTGCCGATGTTCGCCACCCCAGACCAGCTTTTCTCTGCGTTGTGCACTTTGACCGCAAAGACACCTTTCACCGGCGCCTTACACCGGTTAAGCAGCACATTAGCGGTGGGAAACCCCAATTGCCGCCCACGCTTATCGCCATGCACCACTTTCCCCTCAATGCTGTAGGGACGGCCTAACATAGCCTCGGCACGCTTGAGATCCCCTTTAGCCAGAGCCTCACGCACTGCGGTAGAGCTGATGCGCCGATCAAACACCCGGAAACTGTCGGTGCTGACGACGTCAAAACCAAATTCCTCTCCGGCGCGCTGCAGCATGGAAAAATCGCCTTCCCGGCCATGACCAAAACGGAAATCATCACCTACCACCAAAAAACGCACGCCCAATTGTTTCACCAGCAGATCCTGGATGAAAAAGGAGGCCGACTGATTGGCAAAACGACGGTTGAAACGCACGCACAACAACCTGTCCACGCCTAATTTCTTTAACTGGCGATACTTATCCCGCAGACGACTCAATCGCGCCGGCGCCGAATCCGGAGTAAACAGCTCTTCGGGCTGCGGTTCAAACACCATCACGGTGGCCGGTAGCTGTAATTCTCTGGCCTTCGCCAGGAGGTTTTTCACCACCGCCTGATGCCCCAGGTGCACCCCATCAAACTTACCGATGGTCAACACGCAGCCAGAGTGTCGAGGTCGGATATTGTGCAAGCCCCGGATCAGTTCCAACGGATTCCCCTTTTTAAACGAGTGGCGCGCCGCATTGTAAAAATCCCGCGATTATAACTGACTGGGGAGCGAATAAAAGAGTTGTACCTGTGATCCTGTCTTCCTGAGTGATGATTCAGGGGCGAGTTCGAAAGTCAGCCAACCGAATGCCTAAGACAAGCGCCATGATGACCAGACTGATAAAACCAAGGCCGATCATTTCGGTCAGTTGCCATATCTGAGCAGTCAGGTCCCAGTGCTGCCAGGCGTCTTCCTGAGGGCGCTGCCATAACAGAACAGCCACCATGGCAGCAGAGGCCAACAGGATGCGTACCAAAAACCAAATACTGCGGCGACTCAAACGATACACCTCCAGTCGATGTAACTTTTGGTACAAAAAGACCGCATTTAAGGTGCCGGACAAAGCCGTCGCCATGGCCAGGCCTACATACCCAAAAGGGATCGCCAGCATGGCATTAAATACCATATTCAACGCCATGCACCAGATGCCGTAGCGCACCGGCGTTTTGGTATCCTGACGTGAGAAAAAGCCGGGCGCGAGTACCTTAACCAACATCAGTCCCCACAGGCCACTGACATAAGCCAGCAAACTGTAGGACGCCATGCGGGCATCGTCGGGGGTAAAGGCACCGCCTTCGAACAACACCATTAAAATCGGGTAGCCCAGAACCATCAACCCTGCTGCTGCGGGAATGCCCAATGCTGAGACCATACGCACCGACCAGTCCATATTCATCGCAAACCGACGGCTGTCTGCCTGAACATGATTGCGTGAAAGCGCGGGCAGAATCACCGTGGCGATAGCGATACCGAAAAGACCAAGGGGGAACTCCAGCAAACGATCAGAGTAATACAGCCAACTGATTGACCCGGTCATCAGAAAACTGGCGATAAAGGTATCGAACAACAAATTGATCTGGCCGACCGAGACCCCAAATAAGGCTGGGATCATTAGCTTACGCACCTTAGTCACACCTGGGTCCTTCCAGCCCCAGCGAGGTTTGACCAATACCCCGGCCCGCCACAGAAAAGGCAGTTGAAACAACAGTTGAATCACACCGCCGACAAACACGCCCCAGGCCAAACCGATACCCGGCTCAGCCATACCCGGAGCCAACCAAAGTGCAGCGCTGATAATGGCCACATTGAGTAATACCGGGGTAAAAGCCGCCACTGCAAAGCGGTTTAAGGTGTTAAGTATCGCGCCGGATAATCCGGTTAAGGTAATAAAAAACAAATACGGGAAGGTGATCTTCAGCATCAACGCGGCCAGTTCAAACTTATGGCCTTGAGGCCCGTCGTTGAGATAGTCCACAAACCAGCCGGTACCAAACAGGGCTGCCAATACCGGCGAACCGATAACACCCAGCAATGTTACCACCAGTACGATGCTGCCCAAGGTGCCTGCCACCCTGGCAATAAACTGTCGCTGACGAGTGAGGTTTTCTATCTCGTTGACTTCGCTCAGCACAGGCACAAAGGCTTGAGCGAACGCCCCTTCGGCAAACAAGCGCCGTAAAAAGTTAGGAATTTTATTGGCAAAGAAGAAGACATCGGCTGCCGCACCAGCGCCCATCAGATTGGCTATCACCACATCGCGCACCAAACCGAGGATGCGGGACAGGAAAGTCATCACACTGACCACTAGGCCGGATTTTAATAGGCGTGAGGACGACAAGCTAACTCTCTGAATGTTGGTTGGATTTATCCATTATGCGGGATAAGCGTACAATGTAGAAGCCCAGAGAGACGCTAAGGCAGGAAAACCGCTGTCCAATAATCCAGCAAAACGGTTGACGTAAGCTGTCAATACTGGAATAATCCCGCACCTTAAATTTTGACTAGAATTTTTTGGGAGTTATACCTTGGCTAACATCAAGTCTGCTAAGAAGCGCGCCATCCAGGCTGAAAAGCGTCGTAAGCACAATGCCAGCCGTCGTTCAATGACGCGTACCGCGATGAAAAAAGTCGTAGCCGCGATCAAAACCGGTGACAAATCTGCTGCGCAAGAAGCTTTCCAGAATGCTGCGCCTCTGCTGGACCGCATGGCAACCAAAGGCTTGATCCACAAAAACAAGGCAGCCCGCCATAAGAGCCGTCTTGCTGCTAAGATCAAAGCCCTGGCCTAATTCCAGCTTCGATGAAAAAAGCGCCCGAGGGCGCTTTTTTTGTGTCCGCTATTTATCCATTGTCATCAAACCGTGACATTCTGTCACCGGATGTTCAACAATCGGTCAACAAAGCGTAAAAACCACTGCCTAGCCTGATATCCGAATACGACTGATACGGGCGCAACTCATGACTCACTACCGCACAATCTGGTTATCCGATATCCATCTCGGCTATAAAGACTGCAAGGCCGAATACCTGCTCAACTTCCTCGATCATCACACCATGGATACCCTGTATCTGGTGGGAGATATTGTGGATATGTGGTCCATGAGCCGACAGTTCCTGTGGCCGGATTCTCATAACCGCCTGTTTCACCGTTTACTGACGCTGCCCGAGCAAGGCACCCGTGTTATTTACCTACCCGGCAATCACGACGAACCCTGTCAAAAGTACGACGGCATGGCCTTTGGCGATATTGAAGTTCACCGCCAGTACATTCACACCACAGCGCAAGGAAAGAAGCTGTTATTGCTGCACGGCGATCAGTTCGATCAGGAAGTGTGTTTCGGTCCACTACACGCCTGGATGGGCGATAAGCTCTACGACCTACTATTGTTTACCAACCGCTGGTACAACAAAGTCCGCAGCGCGTTCAATCACCCCTACTGGTCTCTGGCTGGCTACATAAAAGGACGGGTTAAAGGCGCCAATGAAGCCATCGCACGCTACCGTGACATCGGTTGCCGACGGGCCGAAGAAATGGGACTCGATGGCATCGTGTGCGGACACATCCACCATCCGGAAGTGGTTAAACAAAATGGGATCCTGTACTGCAATGACGGCGACTGGATCGAAAACTGTTCGGCTCTGACCGAAGATCACCAGGGCAGTCTGGAACTGGTTTACTGGACAGAGGTGCGCCAACAGCATGCCCCCGTGGACATACAGAGAAACAAACAACGTCAGGAAGCGGCCTGAGCCACACTGGACGAGGGCGTCATAAAACCGCCATAAAAGCCTCACAAAACCGTCATTCGAGCCCCCTACACTGTTCGACAAATGGCTTACTTTAAAGGTAATACCGTCGACCATGTTTACCGTTAACGATGTATTACAGAAACACTATCCTCAGCTGAACAACCGCCCCTGGTTGTTTAAGTCGCTAAGCTTTGTATTACGCCACCTGCTGCATGAGCAGGAATGTCAGGACTTCGCTAAAGAATACCCCTATTTACAGGGACTGGAATTTGTCGAGCAGGTATTGGAGTATTTTAATTTCAGCTACTCCTGTCGGGCCAGTGAACGGGAGCGCATCCCCACTCAGGGTCGGGTTGTGATCATCGCCAATCATCCCATCGGCTCGCTGGATGGGCTGGCGCTGCTCAAGATGATCAGCGAAGTTCGCAGCGACATTAAGATTATCGCCAATGAAATGTTGATGGCTATTGAGCCGCTGCATGAGATGCTACTGCCGGTGAACAATATGCACGGTGGCACCGCCAAGGACCACCTTGCCAGGATCCAACACCATCTGCGAAGCGAAGGGGTAGTAATTATATTCCCTTCCGGCGAGGTATCCCGTCTCAGACCGCAAGGGGTCAGAGACACCCGTTGGCGCAGCGGCTTTTTGCGGATCGCGGCCTCGGCCAAGGCACCCATTGTGCCTATCTTTATCGATGGTAAAAACTCGCCTCTGTTTTACGGCGCATCCATGCTCTATAAGCCACTGGCTACGATGCTGCTGGTAACAGAGATGTTCAAGCACCGCAAACAACACCTGCCCATGCGGGTTGGCGAGATGATCCCCTATGAGGCCTATAATCAGCCGGGCTTGTCGGTTCCCCAAAAAGTCAAGCTGATGAAAAAACACTTGTACCGCATCGGCCATGGCAAAGCCAGTATCTTCGCCACTCAAAAAGCCATTGCGCTGCCCGAAGATCGCCAGCACCTGCAAAAAGCCATTCACAAAGAGTGTCAGCTATTGGGCCACACTGCCGATGGCAAAGACATCTATCTGTATAACTACAGCGGCAGCTCCCCGATCATGCGGGAAATTGGCCGCCTGCGGGAGGTCGCCTTTCGCTCCGTGGGCGAAGGCAGCAACCGCCGCCGGGATATTGAACATTACGACAGTTACTATCACCATCTGGTGCTGTGGGATAAGGGTGAACTGGAGATCGTTGGGGCCTACCGCTTTGGCAATGCCGCCAGGTTAGCCGAGACGGGCCACCCCTGCGGACTCTACTCGGCTAGCCTGTTCCATTTTGGCGAGCGTATGACCCCCTATCTGGACCAGGGGCTGGAGCTCGGCCGCAGCTTTGTCCAACCTAAATACTGGGGCAAGCGCAGTCTCGATTACCTGTGGTATGGCATCGGCGCATTTTTAAAACAAAACCCCAATTACCGTTACCTGTTTGGCCCGGTTAGTATCAGCGGCGCCTTCCCTGCAGGAGCCAAAGATCTGCTGGTGCAGTTTTACCAGCTTTACTTCGGTGGCGATAACGATGTCGCCGTATCCAATCAGCCCTATTCTCTGCCGGAAGAACTTAAAGATGCGTTCAGCGGAGAAGATTACAAGGAAGACTTTAAAAAGCTCAAACACCTGCTTGCCAATATGGGCACCTCGGTCCCTACCCTTTATAAGCAGTATACCGAGCTTTGCGAGCCCGGGGGCGTGCAGTTTTTAAGCTTTGGCGTGGACCCGGATTTTAACGATTGTGTGGATGGCCTGGTGTTGGTAGACATCACCAGGCTGAAAGAGAAAAAGCGTAAGCGTTATATTGCCTGACAACCTCAGGCAGGATTTAACGCTAACCTGACTTAATCTCTGTCATTGTCGCAGCTACACGCCAACTCTCCGTGCGCTTGTTGCCATTCGCTGTACAAATGCGCCGGACAGCTCTGGCGAATACTGACACAGCGGCTGCCGTTATAGCTAATGGTCTGGCCGCTGGCGTTGCCCAAAGCATTACCTGCTACCTGCTTCCACACCGGAGACTGGGTTGAACAGCCGCTAATGAAAATGGCGACGGACACCAAGACAACCTTCATGATGCTTACTCCTTGTCATCTTAAGCTGTCAGCCTAGAACTAAACCAGCAGCGATTCAAGCAGATCGGTATAAATGTCTTCCAGCGTGGCCAAGTCGCCAATATGAATGCGCTCGTTCACCTGATGAATGGTTTTATTGGGTACGCCCAGTTCCACAACCTGGGTATCGCCGCTAGCAAAGAAACGCCCATCGGAAGTGCCGCCTGAGGTGGATAACGCCGGGAAGCGGCCCGTATTTTTATGGATGGCCTGTTCCACTACCGTAATCAACCCATCCTCATAATGGGTAGGGGTCAAATACGGCATGCAGGGTCGCTCCCATGTGAGCGTGTGCTCTACGGCTAGCTCCGCTAGACGTTTTTCGATCAGTCCAATGATGGCGATCTCATCGTAACGATCGCTGTAGCGCACGTTAAAGCACAATGAACACTGCCCGGGTACGATATTGTCGGTAAACGCCCCCGAGTCAATGTGAGTGACCTGCAAGCTGGTGCCGGGGAAGTCCTGACTGCCTTTATCCCAGGATATGCTGTTTAAAGTGTTAAGCACGTCGCCCATGCCATGAATGGCATTCTCGGAGTACTGAGGATAGGCCACATGGCCTTGTTTCCCCTTAACCCAAATACGGCCGGAAATGGCACCACGACGGCCCACTTTCACGGTGTCGCCGGTCTGCTCACTGGCCGTGGGCTCGCCGACAATACAGTAATCCAGGTTCACCTGATGGTCATCCAGCCAGGCTTTGATTTCCTTAGACCCGAATTCGGCCTCGCCTTCTTCGTCACTGGTGATTAGAAACAGAAATCGCCGATTCACCGGCAGGCCTTGTTCCAGATGACGCTCAATAGCGGCTAACATAGCCGCGACACCGGTTTTCATATCGGCAGCCCCCCGACCGATGAGTTCGTTCCCCTGAATCCTGGCCTCAAAGGGCGGCGACGACCATTTATCCAGCGGTCCGGGTGGCACTACATCGGTATGCCCGGCAAAAGCCACTGCATTGGGCCCGTGACCAATACTGGCAATCAGGTTGCTGACCCCTTCAATGGACAGGTGAAAACACTCGAAGCCAATCTTCGACAGCTTATCCGCCAGCCATTTCTGGCAACCGGCATCCTCTGGCGTAATAGAGCGGCGACGGATTAGTTGACGGGCATAGTCGATGGAGCGAGCATTGAGTGCAGGGTGGGTCTGCTGAGCGGCGGTCATGATCTCTGTTAACAGGAAAGTTTCACAATAGGCCTATTGAACAGGCCGACAATGACAATCATATTGCAGAATCATGTCTATCCCATGACAATCCATCGCCCCTTGTCATGCGTAAGAGTTCGCATAGAATCAATGTCATAAACTTAAATCAGTCGGTGAGACTGATTCAAAACCAAAAGGAAAGGCTCCTTGATTAGGCTTTTATTTCTTATCCCTGTGGTGCTCTGTTTTATCTGGTTTCTTTACCTGCGCCACAACGGCTACAGCTTTGAGCAGGGCAAGAAAGGCTATCTGTATATTCTGATTGTGTCGGCGGTGATCGCTGCCTTCTACAGCTTTATGCTCTGGGTGACTCACCTGGAGTGAATCGGAGCGTCTCGAAACAGCAAAGGGACTCGCCGTTCACAGCCAAGAGCCGCAACGGGGCAGCCCATAAGGGGAAGCGGCGAGTCTTTGATTGAGTGGCGCCCTTTCTAAGAGCGCCCAAAGCCGAGTCGTTAGCCCACCAGCGCCAACAATATGCCGGCAGCTACGGCCGAGCCGAGTACTCCGGCCACATTCGGGCCCATGGCATGCATCAACAGGAAGTTATGAGGATTCGACTGAAGACCGACCTTATTTACCACCCGCGCGGCCATCGGCACTGCAGAGACGCCTGCCGCACCGATAAGCGGGTTGATAGCATCCTTACTTAAGCGATTCATCAGCTTAGCCATCAGAATGCCTGCTGCTGTGCCAATGGCAAAGGCCAGCGCCCCAAGTGCCAGAATGCCTAAGGTTTCCAGCGTCAGAAATTTATCTGCCGACAACTTAGAGCCCACCGCCAGACCCAGAAAGATGGTCACTACATTAATCAACTCGTTTTGAGCCGACTTGCTCAACCGGTCCACTACGCCGCTTTCACGCATCAGGTTGCCCAGACAGAACATGCCCACCAGTGGCGTTGCCGAGGGCAGGAACAAAATGGTCAGAACTACCACGCCCAGCGGAAAAAGAATCTTTTCCCGCTTGGATACGGTGCGCAGTTGCTGCATCTGGATCTCACGCTCTTCGGGTGAGGTCAGTGCTTTCATAATCGGTGGCTGAATAATAGGCACCAGTGCCATATAGGAATAAGCTGCTACCGCAATGGCCCCCAGCAAATCCGGTGCGAGCCGGGACGCCAGGAAAATGGCCGTGGGTCCGTCTGCCCCACCAATAATAGCGATAGCCGAGGCATCCTTAAGCGTAAACTCGAAGCCGGGGATAAAATTCAGCGCAATAGCACCAAACAGAGTGGCAAAGATACCAAACTGCGCCGCCGCCCCCAAAAGTAGCATTCTGGGGTTGGCAATCAGCGCGCCAAAATCGGTCATCGCGCCTACGCCCATGAAGATCAGCAAGGGAAACACGCCCGTATCGATCCCCACCTCATAAACGTAATACAATAAACCGCCCGGGTCAGTAAATCCCGCCAATGGAATGTTGGTCAACAAGGCGCCAAAACCGATGGGCACCAACAATAATGGCTCGAACTTCTTCACAATGGCGAGGTAGAGCAACAAAAGCCCCACCGCCATCATCACTAACTGACCACCCTCAAAATTAGCTAAGGCGGTGGATTCCCACAGTATTTGCAACTTCTCCATGGCCGATTACCCTACGGTCAACAAAGGCTGGCCAGATTGAACGGCATCACCTTCTTTCACCAGAATCTCAGCCACGGTGCCATTGTGAGCAGCGCGTACTTCTGTTTCCATTTTCATAGCTTCCATGATCATGACCACATCGCCTTTTTGCACTTGCTGGCCAGTAGAGACCTTAAGTTTGATCACATTGCCCGCCAGAGGCGCATTCAGGGTTTCAGCACCCTGCACTGACGTGCTCTGAGGCACGGGTTCCGCATCGTCTCCACCACTGGGAGTGATGCTTTCCAGTTCGCCACCTTCGGCCACTTCAACCTGATAAACCTTACCGTCCACACGGACCGAGTAACTGGCTGCGCCCTGAGTACCGCTGGTTTTCGCTTCTTTAGCCGACGGCGCCGGACTGGCAGAAGTGCCTTCGGCCGTAGGTACGGGCTCAAAGGCATCGGCATTGCCCCGGTTTTGCAGGAATTTAAGGCCGACTTGAGGGAAGAGTGCGTAGGTCAGCACATCATCAATCTTGTCCTTGGCCAGTTGAATGCCCTTCTCTTCGGCCACTCCATCTAGCTCTTGTTGCAGACTGTCCAGCTCATCGTCAATCAGATCGGCCGGACGACAGGTTACTGGCTCAGCGCCTTCCAATACTCGCTGTTGTAACTCTTTATTCACTTCACCGGCAGTCGCACCATACTCACCTTTGAGTACGGCTGCCGTTTCCTTAGTGATGCTCTTATAACGTTCGCCAGTCAATACGTTCAACACCGCCTGGCTACCGACGATCTGTGAGGTGGGCGTCACCAGTGGAATGTAGCCCAGATCCTTGCGCACCGCGGGGATCTCTTGCAACACATCATCCAACTTGTCTTCTGCGCCTTGCTCACGTAGCTGGTTTTCCATATTGGTCAGCATACCGCCGGGCACCTGGGCTACCAGAATACGAGAATCTACCCCTTTGAGGCTGCCCTCGAAGCGGGCGTATTTCTTACGCACTTCGCGGAAGTAAGCCGCGATCTCTTCCAGTTTGACCAGATCCAAACCGGTATCACGCTCGGTGCCTTCCACCATAGCCACCAAAGTTTCGGTAGCGGAGTGACCATAAGTCATACTCATGGAAGAAATGGAGGTATCCAGCATATCAATACCCGCATCGATGGCCTTCTGATAGGTCGCCGTGCTCAGTCCGGTAGTCGCATGACACTGCATGGTAATGGGCACTGCAACTGCGTCTTTAAGCTGAGTGACCAGCTCCTCGCAATCATAGGGTTTAAGCAGGCCCGCCATATCCTTGATGCAGATAGAGTGAACGCCCATGTCTTCGAGTTCACGGGCCATATTGACCCACAGTTCTGTCGAATGAACCGGACTGACGGTGTAAGAAATAGTGCCCTGGGCATGGGCACCGCTATCCACCGCCGCCTTGATGGCGGTCTGTAGATTGCGCATATCGTTCATTGCATCGAAAATACGAAAGACATCCACTCCATTGGTATGCGCCCGCTCGACAAACTTACGTACAACATCATCGGCATAATGGCGGTAGCCCAGCAAGTTCTGACCTCTGAGTAACATCTGCTGGCGGGTATTGGGCATGGCTTTTTTCAATTCGCGAATCCGATCCCAGGGATCTTCTCCCAGGTAACGAATACAGGAGTCAAAGGTCGCCCCGCCCCAGGACTCCAAAGACCAATAGCCGATCTGATCCAGCTTTTCAGCAATGGGCAGCATATCGTCGAGGCGCATACGGGTCGCCAGCAAAGACTGATGACCATCCCTGAGAACAACGTCAGTTAACTTGAGTGGGTTAGACATGGAGACTCCTGATTATGATTTATTTCGATGTTGGTGGATCGCGGCGCTGATCGCCGCAATCACAGCCTGGGAGGGTTTGCCGGTGGTGGCCGATTGCGCCGGACTGCGCATTGCCGGTGCCTCATCGCTTTCGGTGGCAGGTAATAACCGATGGACAACACCAATAAGATGGATGGCGCCGATCACCAGCACCAGAAAAATAAACACCACCGACATTCCGGTTAGCATCAACATGCCCGCATCGGCCAGTAGCGCAGAAACCTCTGAATTCATTGTTATTTGGCTGTGATGAATGATGCTTTGATAAGTACCATGTGAGATCGTAAAACACAACAGACCGTTGGTGCATAACCTGCGACGAACAGAGGCAATTTATGCATAACTAATGCATATTTATTTGAAAACCGTCTCTGAGCGGTTTCCTGACAGACCGCTTTCTCAGCTTTGAAAACCTGAGCATAGGTTGTCTCTGGCGCTTATCAAGCGAGTAAAATTCGACTATAATCCGCGCCCAAGTATCCGTTCCAACGGGGCGTCATTCGCTCCCTCAAATCTTTGGTGACAATCTCTATGTTAGTCCTACGCGGTGCACCTGCTCTGTCCGATTTTCGAACCTCTAAGTTGCTGAAACAATTTGCCAGCCATGATATTTCGGTGGACACCCTCTATGCCGAATACGTGCATTTTGCCCACTTGAATGACGATCTGAGCAATGATGAACATCAGGTGCTAAAACAACTGCTAGTCTACGGACCTGAGATGACCGCCCATGAACCTGAAGGCCAGTTAATTTTGGTGGTCCCACGCGCCGGAACCATCTCGCCGTGGAGTTCTAAGGCCACCGATATCGCCCACAACTGCAGTCTGGATAAGGTCACCCGTTTAGAGCGAGGCATCGCCTACTATATTGAAGGTGCCGATAACGACGATCTGGACGAGATCGCTTCGTTGCTGCATGACCGCATGACAGAATCGGTGCTCGGCAGCCTCGACAGTGCCGATGTGCTGTTTCAGACCGATACTCCGAAACCCCTCAACAGCATCGACGTATTAGGTAAAGGGAAAAAAGCCCTGCAGGAAGCTAACATCAGCATGGGGCTCGCTCTGGCCGCCGATGAGATTGACTACTTGGTAGAGAACTTCACTAAGTTAGGCCGCAATCCCCACGATATTGAGTTGTATATGTTCGCGCAGGCCAACTCCGAACATTGCCGCCACAAGATTTTTAATGCCGACTGGATCATCGACGGCGAGGCACAGCCAAAGTCGCTGTTCAAGATGATCAAAAATACCTACGAAGTCACCCCGGATTATGTAACCTCGGCCTATAAAGATAACGCGGCCGTAATGGACGGCTCTTTTGCCGGTCGTTTCTTCCCTCAAGGTGAATCGCGGGAATACGATTACAAACATGAGCAGATCGACATTCTGATGAAGGTGGAAACCCATAACCACCCAACTGCCATTTCTCCTTTCCCTGGCGCAGCCACCGGTTCTGGCGGTGAGATCCGCGACGAAGGGGCCACCGGTCGTGGGGCCAAACCCAAGGCTGGTTTAGTTGGCTTCTCCGTATCCAACCTGCGCATTCCGGGCTACGAGCAACCCTGGGAAATTGACTATGGCAAGCCGGACCATATCGTCACCGCACTGGATATCATGATCGACGGCCCTCTGGGTGGCGCAGCCTTTAACAACGAATTTGGCCGCCCCAATATCCTGGGTTATTTCCGTACCTTTGAGCAGGAAGTAAAAACCGGCGCTGGTAACGAGGTGCGCGGCTATCACAAGCCCATTATGCTGGCGGGGGGCATGGGTAACATTCGTTCCGAGCACACTCAGAAAGGCGAGATTCCTGTGGGCGCCAAGCTGATCGTGCTAGGCGGCCCGGCCATGAATATCGGCCTGGGCGGCGGCGCTGCTTCGTCCATGGCCTCCGGTCAGTCCAACGAAGACCTGGATTTTGCCTCGGTGCAACGTGACAACCCGGAGATTGAGCGCCGCTGTCAGGAAGTGATCGACAAATGCTGGCAGCTGGGCGACAAAAACCCGATTCAGTTTATCCATGATGTGGGTGCCGGTGGTTTGTCCAACGCCTTCCCGGAGCTGGTTGACGACGGCGGTCGTGGCGGTAACTTCGAGTTGCGCGAAGTACCTAACGATGAACCCGGTATGTCGCCGCTGGAGATTTGGTGTAACGAATCTCAGGAACGTTATGTCATGGCCGTAAGTCCTGAAAATCTGGCGCTGTTTGATCAGATTTGTCGCCGTGAGCGCGCACCCTATGCAGTCGTCGGGGAAGCTACCGAAGAGGCACACCTGAGAGTCAGCGACCGACACTTTGGCAATGACCCTGTTGATATTCCGCTGGAGGTGCTGCTCGGTAAGGCTCCCAAGATGCAGCGCAATGTCAAATCCCGTAAGGCGAAAGGCCAGCCACTGTCGCTGGATATGGATGCAGCCGAAGCTGCCGAACGTATCATGCAATTGCCCACCGTAGCGGAGAAAACCTTCCTGATCACCATCGGTGACCGCTCGGTAACCGGCTTGGTTAACCGCGATCAGATGGTTGGCCCCTGGCAGGTGCCGGTAGCCGATGTAGCGGTGACCGCCGCCGGTTACGACACCTACCATGGCGAAGCGATGGCCATGGGTGAACGCACGCCAGTGGCCTTGCTGAACTATGGCGCGTCTGCCCGCATGGCGGTGGGCGAGGCGATCACCAATATTGCCGCCGCCGATATCGGCGACCTTAAACGCATTAAGCTGTCTGCCAACTGGATGGCCGCCGCCGGTCACCCTGGCGAAGATGCTGGCTTGTACGAGGCAGTGAAGGCTGTAGGCGAAGAGCTGTGCCCGGCACTGGGCCTGACTATCCCGGTGGGTAAAGACTCCATGTCCATGAAAACCCGCTGGGAGGATAATGGCAAAGACAAGTCGGTCACCTCACCATTATCGCTGGTTATTTCCGCCTTTGGCCGGGTGCAGGATATTCGTCGCACCCTTACGCCTCAGCTGAGAACCGATAAAGGTGACAGTCGTCTGTTGTTGCTTGATCTGGGCCGGGGTCAAAACCGCATGGGTGCCTCCTGTCTGACACAGGTTTATCAGCAGTTGGGCCAGGAGACACCGGATCTGGACAGCCCCGAATTACTCAAAGGCTTCTTTAACGCCGTTCAGAAATTGAATCAGGAGGGCCTGCTGTGGGCCTACCATGACCGCTCCGATGGTGGCTTATTCACCACAGTGGCGGAAATGGCCTTCGCCGGTCACTGCGGTGCTGACATCGACATTCAGACACTGGGCGAGGACGCCATCGCGGCCCTGTTTAACGAAGAATTAGGCGCGCTGCTTCAGGTGCCAGCCGATAAACTCAAAGCCGTGACGCAGGTACTGGAGCAACAGGGCTTAGGGGGCTGTTACTTCGATATAGGTCAACCAGTCACCGATGACAAGCTTATCGTTCGCCACGGCGAGCAGGTACTGGTAGACAACAGCCGTACCCATTTCCGCACTCTGTGGGCGCAAACCACCTATCAGATGCAGTCGCTAAGGGATAACCCGGGGTGCGCTCAGCAGGAACTGGATGCCAAGGCCGACAACCAGGATCCGGGCTTAAGCGCCAAGCTCACCTTCGATCTGAACGACGATGTGGCCGCGCCCTATATCGTCAAGGGTGAGAAGCCTAAGGTGGCTATTCTGCGTGAGCAGGGTGTTAACTCCCATGTGGAAATGGCCGCCGCCTTCAGCCGCGCCGGTTTTGCGGCTATCGACGTGCACATGAGTGACGTCCTGAGCGGTCAAATCGACTTTGACCAGTTCCAGGGCCTCGTGGCCTGTGGCGGCTTCTCCTACGGTGACGTATTGGGCGCTGGTGAGGGTTGGGCCAAGTCCATCCTGTTTAACGGTCAGGCCAGAGATCAGTTCCAACGCTTCTTCCACCGCGACAATACCTTCTCTTTGGGGGTGTGTAACGGCTGTCAGATGATGTCGAACTTAAAATCCCTGATCCCCGGCGCCGAACACTGGCCACACTTTGTCACCAACCGCTCTGAGCGCTTCGAGGCACGCTTCTCACTGGTGGAAGTACCCGAATCACCCTCGGTGCTGCTTAAAGGAATGGCGGGCTCACAGATGCCGGTAGCAGTGTCTCACGGAGAGGGTCGCGCCGAATTTAAAGCGGCCACTCCACAGCAAGTCCTGGAGGAACAACTTGTGTCCCTGCGTTACGTGGACAATTACGGACAAGTCACGGAGCAATATCCGGCCAACCCCAATGGCTCGCCTCAAGGCATTACCGGATTGACCAGTAAAGACGGTCGCTCCACCATTATGATGCCGCATCCAGAAAGGGTGTTCCGCACCGTGGCTAACTCCTGGCACCCGGATGACTGGCAGGAAGACAGCCCATGGATGCGTTTATTCCGCAACGCTCGGGTGTTTGTGGAATAATGTAACTCTAAAGAGTGAGAAGCTATGATCAGACGGGCATTTTAAGAGAAAATGCCCGTTTTTTTATGCTGAGACCGGAAAATGTGGTTATTTTTCAAAAAAAGTGGGCTTTTTTAGGCTAACTTGTTGTTAAATAATCATTCTGTGCTTATTATTTCTACAGCTTGGCAATACAACAATCAACAAGGACAGTCGCCAGGTTCAGGATGGATTTATAGACAAGACAATAACAATAAAAGAGACGGTTTATGAATCGCGCTTCTCGAGGTTTCGGACTCGGTAGTATCTTACTGGTGGTCATCGTCATGGCACTGACGGCTTTTGTGGCCGCCCGCGCCGACAACCAATCAACCAATAATCAAACGCAAGTCGAGCAAGAGCAGAACAGTTAGCGCTTGGCGTGTCGTTCCCGATTAGTCTGCTTCTGCACCGTATTTTTCTGCAGTAGCACATAGGTGGCTCCCTGGCCGCCATGGGCTTTTAGCGCCGTATGGAAAGCGATCACTTCCGGCATTTGGCGCAGCCACTGATTCACATAACTCTTTAACACTCCGGGAAAAGGCTTGGCCTGCAGTCCCAGGCCGTGATGAACCAGCAGGGTCCGGATGCCGCGTTCATGAGCTAACCTGAGTTGCTCAAACAGAGCCTGTCGTGCCTTATCATAGGATTGCTGGCGCAGATTGATCACCGTATCGATGGGGTACTTCCCGGTACGCAGATTCTTATACACCCCTTCCTGTACCCCGTCTTTTTTGAAGCAAATAAAATCATAGGGGTCGATGGGGTCCACTGCTTCCACACGCAGATAGTTAGCATCTTCCTGCTGTTGCCGCTCCAGTGCCTCCCGCTTAAGACGCTTAGCCAGAGAGTCTTTATCACCTGACGATGGCCATACCTTGTCATCCTGCTTAAGTGGCGTGACATCACTCATGGCTTCGGAAAACGCATTAGACTGATCGTGCGACTTCATACTACCTCCACTGACGCGCAACGGCATTTCATTATATCAAAGCTGGCAGTCTGTGCTGATTTTCGTCAGAATGAACACTCGTTTAGCAATTCAATGAGCGAATGTCTCTGACTTCTGACTTAAAGCAACGGACACTGTGGCTAATTCTGGCTTTAACCCTTTTTCTTGCTGGCGGTTGTGAACCGGTCCAGCAGCGCCAGCAACTTGGTCAGGTGCTGGAACAGGATGTATTACGAGTGGGCACCCTGTACGGATTAACCACCTATTATCACGGTGCCAACGGTGAACAGGGATTTGAATACGAGCTGGTCAAAGGCTTCGCTGATTATTTAGATGTACGACTCGAAGTACTGCCCTATTACAATCTGCAAACCGCATTTGAGCAGCTAGAAGCCGGTCAGTTGGATCTCATTGCCGCAGGTCTGAGTGTCACCGAACGGCGCCTCAAGCGGGTCAACTTTGGACCAGGCTACCAGAGCGTCACCCAAAAGCTGGTATTTAAACAGGGTCAAGAGCGCCCGCGAGACCCCAGCGACCTCAGTGGCAATCTGATTGTGGTGGCCGATAGCAGTCACTCAGAAACTCTGCAACAACTCAAAAAGCAGTATCCTGAATTGGAATGGCAGGAAACCACTGAGATGGATAACGAAGAACTGCTCGAAGCGGTCATGCGAGGTGACTATGACTACACCGTCGCAGACTCTAATATTCTCGCCCTGATGCGTCGCCGTTATCCCGGACTGTCCATCGGCTTTACCATACACTCAACCCAGCCGGTGGCCTGGGCCCTCAACCAGCAAGGCGATGATTCCCTGCGTGGCGCCCTGTTGGATTACTTCGGTCAATTGCAGGACGATGGTCGTCTGGCGGCACTGGAAGATAAATACTTCGGTCATGTGCGGCAGTTTAACTATGTGGACACCCGTTTATTTATTAAAGCTGTGGAGAACACCCTGCCTGACTATCGTCATTGGTTTGAGCAGTATGCCGACGATCTGGATTGGCGCTTACTGGCCGCGCTCAGCTATCAGGAGAGTCACTGGGATCCCAGAGCCAAAAGCCCCACAGGAGTTCGCGGTATCATGATGCTAACCCTTCCCACCGCCAGAGATATGAATGTTCGCTCCCGATTGGATGCCGAACAGAATATTCGAGGCGGTGCTCAGTATTTAAGGGAATTGTACCGGCGAATACCGGCCCGTATCGAGGACCCGGACCGGCTATGGTTTACTCTAGCCGCCTACAATGTTGGCCTGGGCCATCTGGAAGACGCCCGGGTGCTTACCGAGCGTCAGGGCGGCAACCCGGATCTATGGGTCGATGTTAAGCAGCGTCTGCCACTGCTACGGCAGAAAAAGTACTACCGCACCACCCGCTATGGGTACGCCCGTGGCGACGAAGCTGTCACTTACGTATCCAATATTCGCCGTTACTATGATACTCTGGTTTGGCTGGATGAGCAGGAAGTGATCCCAGCCGCTCGCCAAGGGGTAGAAGATCGCCAGATTAGCGATAGCGATTGAATTTCTTCGTTATTGCCCCATCTAAATAAATGCAATCTAAGTTTCACAGCGGTGACACACTGCTGTGTTATCTTTGTTGCATGAGAATACGAGAAGGAGTTGTTATGAAACGAAACCTGATAAAACGAAAGCGGGTATTGCGCCCCAACAGCCGCCGACGCCTGCTGTTAAAACGCGTACAACGTAAGATTCAATTACGTCGACAACACTACCATTCCTTCGATGTGGAATGTCAAAGCATGGCCCGGGCAAGCTAGTTAACTTTCATCCAGAAACGGGCTCCTGCCCTTATTCTGGAACGGAAAATGAAAAGTGCGATTTCCATTTTCCTCTCATTTTTATAGCGTTACCACGCATTAAAAATGACGGTGCATCCATGCACCGAGCTAGCTCTGGCTAGCAGGACTTCCGGGCTTTTTGCTGCTCCCGCCGCAACCTAAAAAACCGTTTTAAAATCTCCCCGCACTCTTGTTCCATCACTCCTGACACTACCTGATAGCGATGATTTAGAGCTGGGTGCTGCGCCAGATCCATCACCGAACCACAGGCGCCGGTTCTAGGGTCGCTGGCACCAAACACCAGCTGTTCGATACGGCTGTGTACCAAGAGTCCCGCGCACATGGGACAAGGCTCCAGCGTCACATACAGAGTAGCGCCTGGAAAGCGGTAATTTTTCACCGTTTTTCCTGCCTGACGAATCGCTTGCATCTCGGCGTGGGCGGACGGGTCGCTGAGGGTGATGGACTGATTAAAGCCTTCACCCAGCACCTGATTGTCTCGCACCAGCACGGCACCAACCGGCACTTCACCTTGCTCGGCCGCCTGTTCGGCCAGCGTCAAAGCGCGCGCCATCCATTTGTCATGGGCCATCGACTTACGCCTCAATGTTAAGAAATGTCACATTTTATTCTATTCATGAGGTCAGTTACCAGATGACATCGCAACAGTTTCCGTTAGGATTAATATCGGTCCGTATATGGACCCGTCATTATGGAGTAAGCCGATGAATATTACCGCTATCGCCATCGTTGCGATTGTGTGCTGGGCCATCGTCGAGTTGGTTACCGGCTTTCGCAACAAGAAGACACACAAACAAGACAACCTGCGCCTTGAGCAGATGCAGCAGAGTGTCCACCAACTGCAAGAGCGTGTGCAGGTGCTGGAGAAGATCGTAACCGATCAGAATTACGATCTGAAAAAAGAATTCGACAACCTGAAAGATTAACCTACCCCGGGATTCCTTTGGTTAGTCGGGTTGAGCCTGATTCGTATCGGGCTTGCGCAACAGAAAATAGCCTTGGGTCGCCGTCAGGCTCGGTGCTTGTGTATTGAAACACGGAGCGATATATTCCGGCGGATGGGGTTCAGCATAACTGGGCTCATTTTTGACAACCTCAAACCCCACAGACTGAAACAAGACTTCGAAATCGTAATGGCGTAACCGATTCTGATAATGACAACCGGGGTTATGGCGCTGCCACTGTTCATCTGAATATTGTAAAAAGTTCAGCAAGCCGATGCTGGGGTCGGTATGTGCATAATGATCGGAGTAGTCGATGATGGCGGAAACCACACCGCCGAACTTTAGAATTCGGTATACTTCGGTAAAAATGGCCTCAATATCCTGACGCGGAATGTGCTCTAAGGTGTTGGTGGACACACACACATCCACACTGTTGTCTTTAAAGTGGGTATGCCGGGCATCATAGGGGGCCTGGTAATTGATCCCGTAGCGTTTGTTGAGCTGTGCCTTGTCATGCACGCTGTCATAACGAAATTCCGGCTGAACCTCAGCCAGCGCCAATCCGGTGCGGTTCACTAAATCAAAATCCAACATCGGATTCAAATCCACCACATATTGCTGTTCAAACAGTGGCGAAAGAAGCAGGTTTTGTCCCAGATTCTTACCCGCACCAAACTCAAACATAATACCGCCGACGTTCTGCTCCTTCAGCTCGCTAAGTTGCTTACGCCATTCGGCCACTGTATCCAGTGCAATGCGTGAGCGGCCAGTGAGATATTTCTGCAGCAGGTACAGCAGCCGGTAAGCTTTTAACTGCTCCACAACTAAAAAGATCTGAGACTTTAATTTCCATGGAATTTTCATGCAGGACCTCGAGTTAGCACCGGTAGCCATTCCAAATATTCGATTCCCGAACATAGGACCTGACCAAATAGTAGAGGGGTTTGCGAAACTTGCCACGCTATAGACACAAAAAAGGCGCCCTGAGGCGCCTTAGACAATTCTCTGACTGGCTGAAGTCAACCTGAGAGTTACTCCCATTCGATAGTTGCAGGGGGCTTCCCGGAGATGTCGTACACCACTCGGGAAATGCCGTCGACCTCATTGATAATACGATTGGAAATCTTACCCAGCAGATCATAGGGAAGCTGCGCCCAGTGAGCCGTCATAAAGTCGATGGTTTCGACCGCTCGCAAGGAAACCACCCAGTCATACTTACGGGCATCGCCCATTACCCCTACGGAACGTACCGGCAGGAAGACAGCAAAAGCCTGACTGACCTTGTGGTAGAGGTCGGCGTTATGTAACTCTTCGATAAAGATGGCATCGGCACGGCGCAGCAGGTCACAATACTCTTTCTTTACCTCGCCCAGCACCCGTACACCTAAGCCCGGCCCCGGGAACGGATGTCGATACAGCATGTCATAAGGCAAGCCTAACTCCAGACCAATCTTACGCACTTCGTCTTTAAACAGTTCACGCAGCGGCTCTACCAGACCCATCTTCATATCTTCGGGCAGACCACCCACGTTATGGTGCGACTTAATCACATGAGCCTTACCGGTCTTGGAGCCGGCCGACTCGATCACATCGGGATAAATGGTGCCCTGAGCCAGCCATTTCACATTGGGCAGCTTCCTGGACTCTTCGTCGAAAACTTCCACGAACACCCGACCGATGGTCTTACGTTTGGCTTCTGGCTCGTCAATACCGGCCAGTGCATCCATAAAGCGGTCCACTCCATCCACATAGTCGATGTTCAGACCGAAATGATCGCCAAACATTTCCTTTACTTGCTGGCCTTCGTTTAAGCGCAGCAGGCCGTTGTCCACAAACACACAGGTAAGTTGGTCACCAATGGCGCGGTGCAGCAACATGGCCGTGACCGATGAATCCACCCCGCCGGACAGACCCAGAATCACTCGATCGTCGCCCACCTGTTCACGAATCCGCTCGACGGCGTCTTCGATAATGGTCGCTGGTGTCCACAGCTTCTCGCACTGACACACGTCCAGCACAAAGTGCTCCAGCATGCGCTGGCCCTGACGGGTGTGGGTCACCTCAGGGTGGAACTGGATGCCGTAGAAATGCCGTGACTCATCAGCAATCGCGGCAAAGGGACAACTGTTGGTACGAGCGATGGTAGTAAAGCCTTTAGGGATCTCACTGACTTTATCACCATGACTCATCCAGACGTCCAGCAACGCATTGCCGTTGTCGCCCACATGATCTTCGATGTTATGGAACAGGCCGGAATCTTCCACTACCTCCACCTGAGCATAACCAAATTCTCGCATGTCCGAGCCCTGAACGGCGCCACCCAACTGCGCGGCCATGGTCTGCATACCATAGCAGATCCCCAATACCGGCACGCCAGCCTTAAAGACGTACTGGGGAGCCCGAGGTGAACCAGGCTCCGGTACCGACTCCGGACCACCGGACAGAATGATCCCCGTAGGATCGAATTCGCGGATCTGCTCTTCAGTCACATCCCAGGCCCAAAGCTCACAATAAACGCCGATTTCACGCACACGACGAGCGATCAATTGAGTGTATTGGGAGCCAAAATCCAGAATCAGGATGCGGTGTTGATGAATATTTGTGGTCATAATTTAAGGCTTTCTCAAATTAATGCGGGAGACCTCTGCCTCCCGCGAAATGAACTGAACTATCAGGGCTTGCGATTAGCCCATGCGGTAATTGGGGGCTTCCTTGGTGATGGAGACATCATGCACGTGGGACTCACCCATACCGGCGGCGGTAACCCGCACAAACTTGGGCTTGGTGCGCATCTCGTCAATATTGGCACTACCGGTCAGGCCCATGGCCGAGCGCAATCCACCCATTTGCTGATGGATGATCGCGGCAATGGGTCCCTTGTAAGCAACCCGACCTTCGATACCTTCAGGCACCAGCTTCTCCGCATTTTTAGTATCCTGAAAGTAACGATCCGAAGAACCATGGTTTTGGTTCATGGCGCCCATGGAGCCCATGCCCCGGTATGCTTTGTAGTAACGCCCCTGGTAGAGCTCTACTTCACCGGGAGACTCTTCGGTACCCGCCAACATACTGCCCACCATGACACAGCTTGCGCCGGCGACAATGGCCTTGGCGATATCACCGGAGAAACGAATGCCGCCATCGGCAATCACTGGGACACCGGTCCCTTCCAGTGCCGAAACCGCATCAGAAATGGCGGTAATCTGAGGCACACCGCAGCCTGTCACAATCCGCGTAGTACAGATAGAGCCCGGGCCAATACCGACTTTCACCGCATCAACACCCGCATCTACCAGTGCTTTGGCACCTTCGGCAGTAGCGACGTTACCAGCTATCAGCTGCAGGTCCGGATAGTTTTTGCGTACAAATTGCACCCGCTCAAGCACACCCTGGGAGTGGCCGTGAGAGGTGTCGATCAACAACACATCAACACCAGCCTCTACCAGCTTTTCGATGCGCTCGTCAGTACCGGCACCTACACCAACAGCAGCACCGACCCGCAAACGGCCCAGTTTGTCTTTACAGGCATTGGGCTTACTTTCCGCCTTCTGGAAATCCTTGACGGTGATAAGACCTTTAAGCTTGAAGTGATCGTCCACCACCAGAATCTTTTCGACCCGGTGTTCGTGCATCAAACCCAGTACTTCTTCTGAGCTGGCACCTTCTCTCACGGTGACCAGATTCTCTTTCTTGGTCATCACTGCACTGATGGGTTTATCGTGATGATTTTCAAAGCGCAGATCGCGCCCGGTGACGATACCCACCAGATTATTGTCTTTGTCCACCACCGGGAAACCGGAGTAACCGTGGATCTGACTCAACTGGTTGATTTCACCGATGGTAGCATCGGGGGTAACGGTAATGGGATCGGACACCACACCGCTTTCGTATTTCTTAACCTGACGTACATGAGCGGCCTGTTCTTCCGCGCTCATGTTTTTGTGGATAAAACCCATGCCGCCTTCCTGCGCCATGGCAATGGCCAGACGGGCCTCGGTCACGGTATCCATAGACGCGGACACCAACGGGATGTTGAGTTCAACACCTCGGGTCAGCTTGGTTTTTAAATCCGCTTGATGGGGAAGGACGGAGGAATGCCCGGGAACCAACAACACATCGTCGAAAGTCAGGGCTTCTTTTTCAACTCTGAGCATCGCAACAGCACCTATAGAATGGGGGTCTAGTTGCGGCGCAATTGTAGCTGTTTTCCCCCTTGCGGTAAACTGAATTCCTTGCTCAAATGCTATATTTTTCCACGCGGATTATAACCCCGGACCATGCAACGAATTTATACCGTCAGTCGACTGAACCGACAAGCCCGTCAGGTACTGGAATCCGAGATCGGCCAGGTCTGGATCCGCGGCGAAATATCCAACTTTGTCGCCGCCCGCTCCGGTCACTGGTACTTCACCATCAAGGATGAATACGCCCAGGTACGGGCGGCGATGTTTAAGAACGCCAACCGGTTAACCGGACAGCGTCCCAAGGAAGGGGACCGCATTCTGGCTCGTGCCAATTTAAGTCTGTATGAGCCAAGGGGCGATTACCAAGTGATTGTCGAGCATCTTGAGCCGGAAGGCGAAGGCCTGCTAAAGCAGCAGTTTGAGCAGCTTAAGGCCAAGCTTCAGGCTCAGGGCTTATTCGATCAGGCCCGCAAACGCCCCCTGCCCGATGCCATAAGACGCGTAGGAGTGGTCACCTCCGCCACCGGAGCCGCCATCAAGGATATTCTTACCGTTTTACACAGGCGCAACCCGGCTATCGAGGTGGTCATCTATCCGACCCAGGTGCAAGGTGAGAACGCTCATCAACAGATTATACAGGCGATTCAAACCGCTAATCGGCGCACAGAGGTGGATGTACTGATCGTGGGTCGAGGCGGCGGATCGCTGGAGGATCTCTGGTGCTTTAATCACGAGCAGCTGGCACTGGCAATCGTCCAATCCAGCCTACCGGTGGTCAGCGCCGTCGGCCATGAGGTGGATGTCAGTATCGCCGATCTGGTGGCCGATCTCAGAGCGCCCACCCCGTCGGCCGCCGCCGAATTGGTCAGTCAGGACAGTAGTGAATTGTTGCGTCAGTTGCACCAACAATATCAACGACTGGTACGCGGCATGGCTCAGCGCGTCCAGACCGCCCGCCACCAATTCCAGCTGGCTCGCCATCACCTGAGGCAGTTACATCCGGAAATCCAGTTGCAACAGCAAAGCCAGCGAATGGATCAGCTACAGGTGCGCCTGCAGCGGCAGATGCAAGCTACCCTGACCGGGCAGCGCCATCGCTATCAGATCGCCCGGCAGCAGCTGTCTCATTTGTCACCGGACAAGCGTATAGAGCAAACCAAAGAGCGTCTGAAGCAGTATCATCTGCAGCTACTCAGAAGTACCCAACAGCAGTTGCGGGCCGGCAAAGAAAGACTGGCCCATAATGCCCACTTACTGGATACAGTTAGCCCGCTGGCCACTCTGGCGCGGGGCTATAGCATCAGCTTCCAGCAAGATAAAGTGCTCCGCTCGGTAGATGAAGTTGATGTGGGCCATTCACTGACCACGAAACTCAAGGACGGCGAGATCGTCAGTACCGTAAAGTCGGTAGGAACGTCGAGCCAATAACAAAACAGGCAGCCTCCGGGCTGCCTGCTTATTCGACTAAAAAGTGTTAACTTTTCTTCTTATGAAAGGCCATCATCCGTTTACGCTTGCGCTGCTGGGACAGAGTCAGCTTATTTTTCTTCCCCTCGTAGGGGTTATCACTCTCCCTGAATTCAATGCGAATTGGCGTGCCGATAGTATTCAGCGAGCGGCGGAAATAATTCATCAGGAAACGTTTGTAGGAGTCCGGTAAGTCCTGCACCTGGTTGCCGTGGATCACCACTATCGGCGGGTTGTAACCGCCGGCATGGGCGTATTTCATTTTCACCCGACGACCCCGTACCAAAGGAGGCTGATGATCTTCCTGCGCCATTTCCATGATACGGGTTAACATGGAGGTGTTTACCCGCTTGGTGGCCGATGCATACGCTTCCTGAACCGACTCAAACAGATGACCGACTCCGGTGCCGTGCAGTGCCGAGATAAAATGCAGTCGGGCAAAATCGATAAAGCCCAGACGGCGGTCAAGATCCTGCTTGATCTCATCCTTAATGTCTTTATCCAGTCCGTCCCATTTATTTACCGCCAATACCAGCGAACGGCCCGAGTTGAGCACAAAGCCCAACAAACTTAAGTCCTGATCGGTGATGCCCTCACGGGCGTCGATGACCATGAGTACCACATTGGCGTCTTCCACCGCCTGCAAAGTCTTGACGATGGAGAACTTCTCCACCGCGTCGCTGACTTTCTTACGGCGACGCACTCCGGCGGTGTCGATCAATACATACTCTTTGCCATCCCGTTCCATAGGAATATCGATGCTGTCTCTGGTGGTGCCCGGTTGGTCATACACCACCACGCGCTCTTCGCCCAGGATACGGTTGGTCAGCGTCGACTTACCCACGTTGGGCTTACCGACAATGGCCAATCGCACCGGCTGCGAACGCAGCCATTCCTGCTGGGCCTGAGCGGCAGCTTCATCGTCCAGCTCCGGCTCGTCTTTGGGCGTTTGTTTTAATTCAGGGTAGTCTTTGGCCAGA
Organism: Saliniradius amylolyticus; assembly: GCF_003143555.1. Taxonomy (NCBI): domain Bacteria; kingdom Pseudomonadati; phylum Pseudomonadota; class Gammaproteobacteria; order Alteromonadales; family Alteromonadaceae; genus Saliniradius; species Saliniradius amylolyticus. Next base: position 2,390,341 of record NZ_CP029347.1, read on the forward strand.
GGCTCCAGTGTCTTTTTAATCAACTGGCTGACACCGCGACCGTGGGCGGCCGCTATCTGATGCACTTCCCCCAGGGCCAAGGCGTAAAACTCGGCCGATTCACTGTCGCCGTCGATACCATCGACCTTATTAGCGACCAAATAAACTGGCTTATTCTGCTGCTGAAGATGCCGGGCGATGGCTTCATCAGACACTGTCAGCCCGGCCCGCGCATCCACCAGAAACAATACCACGTCCGCTTCTTCTACTGCCAGCAGCGATTGCTGAGCCATAGCCGCGTCTATGCCCTGCTCATCACCGGTGATACCGCCGGTATCCACCACAATAAATTGCAGTCCCTCATATTTGGCCTGACCGTATTTACGGTCACGGGTTAAACCGGGAAAATCCGCAACCAGTGCGTCCCGACTGTGGGTCAATCGATTAAACAGAGTCGACTTGCCGACATTGGGCCGACCGACCAGAGCTACCACAGGTAACATAATTTCTCTCTTCTAACACGAACGGCCCTTCTAAGAGGGCCGCTCTGATTAACTTGTTGTATTTAATACAACTAAGGCGTTTTCACGGCGACCAGTTGACCATCTCGAGTCTGGGCGTAGAGAATATTCCCCTCCACAACCGGAGCCACGTAGATACCCTCGTCCTGATCATTACCGCCCACGGCGAGCCGGGCCACTATATCGCCATTATTTTGTGCGAACCAATGCAGATAACCGTACTTATCACCGGCGACCGCATAGTCTCCCACCGGCACCACTGAGGTCAGCTCTCGCTGCTTGAGGTTCGTTTTACTCCATAACTCCACACCGTTACGACGATCCAGGGCATAGAGCACGCCGTTGTTATCTGAAACAAACAGTGTGTTGCCATCCAACGCCAAACGACGATAAGAAGCGTATTCGCGGTTCCAGACCACACGACCAGAACGCAGTTCCACAGCGGCCAGAGTGCCATCATAGGAAATGACATAGATGGTGCCCCCCAGAATCAAGGGCTCGGAATCAATATCCACCAAACGCTCTAACTCAGTCGCTCCGGAAGGCTTGCCGATAGGCTGCTCCCAGGCCGCCTGACCGTTTTCTAAGATCAGCACCGATAACTTGCCTGTTGGTGCGCCATAAATGACACCACCATTGGCCACCAATGGCGCAGATACGCCTCTGAGGGATAAGGGTGGGACCTCTGCTTCTGCGGTCCAAAGCTCACTACCATCTTCAGCACTCAGCGCAAACAGGGTTCCGGCGCCGGTATTCACTACCACAATGCCGCTCTCCACCGCCGGACGGGCGAGAACTTCACCTTTCACAAAGGTCTGCCATTGAACCTCACCGGTTTCGGCATCCAGGGCTACGACGTTACCATTTTCAGTCCCAAGGTAGACAGTGCCGTACACGACGGTTAGGCCGCCGGCAATCTTAGCCGAGTCGCCATCGCTCAAAATGCCACTGAACCAACCGTTATCGCTGTCAGCCAGGTTCACCGACCATAGCTGCTTACCGGTTGATTGCTCAAACGCCTTAACCACACCATGGCGACTGGCCGCATAAACCTTGTCATAGGCTACCGCCGGAGAAAGGCGTGAAAAATGGTCTTCAACACCATCTCCTACCGAGCGGCGCCAGAGGATCTCAGGGCGAAACTTTTCCTCAATGGGCGCCAGTTGCTTGATAGCCAGTTCATCATCTTCCAGTGCGAAGCTATCGGGCATTAAGGAACAGCCGCTCATAACCAGTGCCGCAGCCCCTACCAGTGCGGTTCGGATTGTCGTCATTGAAAACTTAAGCATTGGCTTCGGCACTCAGGTTATCCAGCTTCATCTGCAGCAAACGGTTGCCCGCAGACTGTTCTAACGCGGCTTGATAGGCCACCCGAGCCTGCTCAAAGTTGCCTTGCTGGCGATAAATATCGCCTTTCAGCTCTTCCACCTGAGCCACAAACTGCTCTGCAGGAATACTCTGCAGGCTCTTCAGGCTGGCATCGGGCTGCTCTTGTTGCAACTGCACGCGAGCCAATCGTAAACGCGCCACATGAGCCACCGCCTCCACCGAAGAGTGGTCAGCGGCAAAGCTGAGCTGTTTGGCAGCCTCACTGAGGTCGTCTCTGTCCACTGCTTCCTGTGCCAGATGCAACGCTGCCAGTACCGCGTAATCTGACTCACCTTGCTGCTCGACAAATTGCTTCACTGTGGAGAAACCGTTGTCCTGCTCTAGCTGTTCAATCTTCTGCTGATAAGCCGAGGAAGCCTGCTCCTGGGCTTGCAGTTGCTGGGTGTTGTAATAGCGCCAGCCCCAAAGACCGCCCAGTCCTAACACCGCCCCCAGTACGATCACGGTGCCATTTTCTTTCCAAAACTGCTTGATCGCTTCGACTTGTTGTTCTTCCGTCTCGTAACGTGCCATGTTGTCCTCTTAATAGGTTTTGTCTGCGATAAGGGTCTGCATCACCACGTCAGCCACGTCTTCCCGGGCCAGGGTTTGCTGAGGCTTATTATCGCGCAGATACTTCAATGTCACTTGCTGCTGGTTAGCTTCGTCATCACCGACAATCAGCGCCAGCCGAGCGCCACTCTTGTCCGCTCGCTTCATTTGTTTTTTCAGATTGCCGCCACCGCAATGGCTTTGCAACCTTAGTCCGGGCAATTCACTGCGGAGCCATTCTGCCAGTTGCATGGCGTAGCCCTGACACTGGCTGCCCATGATAGACAGGTACACATCAACGGGGGCAGGCACATCGCTGATCAGTTCCAGGGTCTCCAAAAGCAGGATCAGCCGCTCCATGCCCATAGCAAAGCCCACCGCAGGGGTGGCCTTACCGCCCAGTTGCTCCACCAGTCCGTCGTAACGACCACCCGCACAAACCGTTCCCTGAGCGCCCAGACTCTCGGTAACCCACTCGAATACCGTGCGGTTGTAGTAGTCCAGACCTCGCACTAAACGAGGATTGACCCGGTATTCGATGCCCAGGGCGGTCAATTGTTCACAAAGACGGGCAAAATGTTCTTTGGATTCGTCATCCAGATAATCTTCCAGCGCCGGCGCATCGGTGAGTATCTGCTGCACTTCTGGATTCTTACTGTCCAGAACGCGCAGTGGGTTGGACTGCATGCGGCGCAAGGAGTCCTCATCCAGCTTATCCTGATGCTGCTCCAGATAAGCCACCAGAGCATCCCGGTATTCGGCTCTGGCCTCGTTCGACCCCAGCGAATTCAGCTCCAGGGTGACCTTATCCGACATGCCGAAGCGCTGCCATAAGCGGGCGCTCATCAGTATCACCTCAACATCAATATCCGGCCCGTCCAGACCAAACACCTCAACACCAAACTGGTGGAACTGACGATAACGGCCTTTTTGCGGGCGCTCATGGCGGAACATGGGCCCCATATACCACAGGCGCTGTTGCTGGTTATAGAGCAAACCGGCCTGATTACCGGCCCTGACGCAACTGGCTGTCCCCTCTGGGCGCAACGTCAGCATATCGCCATTGCGGTCCTCAAAGGTGTACATTTCCTTCTCGACAATATCGGTCACTTCACCAATAGAGCGTTTAAACAGGTCGGTACTCTCTACGATGGGGGTGCGAATCTCTTCATAGCCATAGCTGGCTACAACTTCTCGAATGACTTGCTCGGCCCATTGCCATTTACCGGACTGCTCCGGCAGACAATCATTCATACCGCGAATTGCCTGAATCTGCTTTGCCACTTGGACTCTCAATCTAGGTTAGTTACACGCCGTCATTCGGCACCATAAAGCGCCGGATTATAGGGACTTCGAAGGAAAAGGTAAATTCACCAGCCTCAGTTATGTTTTACATCCACCGGAATTCGATTCTGCTCATCCAACACTGCAGCCTTGGCCCGGATACGCTGCTCAAGCTCATCCACCAGACTATCGTTAGCCAGCCGTTCCTTTTGACGCTGACCATCGAGGTAAAAGCCACTCATATTGCGCGCGCCGGTGAGCCCAAGATGGGATACTTCGGCTTCGCCGGGCCCATTGACCACACACCCAATGATGGAGACATCCATGGGGGTAAGCACGTCTTCAAGCCGCTCTTCCAGCGCATTGACGGTACCGATTACATCGAACTCCTGCCGGGAACAACTGGGGCAGGCGATAAAGTTAATGCCCCGACTGCGAATACGCAGCGACTTAAGAATATCAAAGCCAACTTTTATCTCTTCTACAGGGTCGGCCGCCAGCGATACCCTCAGTGTATCGCCAATACCTTCGGCCAACAGCATACCCAGACCTACGGAGCTCTTTACTGCCCCCGTGCGAAGACCACCGGCCTCAGTAATACCTAAGTGCAGCGGTTGTTTAATCTGTTTAGCCAGCAACCGGTAAGCTCCGACCGCCAAAAACACATCGGATGCCTTAACACTGACCTTAAACTGGTCAAAGTTAAGCCTGTCCAGAATATCCACATGACGCATGGCCGACTCCAGCAGTGCCTCTGGGGTCGGTTCGCCGTACTTTTCCTGCAAGTCTTTTTCCAGCGACCCGCCATTCACCCCAATACGGATGGGAATGTTCTTATCCCTTGCACAATCCACTACTGCGCGGATTCGTTCTTCCTTCCCGATATTGCCAGGGTTGATGCGCAGACAGTCGGCGCCGTACTCCGCGACTTTGAGCGCAATACGATAGTCAAAATGAATGTCGGCGATCAGTGGAATATCCACCTGCTGTTTAATTTGCTTAAAGGCTTCTGCCGCATCCATGGTAGGCACAGAAACCCGCACCAGATCCGCGCCAACGGCCTGGATGCGTTTGATCTGGGCCACCGTTGCTGCCACGTCCGTGGTCTGAGTATTAGTCATCGACTGCACGGCGATAGGCGCGCCGTCGCCGATGGGCACATCACCGACATGAATACGGGTCGAGGGCCGTCGTAGTATGGGAGATTCAGCAAACATAGAAAGTTCTCTGCTTAATGCCGTTGTCGTTACTGTCTGGGTAAGGTGAAGCGCGCCGTTCGTCCAGCTCGGAAATCGGACATATCCACCGGCTCACCATCAAAGCTCACGGTCACTGTTTCTGGCGCCCCAAGGGTCACTTCAAAAGGAGCCACTCCGGAAACCGGCATAGTGCGTCCGGCTTTCTTAATACCGTAGGCGATAGCCTCTCCGGTAGCGTCGACAATATTGACCCAACAATCACCGGAGAATTCAAACACCGCTTCCACAACCGGCCCATCAACGACGGACTCATCAGCTGGAGCATCTTCGTTGTCGACTTGCTGGGTGTTTTCCTGCGCCAGAGGGCTGGCGGCTTGCTCTTCAACTGGTTCAGGTTCTTCCTGTCCAGCACTCTGCTCAGGCTGCGAAGCGTTCAACGAGCTCTGGCTTTCTGGTTCAGAATCAGGCTCAACCTGGTTGACTGGCACCTCACCCATCGTGGAGTCACCGGCCTCAGAAGTGGCCGGTTCCGTCATGGTTTCAGTGTCCGACGGCTCTGCCTCAACACGGGTTAACTCTACGGGTTCTGGCCGCGACTGCTCAACTTGCTCCTCGGACTGATTGACTGTCGGTTCCGCTGGCTGACTCTGGCTTTCCAATCGGGTATTGTCCTGAGCCGTCTCCGTTTCGGACGTCAACAGGCTGTCGGGCAACGCCGACCCAACCGTCTTACCTTCATTACTTTGCTGGAGCCACCACAGCACAACCAAGCCAATGATCACGGCAAGAATCGCGTAACTCAACAACATCAACCGGTCGTCGCTGGCCTGCCTGGAGACCTTTCTGGAGAAGCTGTGTAGCTTTGTAGGTTCCGGCTTAACCGCGTTCAGCTCATCTAAGGCAGCCACGGCTTCATCTTCCGGCACATCCACTAACTTGGCGTATTGCTTAACGTAACCACGGGTAAAGGTGGTGGACACCTGAGTGTCAAACCGCTCGGCCTCAATTTCCTCAATATTCACCACCCTGAGGTTCAGGCGTTCCGCTACTTCTTCTACCGTTAAACCTTTGGCTTCACGGGCCTGTTTCAAGCGTAAACCCAGTTGTGGGGCCTGCTCGGTTGTTTGCTCGTCGGTCATAATCTCTCAGGGCTTTTTATCTGGGCTGATGGTTAGCGCGCCTCAGGTGGCGTCAATCGAAGCTTCATTCCGGCATGGAGATCGTCGGCGCTTTCCAGCCCGTTCCATTCCATCAGCGTTTTAATACGAATATTATACTTAACTGAGATACGATATAGGTTCTCACCGTTTTGCACAACATGGTAGTCGTTGTTGTTCTTGGTTCTCTTTTCTGACGCCGGTGCAGCATGCTGCTCTGACTCGGGACTCGGTTGCAGGGCTGGTCGATCATTTTCTACCTTTGACTCAGGCAGCCGCTGGCGGCGAAACTCCTGTGTTGTACGATGGTCAGGGTAAAGTTTAACCAGCATATCGCCGTAACTTTCGGCCCGCTCAGGATTACCCAGTCCTTGCTCGATTTTATACGCCATCAGCAGCATATCGGGAGACACATTTCCGGTACTCTCGTAACGGCTTAACAAGGTTTTCGCTTTCTGCCATTGCGCTTGACGAACTAACAACTCTGTCATCAGCATAAGACTCTTGGCTCGCTGGGGCTGGTGTTTAAGGGCCTTGTCCAGGTAGCCTTCGGCCTCGGCCAATTTCCCCTGGCGTTCGTTACATAACGCCAGGTTCTCGTATGTTTCTGCAGCACTAATGTATTCCTGCTGCTCCAGAGCCCGATGAAAGTATGTTTCCGAAGCCTGATAGTCGCCCTGCTGGCACAAGAAAGCCCCATAGCTATTCAGGATATCGGCATTATCCGGAGCCCTACTCAGTGCAGTTTGAAAAGCCTCCTGAGCCTGCCTCGTTTCCCCCACCTGCTGGTAGTAATACGCAAGGCTGTAGTGGACGTCTGCCATTCTGGGTGCGAATTTCAATGCCTGGTCGAGGTTATATTTGGCCTGCTTAAAGTTACCGTTTTTCAGGTAAGTTAACCCCAGAGACAGACGCACCTTAGCCGCCTCAGTTTTATTCCCTTGCTGAAGGGAAGACGAACTCGAACAGGCCGCAAGCATTACGCTCACTATCAAGACCAGACAAATGCGCATCATCAATCCTCAAAAACCATCGTTTAGGAGGTCATTCTTACCGAAATCGACTCGCCCTTCATCTGTTTTTTCAACATGCGCTTGGTGCGATCCACAACATCCCCCACCAACTGGCCGCAGGCGGCGTCGATATCATCTCCGCGGGTGCGCCGAACAACGGTGACAAAGCCCTTTTCAATCAACACCTTGGCGAACCGATCCATGCGAGAGTTACTGGAGCAGGTGTAGGGCGAACCCGGGTATGGGTTAAAGGGAATCAGATTGATCTTGGCCGGGGTATCTTTAAGCACTTCGGCCAGTTGCTCAGCCTGCTCCATGGAGTCATTGATGCCGTTTAGCATCACATACTCCACCGTGACTTTACCGTGATTCGCGTTGGACTTACCCAAATAGCGATTCACCGCCGCTAAAAATTCTTCGATGGGATATTTTTTATTGACCGGTACGATCTCATCACGCAGCTCATTAGTGGGGGCGTGCAATGAAATAGCCAGCGCCACATCGATCTGGTCACCCAGCTTATCCAGCGCTGGCACCACGCCCGATGTACTTAACGTCACCCGACGCTTGGACAAGCCAAAGCCATAATCGTCCATCATCAGCTCCATGGCCGGTACCACATGCTTTAAGTTAAGCAGCGGTTCACCCATGCCCATCATTACGACATTGGTCACCGGCCGTTTGGCCGAGTCATTGGACAAGCCAAGAGTGGTTGCCACTCGCCATACCTGACCGATTATTTCAGATACCGTCAGATTACGATTGAACCCCTGCTGAGCAGTAGAACAGAAGGTACACTCCAGAGCACAGCCCACCTGCGACGATACGCACAGGGTGGCCCGGTCGCCGTCGGGGATCCAGACGGTTTCTACTTCCTGTCCCCCCTCTAACTCAAGAGCAAATTTGATTGTGCCATCACTGGCCTGCTGCTGCCGAGCTATTTCCGGCGCCTTGATCTCACAGCGATCGATGAGCTTTTGACGTAACTTCTTATTTAAGTTGGTCATCTGCTCGAAGTCATCACAACCATGCTGATAGATCCATTTCATCACCTGATCGGCCCGGAAGGGCTTCTCACCTATCTCGGCGAAGAAATCTCTCAAGCCCTGTCGGTTGAGATTCAGCAGATTGGTCTTTTGATCGCGCATTCGATTACCTCTAAATTAATGTGCGGCGAATTGTACATTTTTCGAACAGAAATACCAGTCTAAGGCAAACTTCTCTTGCTCGGGAAAAGGCTCTCTTCTGGATATAGAGATGGCCTAAAGCTGCTCCTGTGGGCTCTCACTGTCACCCGTCCATGGATGGATATTCCAGCTCGGCCATCCACGGCCTCGCGTTCATCGCTCTCGGCGTGACGTTAAGTCACCCCTCGTACGCTTTGCGCACCGCTTCTAATACTTTTACGGTCACCCTTCCATGGGGCGATATTCCAGCTCGGCCATCCACGACCTCGCGTTCATCGCTATCGGCGTGACGTTAAGTCACCCCTCGTACGCTTTGCGCAACGCTTCTAATACTTTTACGGTCACCCTTCCATGGGGCGATATTCCAGCTCGGCCATCCACGACCTCGCGTTCATCGCTCTCGGCGTGACGTTAAGTCACCCCTCGTACGCTTTGCGCAACGCTTCTAATACTTTTACGGTCACCCTTCCATGGGGCGATATTCCAGCTCGGCCATCCACGGCCTCGCGTTCATCGCTCTCGGCGTGACGTTAAGTCACCCCTCGTACGCTTTGCGCAACGCTTCTAATACTTTTACAGTCACCCTTCCATGGGGCGATATTCCAGCTCGGCCATCCACGGCCTCGCGTTCATCGCTCTCGGCGTGACGTTAAGTCACCCCTCGTACGCTTTGCGCAACGCTCTTCACCCCTGGATATAAAAAAGGGAGCCTCAGCTCCCTTTTGACCGCTCAGGCGCTCGTTTAACGAGTGCGTGGGCAGATTTCTTCGTCAGAGAAGAAGTACGCAATTTCACGAGCCGCAGACTCAGGCGCATCAGAGCCATGTACTGCATTCTCGTCGATTGACTTAGCATAGTCGGCACGCAGAGTACCTGCCAACGCTTCTTCTGGGTTAGTTGCACCCATGATTTCACGGTTTTTACGGATAGCGTCTTCGCCTTCCAGGACCTGAACCATCACCGGGCCAGAAGTCATAAAAGAAACCAGTGCGTCGAAGAAAGGACGCTCTTTGTGCTCGGCGTAGAAACCTTCGGCTTGTTCTTTGCTCAGGTGCAGCATCTTAGAAGCAACGATGCGCAGGCCAGCCGTTTCAAAACGGTTGTAGATCGCACCGATCACGTTCTTTGCTACGGCATCAGGCTTAACGATAGAAAAAGTACGCTCCAGCGCCATATTTCACTCTCCAAAACAGTAGGGACAAAAATCGAGCGCGGATTATAGGCAAAAAAAGTGTCTTTGACTAATGCTTAGGGGAAATTTTCCGACAGTGTTAGAATAAGGTTAAGTGCAAATCTGGGGGATGAACTAATTTACCGCTTTTATTGCCTTTTTCTGTTGATATTTTGTTGGGGCGTTTCGGCGCAGTCCATCAAGGTTACCTCGGAGCTCTGGCCCCCCCATTTTACCACGCCTCAAAGCGATGGCCTTTATGAAGCAATTATTCGCCGTGCCTTTCCCGACCACGAGATTGAATTCATTTATCTGCCTTACTATCGTTCAGTACAGGCGGTTAGAACGAGTAAAGCCGACCTCTGGCTGGGCTCATATTTAAATGAGGTCCCGGAGGCACTCTACCCCAATCACTTTTTCGATGTGGATGAAGTCAGTGCCCTGCACCTCCAGGAAACCCCCTTTAACCTGGCCGACTCTCTGCTCCATCACCCCCTGGGCTGGATAAAAGGCTACGAATACCAAACCTACTACCCCCAAATTCCTAAACACAATATCTACTCACTGTCCTCCCTTGAGGTTGGTCTGAGAATGCTGCGAGGTGGCCGACTTAAATTTGTCCTCGACGACAAATCGTCCCTGCAGGCTTTCTTAGCTGAGCGCCCGACAACGCCAACGCGACTGACCATCACCACGTTTGGGTTACTGCCGCTCTACCCCGGGTTTGCCGACACCCCCCAAGGCCGACATTTAGCCGCGCTCTGGGACCAACAACTGACCCGAATGAAAGCCAATGGCGAATTGCAGCGCCTCTATCGGCAGTTTGACGAACCCTACCTGCTTCACCTTTGCCCCTCTGAGCCACTGCCTCTTTTAAGTTGTGTAATAAACGATTAGTGATTGATTATTGGTCGGCATTCGGGCAGACTTCGCCCGCCGAACTTATGGGCACCCAATCCCTCCTGCCCCTGCGCCAACAATACTTGAGTAAAACACTCAGGTAATATACAATCGAGATGAATTTTTAGCGTGTTGGGCAGTTTTATGCTCAGCCGCCACTGCATTTGCATGAATAACGAGTGAGACCATCATGAGCGAACAGATCGATCAGGCCTTATCCCGCAAATACGACGCTGGGTTTGTCTCCGAAATTGAATCGGAAACCTTCCCCATCGGTTTGGACGAGGACGTCATCCGCCGGATATCCGCCGTTAAAGGTGAACCTGAGTGGATGCTCGACTGGCGTCTGCGTGCCTACCGCTCTTGGTTGAAAATGGAAGAGCCTGAATGGGCCCATGTTCATTATCCGAAAATCGATTTTCAGGATATCTCCTACTATTCAGCCCCCAAGAGCATGAAGGATAAACCGAAGTCTCTGGACGAGGTCGATCCTGAGCTGTTACGCACCTATGAAAAACTGGGCATCCCTCTGCATGAACAGGAGATGCTCGCTGGTGTCGCTGTTGATGCCGTTTTTGACTCGGTATCCGTGGTCACCACCTTTCGGGAAAAGTTAGAAGAGGCGGGCGTCATTTTCTGCCCCATATCCGAAGCAGTGCACAAGTACCCAGAGTTGGTAAAAAAATACTTAGGCACCGTGGTGCCCCGCTCCGACAATTTCTTCGCCGCGCTCAACAGTGCCGTGTTTACCGATGGGTCCTTTGTCTATATACCTAAGGGCGTGCGCTGCCCGATGGAACTGTCTACCTATTTCCGTATTAATGAACAAAATACCGGTCAGTTTGAGCGTACCTTAATCGTGGCCGATGAAGGCAGCCACGTCAGTTATCTGGAGGGCTGTACCGCACCGCAACGTGATGAGAATCAGTTGCACGCCGCCGTCGTTGAACTGGTGGCCCTGGACGATGCCGAAATCAAATACTCCACGGTACAAAACTGGTACCCGGGCGACGAAGACGGCAAGGGCGGAATCTATAACTTTGTGACCAAGCGCGGCCTCTGCGAAGCCAATGCCAAGATCAGTTGGACCCAGGTAGAAACCGGTTCGGCGGTGACCTGGAAATACCCAAGCTGCGTGCTTAAAGGTGATAACAGTGTCGGCGAGTTTTACTCGGTCGCCTTGACTCGCGGCAGACAACAGGCCGATACCGGCACCAAGATGATTCATCTGGGTAAGAACACCAAATCCACCATCATTTCCAAGGGCATCTCAGCCGGGCGCAGTAACAATGCTTACCGAGGTCTGGTTCAGATGGGACCGAAAGCCGATGGTGCGCGTAATTTTACCGAGTGTGATTCTCTGCTTATCGGCGATCAGTGCGGCGCGCACACCTTCCCTTATATCGAAAGCCGCAATCCCAGCGCCATAGTTGAGCATGAGGCCACCACTTCCAAAGTGAGTGAAGACCAGCTCTTCCTTTGTCAGCAACGCGGCATGGACGCGGAGAAGGCCGTATCCATGATCGTCAATGGCTTCTGTAAAGAGGTCTTCAAAGAGCTGCCCATGGAGTTCGCTGTGGAAGCGGGCAAATTGCTTGAAATCAGTCTTGAAGGTTCAGTGGGGTAAACCATGTTAACGATTAAGAATCTGCACGCCAGTGTAGAAGACAAAACCATTTTACAAGGCCTGGACCTTGAGATTAAGCCAGGCGAAGTTCACGCCATCATGGGGCCCAACGGTGCAGGTAAAAGTACCCTGGGTTATGTACTGTCAGGCCGCGATGGCTACGAAGTAGACCAGGGCAGCGTTGAGTTTAACGGCAAGGACCTGCTGGATATGGACGTGGAAGAGCGGGCCCGTGAAGGCCTGTTCCTGGCCTTTCAGTACCCGGTTGAGATCCCGGGTGTCTCCAATATGGAGTTCATGAAAGAAGCGGTCAATGCCGTGCGCGAGCAACAAGGCGAAGAGGCCTATACCTCGGCCGAGTTTCTGAAAAAAGCCAAGGAGGCCTGCAAGCAGGTACACCTGCCGCTGGATTTTCTGAAACGTGGCGTTAACGAAGGCTTCTCAGGCGGCGAGAAAAAACGCAATGAGATCATGCAGATGATTCTGATGCAACCAAGCCTGTGCATTCTCGACGAATCTGACTCCGGCCTGGATGTCGATGCGCTTCAGGTCGTCGCCGACGGTGTGAACAGTCAGCGCAACAGCGAGCGCAGCTTTATCGTGGTTACCCATTATCAGCGTCTACTGGACTACATCGAGCCGGACTATGTCCATATTCTGGCCAAGGGTAAGATTGTCAAAAGCGGCGACGCTTCACTGGCCAAAGAAGTGGAAGCCTCTGGCTATGCCTGGCTGGGCGATAAGAATACCGAGGAGGCCGAAGCATGAGCCAATGGTTAACCGACGTCATCGATCGCGGTGCGGTCAATGACTGGCTTAGCCCGGTTCGAGATAAGGCCCTGGCCGAGCTTAAACAGACCAGCTGGCCTACCCGCCGTACCGAGGCGTGGAAATACACTTCCTTGAAGCCACTGGAAGACTTGGATCTGTCGACCAAAGGCACGATACCTGAGCTGCCTGTTATCGATGGTTTAGACAGCATTGATCTGGTCTTTGCCGATGGTGAGCTGAAAACCGACTTGTCGAGCTTAGAGCTTCCTGCTGGCGTGCGCATTGAGTCGCTGGCCAATGCCAGTAAACAGGGACAGGCCACTGCCGAGGCGGTATTCAGTCAGGTGAAGCCCGGTCGTCACCTGTTTGGGCTGATTAATGATGTCCTGGTTCGTCAGGGGCTGATTATTGACATCGACGCCGGTGTGTCCTTCACGACCCCGCTGCGTATTGTGAATCTTACCGGCGCCGGAGAAGAGTCTCACCAGCGTGTACTCGTGCGTTTGGGTGACCAAGCAAAAGCCTGCGTCATCGAACAAGGCCTGGGTGAAGACAGCAGTTTTAGTACCGGCTTCGCCGAATATCAGTTGGGCCAGAAGGCCCAGCTGGAACATTATCGCCTGGCCATGCACACACAAAAGGCTGTGCACATTGGCGGCAGTCATTTCGATCTTTACGATGAAGCCCGTCTTAACAGCACGCTGATCGGATTTGGTAGCCAGCTGGCGAGGCTGGATGTGGACATTGCTCATCGCGGCGAGCACGCCAAGGCCAAGTTCAACAATGTCTACCTGCTGGGTGAAGGCGAGCACTTCGATCTGCACAGCACCATCGAACATGCCATGCCCAATGGCACCACCGAGGAAAACGCTCGGGGTATTGTTGGCGATAGAGCTAAGGCGGTTTTCAATGGTCGCATCCATATTCATCGCGGTGCACAAAAGACCCTTGCAGAGCTGAATAACCGCAACCTGTTGCTATCCCGTCGCGGCCAGATCAATACCAAGCCGGAGCTGGAGATCTATGCCGACGATGTACAGTGTGCCCACGGCGCTACGGTGGCCGAGATTGACGAACAATCCCTGTATTATTTGATGACCCGCGGTATTCCGCGCTCGCAGGCTTTGGTAATGCTGAATTTCGGCTTCATCCAGGAACTGGTCAACCAGATGCCCAATAAGGCTCTGGCTGAATGGTTGCAACCCAGACTCAAGGCACGCTTTGAGGAGATGGAAGTCAAATGAGTTTTGATGTCGCTGCCCTGCGCGCCCAGTTTCCTATTTTAAGCCGTCAGGTGGATGGTAACCCTTTGGTGTACTTGGATAATGCTGCCACTACGCAGAAGCCGCAGGCGGTGATCGATGCTTTGGTGGATTACTACTCCACCACAAACTCCAATGTGCACCGTGGCGCTCACCAACTCTCTGACGAGGCCACGCGCCGGTTTGAAAAGGCCCGTGAAACCATTGCCCGCTTTATCAATGCCAGTGCCCGTGAAGAATTAATCTGGACCAGTGGCACCACCGAAGCCATTAACATCGTGGGTAACGGTATTCGTCAGCAGCTTAACGCCGGTGATGAAATTCTGGTGACCGAGATGGAGCACCATGCCGATCTGGTGAGCTGGCAGCAAGCCTGCAAAGCCTCAGGCGCAACGCTCAAAGTCGCACCTATCTTCGACAACGGTGCGCTGGATGTGGATGCCTTTAAGGCCCTGCTCAGCGAAAACACCCGGCTTGTGGCCATGCCGCATATCTCCAATGCACTAGGTACCATCAACCCGGTTAAGGAGTTGACCGCTGCCGCCAAAGCTAAGGGTGCGCTGGTGCTTATAGATGGCGCTCAGGGCATTGCTCATGGCATGGTGGATGTGCAGGATATCGGCTGTGACTTTTATGCCTTTTCCGGCCATAAGGTCTTCGGGCCGACTGGTATTGGTGCCCTTTGGGGTAAAAAATCCGTATTAGAGGACTGGCCGGTATGGCAGACCGGTGGCGAAATGATCAGTCGAGTGACCTATCAGGATGCAGTCTGGGGTGAGCTGCCTAACAGACTGGAAGCGGGCACCCCAAATATTGCTGGCGCCATCGGCTTTGCTGCAGCCATCGGCTGGTTCAGCCAACTGGATCTGGACGCCGTTAAGACCCATGAAGCCTCTCTGATCCAATCGGCCACTGAACAGGCCGACGCCTTTGAAGGCTTGACTATCGTCGGTTCTGCCCCCAATAAAACCGGCATACTGAGTTTTATAATGCAGAGCGCTCATCCGGCCGACATCGGATTTATTTTGGATCGTCAGGGCATCGCCATTCGCACCGGCGATCACTGCGCCCAGCCATTGATGAAGCGCTTAGGTGTACCGGGCACCGCTCGGGCCAGCTTTTCCATTTACAATACCCTTGAAGAAGTCGACCAACTGTTTAAAGGGCTGAAAAAAGCCCAGATGATGTTGGCCTGACCGAGGAGGTACTATGTCCGTCGAAACTTTTACACCCAATCAGTCAGTGGTCAGCTTAACCGAGGCGGCCATTCGCCATTTTGAAGGCAAACTGAACAGCCATCCGGATAAGATCATCCGACTGTCCACTAAGGTCAGCGGCTGCACCGGCTATGCCTATGTGCTGGACTTCGCCGATACCGCCGAAGAGGGTGACACCAAGATCGCTATCAGCGACAAGTTGACTCTGGCGGTGGAAGCCAAAGCGGTGGACTTGGTTCGCAATACCGAGATCGACTACGTGCAGGAAGGCGTCAACGGCGTGGTGAAATTCAATAATCCCAACGTGGTCGACGAGTGCGGCTGCGGTGAAAGCTTTAACGTAGGCTAAGCATGCAGCAGAAAATGGTGGTGATGGAGCGCGACTGCATGGCCCGTCGCGTGCCCTCCGGTGAACCTAAGACTATTCCCGGCGGTGAATTTGTGACCCTGACCCAGGATCTGGGCGGTAATTTTACCGTCACCTGGCAGGGTAATATGCTGCGCATCGACGGTACTGACGCCGATGCTCTGGGTCGCAAGCCCCAGAAGCTCGAATTCGAGACACCGAGTGATGACACCATCAGCAAAGATCAGGTGTATCAAGCGCTGGAAACCATCTATGATCCCGAGATCCCAATTAACCTGGTGTCTTTGGGACTGATTTATGAGGTTGCCATCGATCAGGATAACAGCACCGTTAATATTCAGATGACCTTAACCGCGCCTGGCTGTGGCATGGGTCCGGTTTTAGTGGGTGATGTAGAATACCGTGTCGCGATGGTACCCAATGTGGACAAGGTCAATGTGGAGCTGGTATTTGATCCCCCCTGGTCCCGTGAGATGATGAGTGAAGAGGCGCAGCTGGAAGCAGGATTGTTCTTCTAGCCTGGCCACTGTTGTAACCAGAAACTGAGTGTAGGATCTCCAATGCCATTACCTTCCACTGACGAAATCATTGACGACATTGGCTTTTTTGACGACTGGGAAGAGCGTTACCAGTATATCATCGATCTTGGCAAGGCTCTGCCCGGCTTACCGGAAGAGGCTTGCACCGAAGATAAGCTGGTGCCCGGCTGCCAGAGCCAGGTGTGGCTGATTACCGAGCAACAAGACGGTAAACTTCAGTTTAGAGTGGACTCGGACGCCATTATCGTTCAGGGCCTGCTGGCACTGGTCATGGCCGCGTATAACAACAAAACGCCCCAAGACATTCTCGATTTCGATATCGACGCTTACTTTAACGAACTGGACTTAGAGCGTCACATTTCACCGACGCGAGGTAACGGCCTGCGCGCTATCGTTACCAAGATCCGAAAAACCGCCGAGCAGGCCCATTAGTAGAGCGTCATTTACCGGATAACCGGTTTAGGAAGGGCATTAAATGGTCGAGTACGGAGGGCCTTGTTAGCGCCATCGCGTGTGGTGCCGCAGTAATTACTGCTTGCTGCTTGTAATTACTCGCAGCTATAGTCAATAGCCGGGATGCAAAGGACGCTGGCGTGACATCATCCTGGCTGCCTACCAATAATAACAGAGGCCCCTCGAAGCGTTTTAGTGCTGGTGCCGGAGTGAGCTGGCTCAATTCATGACTTGGATCGCCGTCTAGACCTACATGCGCAAGATTAGCCATTAATTCACTGACAGAAACATACGCGCCTTCCAGCACCAAGCCTTCAACGTTTCGATGAGCCGCTACATAGCTGGCTAGACTTGTGCCAACAGAAACGCCGTATATCACCACCGGCAAATCGGCTGAAAAAGCCTTCCTGGCAGCATCAAAGACCCGCAATGCATCTGCTTTCAGGTTCTCAACAGTGATCGGATGAATAGCATCACTGGCACCCAGACCTCTAGGATCAAACCAGGTTACATTGGCGTTAAGTGCAGCCAGAGCCCTTAACAGACCATGAGCGCGCTCCAATGACATGCCATTACCGGGGTAGAACAGGATCTCTCTTTGCGCATTGTCAGACTCGAAGCGCAGTCCTCGAAGTTTGGCACCATTTACTCTATCCACACTCACGGAATGTGCCTTTCCTTCAGCCCCTTGTTTTTTCAGTGAGGTGTTGATGGTATCAATATCCAGTAACACCACCTCATTACTCTGCACAATAAACTGGCTGGTTGTCATTGTTTTAGCACAAAGGTCCATTGGCAATGACAAAGTGAAAACGGTGATCGCGACTAACCTGAGCATATTGGATTCCTGTTTTTTTGATAATGCCAGTAGACGTATTTTCATTCAGAATTACAAACGGAGAAATGTTTCAAAAAATGACTCGCAAATCGAGTCAACACATCTAGTGTTGATGCTGCTCAGGACCTGAGCCAACGCTTTAACGTCTATACTGCAATAAATAACGAACTTGCATAACATTCTCATGCTCAGCGACGATACTGTTTTGAATAAAGCTTTGGAACTGGCAAGGAGTACTTCTTGGGAAGACTTCAACATCAATGAGCTGGCTATAGGTCTTGATATAAGCTTGAGCGATTTGTACCGATGTGTTCGCTCACGGGATGATCTTGCTGATCTTTTGTTTGACCGGGCCGATACCAATATGCTGGATGCCTCTCAGAAGCCCGGTTTTATACAGCAAACTGCCGAGGCTCGATTAGCCCATTGCATATCGAGCTGGCTTGAGACACTGGCCCCCTACAAACCTCTGGTACGGGAAATGTTGGGCTACAAATTAGAGCCCGGTCACATTCATCTTCAGGCGCATGGTATTACTCGCATCAGCCGCACCGTGCAGTGGTTTTTAACGGCAGCGAGGTGGCAACCACAAGGCCTCTCCCGCATTGTGACAGAGCTCGGTGTCACTTCGGTATACGTAATCACCTTTGGCCGGTTTCTTTCGGACGATAAGCTGAATCCCCCCCACCTAAAAGCGCAATTGCAAGCGCGACTGCAACCTTTAGCTCCGCCCCAATAGTTAATGGATCCCATCACTCACGGTATTGTCGGCGCAGCTCTGGCTAGAAGTGTCTCTGTCATCAGGCCACCGCAAAATCACTCAGAAAGCCATTTATGGTGGCAACTGGGTGTTCTCGCAGCATTAATACCGGACTTGGACTACCTTCTGTTTTGGGTCGATCCACTGGCCTTTTTAGCCTACTGGCACCGCTCTTTTACTCACTCTTTGTTCCTGGCACCCTTGTGGAGTCTGACTATCGCCGCTGCGGCTTACCTTCTGACAGCGCATCGCTATCCATTCGTACTGTTATGGCTTGTTGCCACAGCAGGCGTGCTCTCTCACTGTTTTCTTGATGCTCTGACGCCTTTCGGAACCCAATGGTTTCAGCCATTCAGTGATGTGCGAGTCAGTGCAAATCTGCTGTTGGTCGTGGATGGTTATTTCACCCTGATACTATTGGTGTGTCTGTGGTTGATAGTAAAACACCGGTCCTGCAAAAGTGTCCTACTGGTTTGGTTCCTCCCTGTGGCGTACCTTCTGGTCGTAGTGGGCATCAAGCAACAGATCCGACAGGAGCTATCGCAACAATTACCTTCGAATACAACGCCATCAGACATACGTTTGTTCCCGCAGCCGTTTTCGCCTCTGCTGTGGCAAGCCATTACTCACAAAGCGCAAGGTAACTGGCGGGCGAGAGTATTTTACCGGACCAACTTCATCCCATTACCCCTGGATGCTACACAGCGATTGTCAGGCTTCACCACTACCTACCAGCCCAGCCATAGTCCGGATTGGCAATGGAAACCTCTTTGGCCGAATACTGGTAAGGACAACGCCTTAGCAAAAGCCGCCTGGCATCAACCTAACTTTGCTCCTTTTAGAGACTTTGCCCAGTACCCGGTACTGTATCATCTCGGCCCTCTTCCACCTCACTCGCCCGCTGGTTCATCAACCTGCTTTTGGTTCAGTGATCTGCGTTATCATTGGCCTGGTATCCCACCAGCATTTCGATTTGGCCTTTGCCAACAACATAATGGCCAATGGCAAACTCATCGTCTGCCCTATCTGAGTATTCCATAAGGACCGTTCACCACCGGTAAGATTCTCTTCACTTGCTTTCCGACGCAGCTGACGTTAGGGTAAAGACACATATCTTGTCGGAGTGCCCGAAAGGGCTGAGACCGCATTAGCGGGATCCGTTGAACCTGAACAGGCTAACACCTGCGGAGGGAACAAGACTGGGGAATCGATCCCTATTCTTATCAATCAGACGCCGATCGGCTCTCTGACAAGATCTTCACATCAACTGAGGATCAATCATGTCAGAGAGACGACAACAACGGCAGGCCGCACAAGCCTATATTCACCAGCTTAAGGCTAACCCTTTTCCCAATTCCAAAAAAATCTACGTATCCGGCGTTAAGCACGACATTCGCGTGGGTATGCGCGAAATTCACCTGACGGCCATGCAAACCGATGAAGGCCAGTATCAGCCTGACCCCGTGCCGGTCTACGATACCTCTGGGCCCTACACCGACCGTGAACAACATCTCGATGTTTACCAGGGTATCAAGCCGCTGCGCCAGCGATGGATCAAGGCCCGTGAGGACACTCAACCGCAAACAGAGACCGAGTCGGATTATCGCCGTGAACGCCTTACTGACGATTACCTCAAAGAGCTTCGCTTCCCCGGTGAACGCCACACTCGCAAAGCCTTACCGGGCGCAAATGTCACCCAAATGCACTATGCCAGGCGAGGCATCATCACCCCGGAGATGGAATACATCGCCATTCGAGAAAATATGGGCCGGGAACGAATCAAGCAGCAGGTGCTGAAGCAACAGCATCCGGGACAAAGCTTTGGTGCGCGGATCCCCGAGCAAATCACTGCCGAGTTTGTCCGTGAGGAAGTAGCGGCAGGACGTGCCATTATCCCCGCTAATATTAACCATCCGGAATCCGAGCCCATGATCATCGGTCGTAATTTTTTGGTCAAGGTCAACGCCAATATCGGTAACAGCGCTCTGACCTCTTCTATCGAAGAAGAGGTAGAGAAGATGGTTTGGGCCACCCGTTGGGGTGCCGACACCATCATGGATCTCTCCACCGGCCGCTATATTCACGAAACCCGAGAATGGATTATCCGCAACAGCCCGGTACCGGTGGGAACCGTACCTTTGTATCAGGCACTGGAGAAGGTTGGCGGGGTGCCCGAAGATCTTAGCTGGGAAGTGTTCAGGGATACTCTGATTGAACAGGCCGAACAAGGCGTGGACTATTTTACCATCCACGCAGGCGTGCGCCTGCCTTTTATTCCCATGACCACCGAGCGTTGCACCGGCATCGTTTCAAGAGGCGGTGCGATCATTGCCAAATGGTGTCTGGCCCATCACAAGGAAAGTTTCCTGTATACCCACTTCGAAGACATCTGTCAGATTATGAAGGCCTATGATGTCGCCTTCTCACTGGGCGATGGATTGCGCCCCGGCTCAATTTACGATGCGAACGACCAGGCTCAGTTTGCCGAACTTAAGACTCTGGGCGAGCTGACCAAAATCGCCTGGGAACACGATGTGCAAACCATGATTGAAGGCCCGGGCCATGTGCCCATGCAGCTTATCAAGGAAAATATGGATAAGCAGCTTGAAGAGTGCCATGAGGCACCGTTCTATACCCTGGGACCACTGACTACCGACATTGCACCAGGTTACGATCATATCACCTCAGGCATTGGTGCAGCTCAGATTGGCTGGTACGGCTGCGCCATGCTGTGCTATGTGACCCCCAAGGAGCACCTGGGCCTGCCCAACAAGGAAGACGTCAAGGAAGGCTTGATCACCTATAAGATCGCCGCCCACGCCGCCGATCTGGCCAAGGGCCATCCCGGTGCTCAGATCCGCGATAATGCTCTGTCTCAGGCCAGGTTCGAGTTTCGCTGGGAAGACCAGTTTAACCTGGGCCTGGATCCCGAACGCGCCCGCGCTTACCACGACGAGACTTTACCTCAGCCTTCGGGCAAGGTGGCCCATTTTTGCTCCATGTGTGGTCCCAAGTTCTGTTCTATGAAACTCAGTCAGGAACTGAGACAGGGTGAACATGACAAGGCCATTCCGGTAACCGACATTACCCGGGGCATGGAAGACAAGGCGCAGGAATTCAGGAGCTCGGGCGCCAAGCTATACCACGAGGTCCAATGAAGCCCCCCCGCATTGCCGTCATTGGCGCCGGCCTTATGGGCCGGTTGACTGCTTTGGCGTTACAGGAACTCGGCGCTGAATTGCACCTGTATGATCGGGGCGATCTTGACGGTCAGCAGAGCGCCGCCCATGTAGCGGCCGGTATGCTGGCCCCCGCCAGCGAGTCGGTGAGCTGCGACAATCTGGTTGTTCGTCTGGGCCTAAAGGCGATACCCCTGTGGTCAGAGCTATTAGCAACGCTCCCGCAGCCGGTATTTTTCCAGCAGAAAGGCTCACTGGTGATAGCCCATCAACAAGACAGAGGCAGCCTGGCGCAATTTCGACAGCAACTGTCTCACAGACGTCGCCACTTTGTCGGGCTTCAGGCAATAGACTGCGACGCCGAGGCCATCGCCCAATGGGAGCCGGAGCTGGCGGGCCGTTTCACGCAAGGCTTACTGCTTCCCGGTGAAGGGCAGCTATGCAACCGCAGCTTACTGCAAAGTACCCAGGGGGCCATTCAGTCCTCAGGTATTCGTTTTCATGGCAACTGGCATGTGTATAGCACCGATAACGGATATGTATCGGCTCATCAGACCGAGCACAAGCCTGAACCTCGCCATCGCCGCGACGCCTTCAACCTGATTATCGATTGTCGAGGCACCGGTGCCGCAATCCCGAGCTTACGGGCCGTGCGCGGCGAAGTGATCAGAGTCACCGCAGATGAGGTTCGTCTTAACCGGCCGGTACGGCTCATGCACCCCAGGTATCCGCTGTATATCGTTCCCAGAGAGAACAGCCGTTATGTCATCGGCGCCACCGAGATCGAAAGCCAGGACAACGGCAATATCACCGTTCGCTCGGCACTGGAACTGTTATCCGCGGCCTATGCGGTGCATCCAGGCTTTGCCGAGGCCCGCATCGACCAGATGCAAAGCCATTGCCGGCCCGCCCTTACCGACAATAACCCCGCTATTCGCTTTGACAACGCGCTTATTGAGGTCAATGGCCTTTACCGCCACGGCTTTCTGCTGGCACCAGCATTACTGGAAGAAATCAAGCACAGTGCTACCACCATGCTTGAGCTGGGGGCCGATCGAGCCCTTAATCAACGCCGCGAGCAAAGTCAGTTCGCGGAGCTTTATCATTCTGCGAGACATTAACGATGACTAAACCCATGATCAGTATCACCCTGAATCGACAACCTGTGACCCTGGAAGCCGGAACCAGCGTCGCTCAGCTTTTGGCGCAGGCGCCGCCTTCCGAGCCCTATGCACTGGCTGTTAACGATGAGTTTCTGGATCGTCAGCATAGCGAACACCACCTCCTTACCGATGGCGATCGGCTGGATGTGTTTTCACCCATACAGGGGGGCTGACTTATGTTCACACAGAGAAACTGGCAGCTTTTTGACCAGAACCTGAGTAGTCGGCTTTTAATTGGATCGGCCCTGTACCCCTCGCCCGATGTTATGCATGACGCCATCAAAGCATCGGGGGCCGAAGTAGTCACGCTTTCGCTACGCCGCCAGAACCCAGCGCAAGGGGATGGACAGGCTTTTTGGCAATTGATCCGTCAGTTGAATCTCCAGCTGCTGCCAAATACCGCCGGCTGCCATAGCGTCCGGGAGGTACTGACCCTCGCCAGGATGTCGCGAGAATTGTTTGATACCGACTGGCTGAAGCTGGAGCTAATTGGCGATGATTACAACCTGCAGCCGGATCCTCTCGGCTTGGTGGAAGCCGCCAGACATCTTATCGACGAAGGATTTAAGGTACTGCCCTATTGCACCGATGATCTGGTGCTATGCCAGCGCTTAGTAGACGTGGGCTGTGAAGTTCTGATGCCCTGGGCGGCCCCCATCGGTACCGGAAAAGGCATACTCAACCCCTATGCCTTACAGACGCTGCGCGAGCGACTGCCCGATACGCCCCTTATCGTCGACGCAGGACTGGGCCGACCTTCTCATGCCTGCCAAGTCATGGAAATGGGCTATGACGGTGTATTACTCAACTCCGCCATCGCCCAGTCTCAGGATCCCGTTATCATGGCCCGGGCCTTTGCCGATGCTACCCGTGCCGGGCGTCAGGCCTATCTCAGTGGCATCATGCCCGAAAAAGAGCTGGCCAGCCCCAGCACGCCTACTCTGGGCACCCCTTTTTGGCATCAGGAGAGCGACCATGCGCCGACCTAAGGTTTTGACCATAGCAGGCTCCGACACTAGCGCAGGCGCTGGTATTCAGGCCGATCTAATGACCTTGGCCGACTTTAATGCCGAGGGAAAGACGGTGGTCACTGCCCTCACCGCGCAAACTCCGAACGCCGTATTCGCTGTGGAACCGGTTGGGAACAGGATTTTGCAGGAACAACTCTCTGCCGTGAAACACATCGCCCTCAGAGGAATCAAGATCGGCCTTATTGTTGCACCGGCTCAAGTGGCGATCATTGCCAATTTCATTCGCCAGTTACGCCAAAAGACTGCCGCTGAGTTGTGGGTCGTATTAGATCCTGTGCTTAATGCCTCTGCCGGCAGTCAGTTGCAACTACCGGGTACGCTGGAGGCCATACAATCTCAATTGCTGCCTCTGGTGGATGTCATTACTCCCAACCTGGATGAGGCAGAAGTCCTTACGGGGCTGCGTCCGACAGCCCCCAATGATCGCGTGCAGGCGGCCATGCAGATACAACGGATGGGCCCAGGCTCCGTAGTGATCAAAGGCGGCCATGATACCGCAGGGCATTGCTTAGACTATGGACTCTGTGGCCAGAATCATTACTGGCTGCAAAGTCCCAGACAGGCAGTGTCTAACAGCCATGGCACCGGTTGTCGCTTCAGTTCGGCTATCGCCGCCTTGCTGGCAAGAGATTATCCGCTGAAAGACGCGCTAACCCTGGCCAAAGCCTATATCAACCATAGCCTGGCTCTGGCGAAAGACAGCCCGGAGGCCAACCTGCCCCACCCTGGCTGGCCTGAGAACATCGAGCTCTTTCCCCGCGCCCTGCCCAATGCGCTTCAAAACCCGGAGCCGCTGGAGCTCCCCCCCGGGCCAGGCTTTGCCCCTTGTAAAACAAAGCCACTGGGCCTTTATCCCGTGGTGGACAGCGTCGACTGGATAACCAGGCTGATTCCCTTGGCCGTTAAAACCTTACAAATCAGGCTCAAACACGCTGGACCTGATGAGCTTCGTCAACAACTTACCGAAGCCATTGCCCTTTGCCGGGAGAACGAGGTACAGCTGTTCATCAATGACCACTGGCAACTTGCTATAGAATTGGACGCCTATGGGGTGCATCTGGGCCAGGAAGACCTGCTAAAGGCCGATCTAAGCGCCATCGCTCGCGCTGGACTTCGCCTAGGAGTTTCGACCCATGGTGAGTACGAGATGATGCTGGCCCACTCGCTCAAGCCCAGCTATATGGCTTTCGGGGCCATCTTCGATACCAAGACCAAGGACATGAGCGGCCAGCTGCAAGGCACCGAACGACTAGGTCGTTATGTACGCCTGATTAAAAACTGTCCTCAGGTGGCCATCGGCGGCATCAACGCCGACAACCTGGACAGCGTGCTTGCCACCGGCATTGAGAGCGTCGCCGTCGTCAGTGCCATCACCGAAGCCGAGGATGTTCGGGCCAGAGTCAAAGTGTTTCAATCCCGACTGGAGGGCCTGACATGCTGAGCGACAAAGAGCGTCTGCGCTACGCCCGGCAGATGATGCTACAAGAGCTTGGCGAGGCTGGCCAGTTGAGGCTGGCCGGGACCCATGTACTGATCGTCGGTGTTGGCGGCCTTGGCTGCCCGGCGGCCCAGTACTTGGCCGCTGCGGGCATTGGCCGTATAACACTGGCAGATAATGACAAGGTGGAACTCAGTAATCTTCATCGCCAGCCCCTCTATCGCATCAACCATATTGACGCGCCGAAAGTTGAGGTGGCCGAGCAGCAGCTTTACGCGCTAAACCCAGAGGTTAGAGTGAGGGCTGTAAAGACAAGACTAAGCGGCAGAGTGCTGAGCAACTATGTAGCCGAGGCGGATATTGTGCTGGATTGCGCCGACAGTCTGGACACCAGCTTTGCCTTAAACCAGGCCTGCCAAACACATAAAAAAGTGTTTATTCAGGCATCCGCAATTGGCACCAGTGGACAGCTAATCAGCTTTGATTTTCGCCGTCTTCACAAGCCCTGCTTTGAATGCCTGTTTCCCGACACCGGCCACCGCCCTGAGCATAACTGCCAAACGATTGGAGTCTTAGGTCCTGTATTGGGAATAATAGGCTCGGCCCAGGCTCTGGAGGCCATCAAAGCGTCCATCCCGGGCTTTGGCATTGAGCATGGTCGCTTCCGTCAGTTCGAAGGGATAAATATGCATTGGCAAAGCCTGATGGTTACCCCAGCTTCTGCATGCCCTCGCTGTCAAAATGACAAGGCCTGAAATCTATTCACCAAACGGATGCAAACGCATTATCCCCTGAAACCCCAGTCTCTAACAGAGAACCTCTGTGTGCCGTCACTTCGGGTTCTCTGCGCCCTGCGTTTTAACCAGTCAAAGACATCTGTCAGGATCCACTCATGCTGCGCGTCAGCACACCAAACCGGAATCATAATAACAAGCCAGAGCTACATTAATTAGCTCTCACCCTTAAAAATTTATCGTTTTTCGATAAATTTTTATTGAAAAGGGATATTACGAAAGGTAACCTGTGGACATTCTCAGACCTGATGACAACCTAACTATGACAGAAAAAGACCACTACTCGTCCGTGCGAAACCTAGCGCTCTGGTTAAGCGCCCTCGTGTGTGCCGCTGCGATTGCCAATCTGGTTGAGCCCTACTCACTATTTGTCAGCGATATCCCAATCACGCTGTATGTGGGTGGTGAACTCTGGAGTCAGTCTCTGTCCTCATTTCTGTCAGGGGACCGGCTCGCGATTATCGCCATCTTGAGTTTCGAGCAAATGTTATGGCTGGCCGTGTTGTTGCAAGTCTGGTTGCTGTGTCGTCTGTACAGACAGAACAAGGTCTTTACTGTTAAAAACGCACGGCACTTTTTCTATATCGGCTGTCTGTTGCTGGGACTTTTCCTGTACGAAACCCTACTGGCTACCATTGTCGGAGCTTACCTGTATAGCCGGGACATTCTGCCCCAACTGCCCGACTGGCAAGGCCATGCCATGTTAAAAACGGGCTACCTTGTACCTGGGCTGTTCTTGATTCTTGTGGCGAAAATCATGGAGCACGCCGCTAGATTACAAGAAGAATCCGAACTGACCATCTGATCCATCTTGACTGTCGGGCACAGTATTTTTATGGCAATTGTTATCAACCTTGATGTGATTTTAGCGAAAAGAAAGATGCGCCTGTCTGAGCTGTCCGAACGTGTTGGCGTTACTTTGGCCAATCTGTCAGTTCTCAAAACAGGCAAGGCGAAAGCTGTTCGATTCTCCACCCTGGAGAAACTATGCGAAGTTCTGGAATGTCAGCCCGGAGACATACTCGAGTATGTCGAAGATAAAACTCGGGATTCATCGGCTTAAGACACCGATCGTCGTATGGAAATAATGGATTTATTCAAAAAGGAGCAAAGTCCAATGAAAAACCTCAACCCTATTTTACTACCACCCGTCGTCGCCCTAGGGATGCTTGCCTCGGGAAGCACAGCATTCGCCAGTGAAGGCATTTACGCAGGTGCGGGCATGGTCCACTCAGGATTTGTGCTGGATGAAGGCGAAAGTACACTGGAGCGCGATCAGTCTAAGACCTCTGGAGGGGTCTATGCGGGATACAAAAAGTCAGTGCTGGAAAGCGGCCTGTTTGTTTCCGGTGAGGTGTTCTTTAACAATACGTCTCATTCGAAAGCCTACGACAATGGCGATACGGTCAATGTTGAAAATCAATATGGCGTTAAGGCCATGATAGGTCATGAATGGGGCTGGGGAGGAAGCCTTTACGGCACTCTGGGTGTCGCCCAATACGACTACAATATTCAGCTTGGCGACAGAACCGCCGGGGAAAGCCGCTTCGGTCATATTTATGGAGTGGGTTTTGATTACCAGTTCAATCAAAGCCTTTCTTCTCATCTAGAACTGACGGTAAGCGGTGATGAAATAGATCTTAATGATGAGCAAGCTATTGATTCCGGACTTGTCGTGGTGCGCTGGGGAGTGTCCTACCATTTCTAACTGATGCAGAAGAGCTGTCAGGTCAAAGCCTGTCGCTGATACCGGGGCTGCCTATTCAGGAGCCCCGTACTGTACTTCTAATATATCTGTCTTTGTTTAATCGCCCGAAAAAGGTTTAAGCGTCAGTCACCGGCCGGGTGCAACCGCATAATCCGGTGAACGCCGTTTTCATTGTCATTGATTGCGATGAACAAGGTACCATCGGGCGCCGTCGCGACATCCCGGATCCGGCCTTCGTCTTTCAAGACGACTTCGTCTTCCAGCACCTCGTTATCCTTCAACCTGATCCGATGCAGTTCCTGCATTGCCAGACTGCTCACAAAGAGGTCCCCCTGCCAACGGGGAAACGCACTGCCGGTATAAAAATTTATTCCGGCCGCGGCAATGGATGGCGTCCAGTGGTGAACCGGATCCACCATACCGGGCAATGAGGTATGTTCGGTAATGGGGGTACCATCGTAGTTGATACCAAAAGTGGCCTTGGGCCAGCCGTAATTCCCGCCCTTCTGAATCCGGTTTAACTCATCACCGCCTTTGGGGCCGTGCTCGGTGGCCCATAAAGTCTGGCCATCCGGTGTAAACGTCATGCCCTGAGGGTTACGGTGACCATAACTCCAGATGCTGTCCATACCATCGGGGTTGCCGACGAATGGGTTGTCTTCAGGGACTCGGCCATCCTTATAGATACGGTGGATCTTGCCGTTTTGAATGTCGATATCCTGGGCTCTGTCCCGATACCCCTCATCCCCGTTACTGAAAAACAGATAGTCCCCGTCGATGGCAAAGCGTGAGCCAAAGTGCCAGCCACGGTTGATGTGCTTAGCTTCTGGCGGCGCCCAGAGTCGTTGCTGGTCTACCCACTGTCCGTCCTGAATGCGGCCGCGAATTACGACCAACGACCCGACATCCGTGCCATTGTCGTTCTTCCCTGTCTTCTGGCTGTACGACAGGTAGATCCAACCGTTGTCGGTATACTCCGGGTCTACCTTTACATCCAGCAAGCCCCCCTGTTTAAAGTGCCAGACTTCAGGTGTTCCGGCGATACGGTTCATCCGATCCTGCTCAAAAAGCATTAAATCCCCGTTACGTTCGGTAAAGATCAGGCTCCCACCGGGCAGGAAGTCAAACGCCCAGATAACCCCATCGGTGCTGAGTACCTGTTGCAGGTCGAAGCTATGGTAATCAGAATGAAAGCCCGCTTCTGGTTTTGTCACTTGGGGATCCGATTGTTGCTGCCCTGCCGAGTGGAGGAGTTTGGCCAGATTCTGTATCTGAGATTCAGAAAGCTTAGCTTCCCAGGCTGGCATCCCGCGCGATTCAATGCCATGACGAATAGAGCTGGCAATGGCCTTAACAGAGCCACCATTCACCCATTCATCATCCAGCATACTGGGCGCCATCCCACCGCCATAATTGTCGCCGTGACACGAGGCACAGTTTTCCAAATACAGTTGTCTGGTTTCATTGTCCGCCAGTGAAGTAAAACTCAGAGCGGCGCTCACCGCTAATAGCCATCCAGTTGTCGTTTTCATTCTGATCCCGATCCTATTAGTGTAGGTACCTGTTGCCAAAGCTAATACACTTTGTGCCTTTGCACTACTTATCAAGTTCAATAAGGGATCATCTGCGGTGAATCAACAACTAACACGACTGCTGGGGCTGCTTATGCTCGGCAGTGCGACGAACCTGGCTGCCAGCGAGAAAAATATTGAAGTGGTTGTCACCACAGCCGACCGAACCGAAGTAACCCAGGCGGATTCGGTGGGCCAGACCAGTGTTATTTCTGGAGAGGTTATCGCCGATACCGATGCTCAGCATCTAAACCAGTTAGTCAGACACAGTGCAGGGAGCTGGCTGAGCCGTGGTAACGGGCAGGAATCGTTATTGTCCATCCGCTCTCCAGTGCTCACCGGCCCCGGATCCTGTTCCGAGTTTGTGATGCTGGCCGATGGCATCCCCTTGCGTGGGCCCGGTTTTTGTAACGTCAACCAACTGTTTGACAGCCATTTCGAGTGGGCCAGCGCCATCGAGGTGGTGAAGGGAACTCAGGCGGCGCTGTACGGCAGTAACGCGATTCATGGTGTGATGAATGTTCTGGCACCTTCTTATAATAATCCCTCCCAAGTCAAAACCACCTTTGGTAGCGATGCCTTTTACCGCCTGGGGTTGGGAACCAGCGGACGTTATGACTCGACGCGTTATCGACTTCACCTGACCGCCGCCTCCGATGGCGGCTACCAGTATGATTCTGGCTACGATCAATTTAAGCTGTCCGGCGGGGCGCTATTCGAACTCGGCCAGTGGCAGGTGGATAACCGACTGACGCTCACCGATCTGGACCAGCAAACCGCTGGTTATTTGCAGCAAGGCAAGGCGGCTTACACAGTGGATAGTCTGAAACGGGTCAACGAATCCCCTGACGCCTTCAGAAAAAGCCGTGCGCTACGAGTGTCCAGCAAGTGGCAAACCAAGACCGACTTAGGCCGGTG
This sequence comes from Saliniradius amylolyticus, assembly GCF_003143555.1. Classification (NCBI taxonomy): domain Bacteria; kingdom Pseudomonadati; phylum Pseudomonadota; class Gammaproteobacteria; order Alteromonadales; family Alteromonadaceae; genus Saliniradius; species Saliniradius amylolyticus. Next base: position 2,420,308 of record NZ_CP029347.1, read on the forward strand.
GCAGTTCATGCCCTACTTGAGAGTCAATGACATGACTTTTTTGATGCATTTTCTGCCTGGCCAGCCATTAGAGGAAAATGGCCACCACAGCCTGGGCTTTCAGGCAAGCATGGACAATGAAATAACCGCCAGACTGGCGCTAAAATCAGGAGTGGATCTGGATTACAGTAACGGTTTTCTTCATCAGACGCAGGCAGAGCCCACCCAAACCAACTCGGCTTTTCTCAACGCCGTACTGCCCCAAGGCAAACACTATGATTATGATGTAATAAGCCAAACGTCCGCTATCTACACTCAGGCCCAGTACCAGATCAATACACGCCTTCGCACGACACTCGGGGTTCGCTGGGAGCAACGCCGCTATGACTATGACAACAACATGGCGGCCGGGAATCTCACCGACAACGGTGAAGCCTGTGGTTTTGGCGGCTGCCGTTATACTCGCCCGGCCTCACGTAACGACCGGTTTTCACGAACCTCGGTCAGCGCCAGCGCCTTGTATCAACTCACAGCAAACCTGGCCGCATACCTGAGCTGGGATGATGGCTTTCGCGCGCCACATACCTCAGAGCTGTACCGGCTGCAGAACGGCCAACAACTGGCGGATATTCAGGGTGTCTCTGCCACCCAATGGGAAGCGGGATTGCGTTGGATGCCGGAGCGTCACTACCTGAACCTCAGCGTCTACCATCTCCAAAAAGAAGACGGTATCTATCGCAACAGCGATCGGCAATTTGTGAATGGCATCGACACCGACCATCAGGGTATAGAAGCCGAGTGGCAGTGGCGTATCAGTAGCAACCTGGATAGCAGCGTCAGTGGCAGCTGGTCTGAGCACCAATACGCCAACAACCCCGAGAACGGCAACCTTGTGATTCAGGGTAATGAGGTAGATACCGCACCGCCGTTACTGCTCAATGCACGACTCAACTGGGCCATGCAAGACGGTCTGCGCCTGAGCCTGAACTGGCGTTATATTGATGACTACTATCTGGAACCGGAAAACCAGCATCAATATCCCGGTCACCAATTGGTTTCATTGAGTGCAGGCTGGCAGCTCAGCCCCGAGTGGCAGGTTCGCGCGGTAGTCAACAACCTGTTGAATAAAGACTATGCCGAGCGGGCCGACTACGCCTTTGGCAACTACCGATACTTTGTTGGCAGGCCGCTGCGCGCTCAGGTGAGTATCAGCTACGAGTTTTAACGATGACTTCGCCTAATTCAACTATCGCTGGACTGCCTACTCCCTAAGTTGGGTTTTGCGCGTAGAAAGTCAGCCCGCTGCAGCCCTGGGTATTTGGCATGTAGATAAGAGTACGACTCCACTATACTGCTCGGGGTCTGGGTCTTATTTGGGTCAGCATACGCGATTCCCATTGTCCCCAAGGCATGGACTCGCCAGAGTGAAAGCGCTCCAAAGCATATTCATGTTAGTCTTTTTTGATTAAACTGAATACTAATTGCAGTCATAGAAGGCGGTTAGTCGAACTTTGGTACTAAGGCGAATGTTATTGAGCTGTCCTACTTCTGTCTTTGCGGCCTGTGAGTTTGCCTGTATTGGCGTAGTTTTTTTCGGGGATTACCTATGACGTTATGGGCCCGGGCCATCCTAGTGTGTTCTCTCTTACTGGTTGTTTTTCCGGGCAGGGCTAAAACAATCAACGTGGTAACCGAGTACCTGAACCACTACCAGATGAAACGCCCGGATGGCTCATTAGGAGGGTACTCAACAGAGGTTGTCCGAGCTCTGTTTGAGCATACCCAAGACACTCCTGTTATTCGAGTAATGCCGTGGGCCAGAACTTACCGTCAGGCTTTGCTCAAGCCCAACACTATGATTTATTCACTGGCATACAATGACATTCGCAAACCAAGATTTCATTGCATCGGGGTGCTGGATATAGAGCGACTGTTCTTCTGGGGGTTGAAGGACTCAGGAGTAGGTCCGGTTTCGTCGCTGGCCAACATGCAGAAGTATATTATCGCTGTGACCAAGTCTTCCAATCCTGAGCAATACCTCAGTCAGAATGGTTTCGACAACTTGGTACGTATCGTAAAGCCCGAACAGGCATTGGGCATGCTATACAAACAAAGGGTGGATGCCGTTATTAGTGCCCGGGCGTCCATCATGGAACGAGCCCGGAAAATGGGCAAAGCACCTGAAAGACTGCACCCCCTGTTTGAGTTAACGGCACTCAACCATCCTCTGTGCATCGCGTTTAACCGCAAATCGTCCAGAGCACTGGTACAAAAGTACCGGCGCGCGTTCCGTGCGATTGAGAAAAATGGCAGTCTGTCTGACATTCGAAAACGTTGGAATGTTACCCTGTCTCCCTAACCAGGCAGGGGCGGTCCGCATCGACCGGCTCAATATAGCGACGAACAATATTATTTAACGTTTTATCTTGTCTCAGCCTGTCCAGAGAACGCTGCAGTCTCCTTACCGCTGAAGGGCTAATTGAATTATTTAAAGCCAGATAGTTTCCTTGCAGTCTGGGGTCCTCAATCGGGAATACTGCCTCCAAATCTTCGACCGAAAGGTCGAACCCCTGGAGTTGCCTGGGAAGGGTGATTCGAGAGCCAATAATAAGATCCAGTCTGCCCCCCAGAAATGCTCTAATATCCTGGTGTTTATCAGCATAAACAAGCAGCTGCTTACCTGTCTCAAATCCCCAATCGTTGAGAATATACTGATAAACATCGTTCCTCACGATTCCAAGTGTGTAGTTAAGCAGGTCCTCTCGACGGTGGACTACGATATCCGTGCGCTGTTTTAGTTTGTAAAAGCAACTTTTGCTATTGCTCAGCGGACCAACCCATTGGAACTCGTCGAGTCGCTCCGAAGTCCGGGATGTCGAGAACACCGCTCCACTCGGGTCATTTAGTGCCATATGCAGTGCTCTTTTCCATGGATAGAGCCGAATTTGACATTGGATACCCGAACGTTCACAAAGAGCCAGAACCACTTCGGTATTAATACCAACAACAGCCTCATTCTCAAGGTAGTTATAAGGAGGGAAATGCTCAGTATAGAGATTCAACTGCTGCTCAGCGCTTTTTGCTGAACCAGTCATAATGAGCGTGATGAAGAAAAACGCCAGTGTGTAGTGGAACATATGGATCCTGTGGTGTTGTGATCCTTGCTCTAATCTAAGACCAGCCCAAGAGCAAGGTCAATTCCCAGTTGGGCGTTATTGATTCGTGTAGACATGAGGTCTCAGCGCCAAAGGAGCTATTACGTCTTTGAAAATAAAATGCTTTATTTAACTCTTAAAACGAAGCAGGCCCCGATTGAGGCCTGAGTACTAAGCGGGTTCTAAGCCTTATGGCTAGAAGCGATAGCGAAACCCTGCGGAGACCACATCCGTCTCATCGAAGTTTTCATACAGTAACTCCAGAGAGGCTCTTTCTGTGGCGTTAAAAGCAAAACCACCGCCGTATCCAAACTCCCAGTCGTCTTCAGAGACAGACTGATCCAAAACGCTTGCGGTAACCTCCAGGTTTGCGTAGGAAGGCTGGAAAAACAGGTTGAATTCAGGTGAAACATGGTAAGTGCCGCGCACACCCACTGCTATAAAGTTATCTGCTTCAAATCTAACGTCCGCGCCTCCGGTATAGACGGTATCATCACCTATACCAAAGCCATAACGGAACTCTGGCATCCAGGTAAAGTTGCTGCCCTTCTGCTTAAATTCATAACCGGCGGAGAAGGTAACTCCCTTGAGGTTGATGTTCACCAGGTTATGGTCCGATGAAAAATTGGTATAGCCAGCGCCCATATTCCAACCTGCCGTCACAGGCATGGCTATGGCTGACAACAGTGCAATAAGCGGTAACAATTTACGTAATTCCATTTTAGTTCCTTTTGTTGATTAATACGGAGCTACTTGTTTCTTTTTAGGAGAGCCCCTTCTCCCTTGCTTGTTTGAAGCGCGCGCGAATTTATCACATATGATGTTATTACCGCCACCCTGTGACTAACTTGTAAGCTATTATTTTTAAAGGATTATATGAACTTCGGACAAAGATACGAAAAGGCAGAATATTTATGCAATCAAGTCCTAATTGCTGTCTTTAAACAAAGTTAACGAATAGAGCGTCGCCTTTTATAACTACTCTATATTCGCCCTTTGGCTTCTCAGCTATTCTCTATTGGTTACCAAAGCTCGTTCATCTGCCGGACCTGTTTCACGGTCTGACGGATGTGGCTGATAGCATGATCGATATCGTCGTCAGTGGTAAAACGCCCCACCGAAAAGCGGATGGAGCTGTAGGCAAGCTCATCGGACACCCCAATGGCTTTGAGTACATAGGAAGGTTCTACACTGGCCGAGGTACAGGCAGAACCGGTGGATACGGCAATATCTCTTAGAGACATAATCAGGGCCTCCCCGTCCACACCGGCAAAGCTGACGTTTAAGTTCCCTGCCACGCGCTGGCTCATAGAGCCGTTTACCTGAACGCCTGGCAAGTCCTGGATACCTTCCCAGAGCTTGTCACGCAAGCGTGCTATGCGCTGGCGTTCTTCCTCCATTGTCTGTTGAGAGCGGGCAAAGGCTTCGCCCATGCCCACGATCTGATGGGTGGGTAAGGTGCCAGAGCGCATCTTACGCTCATGGCCACCACCGTGGATCTGCGCCTCAATACGCACATCCGGACTACGGCGAACATAGAGCGCACCAATTCCTTTGGGGCCGTAGTTTTTGTGAGCTGAGAAAGACATAAGATCCACGTCTAACTGCTGCAGATCAATGGGCAACTTACCAGCGCTCTGTGCCGCATCCACATGCAGCAGAACACCCGCCTCACGGCAAATTTGTCCAATGGCGGCAATATCCTGAATCACGCCGATTTCGTTGTTGACCTGCATCACCGACACCAGCGCCGTATCTTCACGCAGCGCTTGACGTATCTGCTCAGGCTGAATCAGACCATCCTGTTCCGGCGTTAAATAGGTCACATCCACACCACGAGACTCAAGCACTTCACAGGGGTCGAGTACCGCCTTGTGCTCGGTGACAACAGTGACAATATGCTTTCCGTGATTAGCCTCTATGGCACCTTTAATAGCCAGATTGTTAGACTCGGTGGCACCCGAGGTAAAAACAATCTCACGAGGGTCGGCGTTGACTAACTCAGCCACCTGATTGCGGCCAATATCGACCAATTCCTCCGCCTGCCAGCCATAACGGTGAGATCGGGACGCTGGATTGGCAAAGGAGCCCTCTAACGTCAGACACTGAGCCATTTTCTTTGCAACGGCTGGATCCACCGGTGTCGTGGAGGCATAGTCCAGATAAATAGGGGTTTTCATTGCGGTTTACGAGGTGATTTCTAGGCGAATCTTCAGATCATCGTCTTCTTTTGAGCGGGTGGACTGGTCTTGGCGGCCAGCTACTTCCTGCACATCGCGCTTGGCCATCAGTTCACCCAGGGTGATGCTGTTTAAAAACACCGAAATGCGGTCGCTTAAATCGGACCACAAACTGTGGGTCAGACAACGCTGTCCCCCCTGACAATCGGACTGCCCATTGCAACGGGTAGCATCGACCGACTCATCAACGGCACTGATCACCTCACCAATGGCGATTTCATGGGCGCCACGCCCTAACTGGTAACCGCCACCGGGGCCACGCACACTGCTGACCAACTGATGACGACGCAAACGAGAGAAGAGCTGTTCCAGATAAGAAAGCGAGATTTCCTGACGCTCGGATATGTCCGCCAATGGTACCGGCCCCTTCTGGGAATGCAGGGCCACATCAAGCATGGCGGTCACCGCATAACGGCCTTTGGAAGTGAGTTTCATAACAGGAAGTCCGAACTAAAAACTGGAAATACTATGTCATGTCCGACTGTTTTAGTCAAGTATAAGCCCGACTAAAACAGTCAAGTATTAGGTCAGATCTTCGGGTCAAACTGGTCGTGGTCTTTCGGCTCTTCGGCAGATGTATCAATGCCTTCAAAGTCATCTAAATCAATGCTGGGTATCGACTCATCGCAAACATCACCGCCCATAGCATTCACTTCCTTACAGATATCCTCCACCTTGGTATCGATCAAGTGCAGATGATCCAGCAACTGGCCAATAGCATTCGCAACTGGGTCGGGGTTATCCGGTGACACCGCATAGGCATCGAAGCCATATTTCTGCGCAATCTTATCCCGGTTAGAGGCACTCTGCTTGTCCTGCTTCTGCACTACTACCCGGCCAGGAATCCCCACGACGGTGGCCTCCTCAGGCACATCTTTAACCACCACAGAATTGGAGCCAATTTTGGCCCCCTTGCCGATGGTAATGGGGCCTAACACCTTAGCGCCAGCACCAATCACCACATTGTCCTCCAGGGTGGGATGACGTTTACCAGCATTCCAGGTGGTGCCTCCCAGTGTGACTCCATGGTAGAGAGTGACGTCGTCACCAATTTCCGCGGTTTCGCCAATTACCACACCCATGCCATGGTCGATAAAAAAGCGCCGCCCCAGAGTCGCTCCCGGGTGGATTTCAACGCCTGTCAGCCAACGTGAAAAAGTGGACAATGCACGAGCCAGCCATTTCCAGTTGGCCCGCCACAACTTATGGGCCAGACGATGCAGCCATATGGCGTGCAAGCCGGGATAGTTAGTCAGCACCTCGAAGGTGTTACGAGCCGCAGGGTCGCGGTGAAATACGCTGTGAATGTCTTCTTTGATTCGGGCAAACATAATTATTATGGCTACCGGGACTCACCATTAATGCTTTTGTCCACGGAAGTTAGAATTCCTCTGAGTATATTCAATTCCGTCGACTCGGGACGAGCACGGTTGAACAGGCGTCTAAGCTTTGACATCACCATACCCGGATGCTTCTCAATGATAAAATTCGTTTTCTTTAGCGTTTGTTCCAAATGACTATAAAAACGCTCTAAATCTTCAGCCAGGGGATACTCGGTTTCTTCGTTGGGGATCTCTGTTTCAGACAGCAGTGCCATACGCACCTCATAGCTGAGGGTCTGTACCGCCGCGGCCAGATTCAGCGAACTGTAGTCCGGGTTCGCGGGAATATTCACATGAAAATGACACTGCTGAAGCTCGTCATTAGTTAGGCCACTATTTTCCCGTCCAAACACCAGCGCTACCGGATAATTGCGCGCCTCAGAGGCGATCTTCGCACCGCATTCTCTTGGACCTAACATCGGCCAGGACAGGCTCCGGTCACGGGCACTGGTCCCCACCACTAAACCGCAATCGGCAATAGCCTCTTCCAACGTTGCCACTGTCTTTGCCTTAGCTAAGACATCGGTGGCCCCGGCAGCCATGGCGCTGGCATGGCCGTCGGGCTCAGACACAGGGTCGACCAAATACAGGCTGTCCAGACACATGGTCTTCATCGCGCGGGCCGCCGAGCCTATATTGCCAGTGTGTGAGGTATTCACCAAAACGATACGAATGTCGTGCATAGAAATGTTGATCAACGTAGGTATTCGATGGCGGCAGTTTATCACAGGGTAAGACCAATCCACATAATGCCTTTATGATTGCAATTCAGTCCGGCTCTGGTAGACTCTCGCCCCCTTCGAGCTGGTGTATTTTTTAATCAGCCGAACCGAATTCGTTCTTTATAAAATTGGTGGTGAGCTTATGCATCCTATGCTGAATATAGCGGTGCGCGCTGCGCGCGTGGCCGGAAACATTATTACCCGTGGTTATGAAAATCGTGATGATCTGATGACCGAGGAGAAAGGGCAGAACGACTTTGTCACTCGTATCGACAGAGAAGCCGAGCAAGCCATCATCTCTAAGATTCAACAATCCTATCCCGAACACACCTTTGTCGGCGAAGAAAGCGGCCTGACCGAGGGCGATGACACCTTCAAGTGGATCATCGATCCGCTGGACGGCACCAGTAACTTTATCAAAGGCATTCCCCACTTCTGTGTATCCATCGCACTGATGTACAAGGGACGTTTGGACCAGGCGGTGATTTTCGATCCTCTTCGTGGTGAGCTATTCACTGCCAGCCGTGGTAACGGTGCCCAGCTGAACGGCTACCGTATCCGCTGTCAGAACCACAAAGACTTATCGAACGCCATCCTGGCAACCGCGTTCCCATTTCGGGATAAGGCCAGTCTTCCTAGCTATATGAACAGTTTCACTAACATCTTCCAACAGTGCGAAGATGTGCGCCGCACAGGGTCCGCAGCACTGGATATGGCCTATGTCGCTGCCGGCCGTTTTGGTGGCTACTGGGAAAAAGGCATCAAGCCCTGGGACATCGCCGCTGGTGAACTGATCGTGCGTGAAGCGGGCGGTCTGGTCACCGACTTCAGAGGTGGCCACGATATGTTCGATAACGGCAGCGTTATCTGCGGAAGTCCCAAAGTGGTACAGGCCATCGCCCGCAACCTGAAAGGCTAACAACAACTTCCAATAAAAAAACCCGGCATCCGCCGGGTTTTTTTATGAGCCTTTATCAGAACCAGAGAATTACACCATCGGATCCTGATCGGCACCTTCTTTTTCCACCTGTGGCGGAATCAGGTCTTCTTTACTGATGCCCAACGCCAGCGCCACACTGGAGCTGACATAGATGGACGAGTAAGTCCCCACTATCACCCCGAACAGCAGTGCGGTGGCAAAGCCATGGATCAACGCACCACCTTTAAAGAACAGCGCTAACAGCACCAGCACGGTGGTGATGGAGGTAACCATGGTGCGGTTAAAGGTCTGCGTCAGAGAGACGTTGATCACCTCTTCCGGTCCGCCCTTGCGAAGCTTACGGAAGTTCTCTCGGATCCGGTCCATGACCACGATAGTATCGTTGAGGGAGTAACCAATGACAGCCAACACAGCCGCCAGTACCGTCAAATCGAACTCAAGCTGCAGCACCGAGAACAATCCCAGCGTAATGATGACATCGTGGATCAAGGCCGCTACCGAGCCCAGTGCAAAACGCCATTCGAAACGCATCGCCACATACAGCAGGATACAGATCAGCGCCACCAGCATGGCCAGACCGCCTTGCTCGGTCAGCTCCTGACCCACCTGAGGACCAACGAACTCCACCCGACGCATTTCCACCTCGGTGTTTCCAGCCTTGAGAGCATCCAGCACCATCTCGCTGAGCTGCGCCGCCTTAATATCATCACGGGGAGCCAGACGGATGATCACATCCTGACTGCTGCCAAAATGCTGTACTACGGCATTACCAAAACCTTCTGCTTCAAGGTGTTGACGAACGTCGGGCAGCTTGGCCGGCTGCTGATAGCCCACCTCGATCACCGTACCGCCGGTAAAATCCAGCCCCCAGTTCAGCTGATTGACCGCCAGCGATGCCAGAGAAACCAGCAATAGCACCCCGGACAGGATACTGGCCGGAATGCGCAGGGACATGAAACGAACTTCATTTTCAAACTTAAATAAGCGCATCTTTGCCCCCTAGATGGATAGCTTCTCGAGACGTTTACCGCCCCAGACTGAATTCACGATCGCACGGGTTCCGACAATAGCCGTGAACATCGATGTCAGGATGCCAATGGCCAGCGTCACCGAGAAACCTTTAATAGGTCCGGTACCGACAGCAAACAGAATAATTGCCGCGATCAGGGTGGTGATATTGGCATCGGCGATGGTAGACAAGGCACTGTCATAGCCGTGATGAATGGCCTGCTGCGGACTGCGGCCATCGCGCAGCTCCTCTCGGATCCGCTCGAAGATCAGTACGTTGGCATCTACCGCCATACCCACCGTCAGTACAATACCTGCCATGCCCGGTAGCGTCAGCGTGGCTCCGGGGATGAGAGACATCACGCCCACGATCATCACCAGGTTTACCAGTAGCGCCATATTGGCCACGATACCGAACTTCTTGTAGTAGAGAACCATAAAGGCCAGCACCAGACACAGCCCCCAGATAATGGCCTGCATACCCAGGTTAATGTTCTCAGCACCCAGGCTCGGACCAATGGTACGCTCCTCGACGATCTGAATCGGCGCCACCAAAGCACCGGCACGCAGCAGTAGCGACAAATTTTGTGCTTCCTGAGGCGAGTCCAGGCCAGTGATTCGGAAATCACGACCTAAGCGCGCCTGGATCGTAGCGACGTTGATGACTTCTTCGTGTTTTTCAAACACCGTCTTACCTTCGTCGTCTTTCTCAGGGGTCGGCTTGTACTCGATAAACACCGTCGCCATAGGCTTACCGATATTATCTTTGGTGCCACGCGACATCTTATCACCACCTTCCGAATCCAGCTTAATGCTCACCTGAGGCCGACCGTATTCATCAAACGCTGAATTGGCATCGACGATATGATCGCCAGTCAGCATAATGCGCTTTTCCAATAACTGTGGCTGACCGTTGCGGTCCATTAACAACTGCGATCCTGGTGGCACACGACCTTCTACCGCATCGCGCACGTCATGATCCAAATCCACCATACGGAACTGCAAGGTCGCAGTAGCGTTAAGGATTTCCTTAGCTCGCGCGGTGTCCTGAATGCCGGGCAGCTGCACCACGATGCGATCGGCGCCCTGCCGCTGAATCACCGGCTCTGCCACACCCAGTTGGTTGACTCGGTTGCGCATGATAGTGATATTTTGTTTCAGAGCGTATTCACGAATCTCTTTTAAGCGTTGTTCGGTCAGTGTCGCTTTAATCGTCAGCTCATCGCCTTCAACAATGCGCAGCTGTGGATTTTTTTCTTCCAGAAAGCTGACCGCCTGTTCCAGTGTTTCGGCGTCACGGAATTGCACTTCCAGACCGTTTTCAACCAACTCCACCCGACGATAACGCAAGCGCTCCTCGCGCAGACTGGTGCGAAAATCTTCTTCCAGGTTTTCCAGTGCCCGGCCCAGTGCCGCGCTCATATCCACTTCCATTAAGAAGTGCACACCACCGCGTAAGTCCAGACCCAGCTTCATGGGGCCGGCGCCCAGGCTTTCCAGCCAATCGGGGGTTGCGGGTGCCAGATTCAACGCCACCACATAATCATCGCCCAGGGCGCGTTCTAACGCCTCACGGGTCGGCAACTGAGCGTCATCACTGTTCAGGCGCACCAAGATCTGCTGTTCTTCTAGGGCAACGCCTTTGGCATCAATATTCTGTTGCTGAAGGGTTTGCTGCACCTGCTCCAGGGTTTGGGTGTTTACCTCGGCGTTACGGCCGGCCGATACTTGCACCGCCGGGTCCTCACCGTAGAGATTGGGAGACGCATACAGAGCACACACGGCGACCACCAGGATCACCATAATGTACTTCCATAGCGGATATTGATTAATCACAACATCTTTCCTTTACACTGTCTTAAAAAGCGAATCGGGCGTGATGCCCGATTCTGTGGTCTGCATTAAATGCCTTTCATGGTGCCCTTGGGGAGTACGGCTGTTACCGAGTTCTTCTGCACCACAATACGGTTGTCTTCGTTCAGTTCCACTTCGATAAAGTCTTTCTCTTCGCTGACCTTGGTGATTCGTCCTACCAGTCCGCCTTGAGTCAACACCTCATCACCTTTGCCCAGCGAGTTAACCAGATTTTTATGCTCTTTAACGCGCTTAGCCTGAGGGCGGTACAGCATGAAGTAAAAGATCAGGCCGAAGATAGCCAGCATGATCAACATCTCAAAACCACCGCCTTGAGCGGCACCAGCGTCCTGAGCATAGGCATTGGAAATAAATAAACTCATCATTGTTCCCCTAATAGTTACTGTTGTTATTCGTTATTGGTCGACGAGGGTGCGGCTGTCAATGCAGGCACCTCCATCCCTTTTTGGGCGTAGAAGGTCTGCACAAAGTCATCCAGTTTACCGTCGGCAATGGCACCTCTTAGCCCTTCCATAACCCGCTGATAATAACGCAGGTTGTGGATGGTATTCAGACGTGCGCCGAGAATCTCATTGCATTTGTCGAGATGATGTAGATATGACCGCGAATAGTTTTTACAAGTGTAGCAATCACAATTTTCATCCAACGGTCCGGTATCGGTACGGTGACGCGCATTTCGGATCTTAATTACCCCTTCGGTCACAAACAGATGACCATTACGGGCATTACGCGTCGGCATCACACAGTCGAACATGTCGATCCCGCGGCGCACCGCTTCGACAATATCTTCTGGCTTGCCTACTCCCATCAGGTAGCGAGGTTTATCGACGGGAATCTGGTGGGCGGTATTGTCTAATACCCGAATCATATCTTCCTTCGGTTCGCCCACCGACAGGCCACCGATGGCATAGCCATCGAAGCCGATCTCACAGAGACCTTCCAGTGACTTATCGCGCAGGTCCTCGTACATACCGCCCTGAACGATACCAAACAACGCCGCCTTGTTTCCCTCGTGGGCGTCCTTACTGCGTTTGGCCCACCGTAAGGAGAGTTCCATGGACTCTCGCGCTTGCTGCCGGGTAGCCGGATAAGGGGTACATTCATCAAAGATCATCACAATGTCCGCCCCCAGATCCCGTTGTACCTGCATGGACTTTTCCGGGGTCAGCATGATCTTCTCACCATTAATGGGCGAGCGAAAGGTCACGCCCTCTTCGGTAATCTTCCGCAGGTCCCCTAAGCTAAAGACCTGAAAGCCACCCGAGTCGGTAAGAATCGGTTTGTCCCAATGCATAAAGTCATGCAGATCACCGTGTTGTTTCATGATCTCGGTGCCCGGGCGCAACATCAAATGGAACGTGTTCCCAAGGCAGATCTCTGCACCAGACTCGGCCAACTCTTCCGGAGTCATCCCCTTCACGGTGCCATAGGTCCCCACCGGCATAAAGGCGGGGGTTTCCACCACTCCGCGCTCAAACACCAACCGACCGCGCCGTGCGGCACCGTCGGTTTTTAATAATTCGTATTTCATCATCATTCCTGTCAGCCGCCGGAAAACAGTCCAGTGCCGAAAAAACCAGAGGTGGTCAGTATAAAGTAAGCCACCCTCGGAGTCTAAGCGGCCGTTCTATTGACGGGTTAAAAACATCGCATCGCCGTAGCTGAAAAACCGATACTCCTCTGCCACCGCTTCGGCATAGGCGTTCATAATGTGTTCCCGGCCGGAAAAGGCACTGACCAGCATCATCAGGGTAGACTCGGGCAGGTGGAAGTTTGTCACCATGGCATCTACCACCTGAAAGTCATAGCCGGGGTAGATAAAGATGCTGGTGTCATCATAAAACGGCGCGATCAGTGCGTCTTTCGAGGCTTGCGCTGCCGACTCCAAAGAACGCACCGAAGTAGTGCCCACGGCGACCACCTTATTACCCGCAGCCTTGGTAGCCTGTATGGCATCGACCACTTCTTGCGGCACCTCGGCGTATTCGGAGTGCATAATATGATCGTGGATGTTTTCCACACGTACCGGCTGGAAGGTGCCCGCCCCAACATGCAGAGTCACAAACGCTTGGTTAACGCCCTTATCAGTTAGCTTCTGCAGAATAGTTTCATCAAAATGCAGCCCCGCAGTGGGAGCAGCGACCGCGCCCGGCTTTTCACCGTAAACGGTCTGGTAGCGCTCTTTATCGCTGTCTTCATCGGGGCGGTCAATATAGGGTGGTAAGGGCATATGACCATGCTCTTCCAACTGAGTAAGAACGGGCTCGTGCTTGGGGAACTGGACCTCAAACAGCGCCTGACGACGCCCCGTTATCTCCAACTCTAGGTCATTCCCTACCACAAGCTTTGTGCCCGGTTTCGGGGATTTATTGGCTCGCACATGGGCCAGGACCAGATGGTCATCCAGAATTCGCTCCACCAATACCTCAACTTTGCCCCCCGACGCTTTCTGGCCCAATAACCGGGCGGGAATAACACGAGTGTTGTTAAACACCAGCAAATCTCCGGGGTTTAACAGCTCAAGAATATCGTTGAAGCGCCGATGTTGAAATTGTCCGGTACAACCGTCCAGCGTCAGTAAACGGCTGGCTGTGCGCTCAGCACTGGGGTAACGGGCGATCAAATGGTCAGGCAGTTCAAAGTGAAAATCGGATACTTTCATAGCGTGGCCTTATAAAACAAGCGGGGTATTTTACGGTCCGCAGGCAGCAACTGCAATTAACAGCAATGACTAAATACTTGCGCTAACGCAAGATTACAGATAAGAGTTACTAGTAAGGTGCTGACATATTTCTGTCACATTTTGGCTTTAGCGTGAGGCCTGCTTCGCTAACGCCTTAAAAATCAAATAGGAAAGCAACGATGTTAAGTCCCTCCATGCGCAAACTTCGTCCCAAAATTATGGCCCTTATGGGTGCCAGTATTGTACTTGTCGGGCTGGTCGCCATCTATTGTATCAGCCTCCTCTCTCAGCAGGTATCAGAATACGAAATGCTGGTTGAGCAGGAGGTTCGTGCAGCGACTCTGGCAGATAAGATGAATCTGAACTTCAAACGTCAGGTTCAGGAGTGGAAGAACGTTTTGTTGCGGGGACACGACCGAGATCAGCTGGACAAATACTGGGGACGCTTTAATGAGCGTCAGGAACAAATCCAAAAGATGGCAAATGAGTTCTTAGGCTTGCCCGTCGACAATCGCTTTAAAAGCCAGATGCGGGAGTTTCAGAACACTCACGAAGGACTTAAAAGAAAGTATCAGAAAGGGTATGACGCGTTCCTGGCCACTAACTTTGATCACAAAGCCGGAGACAATGCCGTATCTGGCATCGATCGGGCCCCTACCAAACAGCTCGAAGAACTCGGAGAGGCTCTTGCCTCTGCCGCCACAACACACAGTCAACAATTACAGTCAGATGCTAACACCGCTATTACCATTACCATTGTCATCATGCTACTGGCCATCGTCGGCTGTCTGGTTATCTCAAGTTTCATAATGAACCGCATGGTGGTGCATCCACTGGTGTCGCTGATTACGCATTTACGTAATGTCAGTAAGGGACAATTTGACAAGCAGCTACTGATTGATAACGAGGATGAAATTGGTCGAATGTCCCGCGGCGTAGAGACACTCAGGATTAAACTTCTGAATGTCTGCCAGCAGATGGATAATACTCAAAGCCAACTTGATGAAGTCTGTTTGAGTCTGTCCGATAGTGCGAACGCGATTACCCGAGGGGTAAGTAGCACCAATGACGGCACTGATCATGCCCTTAATTCTATGGAGCAGCTTGGTCAGATGGGCGATGATATTGCCCGCAATGCACAAGAGGCCGACTCCGCGGCCAGTTCCGCAAACACGGCTGCCGACACCAGCATCCAGGTAATGAAAGCAACCATTGATGCCATTACCCATTCCTCCAACCAAATTGAGAACACCTCCAAGGTCATCGCCTCATTGGATGAAGACGCCAATAAAATTGGTTCGGTATTGGATGTGATAAAGGGCATCGCCGAGCAAACGAACTTGCTGGCCTTGAACGCAGCCATTGAGGCGGCGCGCGCCGGTGAGCAAGGACGCGGCTTTGCGGTAGTTGCCGATGAAGTCCGCACACTGGCCGCCCGAACTCAGCAATCCACTGAAGAGATCCAGCAGATGATCTCCAATGTGCAAAATGGTGCCAAAAGTGCAGTAGAGGCCATAGAGCAAGGGCAGTCTCAAACTGCGGCCAGTGTTGAAAAGGTGCATGAAGCAGATTCTCACCTGAAAGAGGTAACCGAAGCCATCAACACCATAGCATCAATGAATGCTCAAATTGCCACCGCTATTGAAGAGCAAAGCTCCATTACGCAGGATATACGCCAAAACATGTCCGAGTTGGCCAAAGTCGCCGCTGAAAATGACAAACATGCCAATTCCTGTCAGCAAGATAATGAGACTCTTTCGGCAGTAAAAGATCGTATGGCGTCGGCGATCAGACAGTTACGCAGTGACCAGGTGTAACCGAGATTATTAAGAAAGCCGTGCTAAAGACGCAGATCCAGTACTTAGTCTGGTTCTGCGCCTTATTACTGATTCTGGAAGTGCTTAACACTCTGACGGGTCGTCAGTGGCTGACACTGGGCCTGGTTCCACGCAACAGCGATCACCTGTGGGGGATTGTCTTCAGCCCCTTTTTGCATCATAGCTGGTCCCACCTGACCTCCAACCTGCTGATTCTGATTCCCCTCTTATGGCTGACATTGCTACTGCACTGGCAACGGGCGGTTGGCCTAGTATTACTCTGGCTGATTCTGATGCCCGGTGTTCTGGTTTGGCTATTTGGTCGCGATGGTCTTCATGTCGGCGCCAGTGGCCTGGTCTATGGTCTGCTTGGTTTTTTGCTCTATAGCGGCTTCACCAGTGGTAAGTTCTGGCGCTTTGCTATCGCAATCGGCTTATTGTTGCTGCATGCCGGACTTTTTTGGGGGTTGCTGCCCGGCGGACATTATCTGATGTCCTGGGAATATCACCTGAGTGGCTTTATCTGCGGGTTACTTGCCGGCAGGATGATGCCAGGCACTAGCCATCAGCGCCAATATAGCGGTAAAATCTAGCGCTACTGAATACAACAACCGAAGATAACAAGAGCAAACCATGGGCAGAGCATTTGAAGTGCGCAAGGCTGCAATGGCCAAAACGCAAGCCGCGAAAAGTAAGGTCTATTCCAAGTACGGTAAAGAAATCTATGTGTGCGCCAAAAACGGCGGCAGCGACCCTGACGCAAACCTGGCCCTGCGCCAGTTAATGGACAAGGCAAAAAAGGACCAGGTTCCGGCCCATGTCATCGACAAAGCCATTGAGAAAGCTCAGGGAGGCGCTGGCGAGGATTACTCCCCGGCCCGTTACGAAGGCTATGGCCCGGGTAACTGTATGGTCATTGTAGACTGTCTGACCGACAACCCAAATCGTACTATTACTGAGGTGCGGAACTGTTTTACAAAAACCAGTTCCAAGTTGGGCGCACCGGGCTCGGTAACCCATATGTTCAACCACCAGGCCGTGTTTTCCTTTAAGGGCGAGGACGATGAGCCCGTGCTGGAAGCCTTAATGGAAGGCGATGCCGACGCAGACGATGTGGAAGTGGAAGACGGCATGGTGACGGTCTATGCCCCACATACCGAGTTTTTTAAGGTCAAAACCGCACTCACCGATGCTTTCGAGGGCATTGAGTTTGAAGAGGAAGAGATCACATTTATTCCTCAGACTTACACCGAGGTCAGCGGCGATGACGTGCCCAGCTTCGAAAAACTCATGGATATGCTGAACGACTGCGATGATGTACAAAACATCTATCATAATGCCGAGGTGAGTGAGGGCTAACCCACCCGCAGAGGTTGACTCGGCTCGCCCCGCTAAAGACTCAGGCTATCAAGGGTTGGGGCCAAAGCCGACCCTGTGAGGCAAGGAGGCCGAACAGGCGCGCCCCATGGACGGATTAACGGCGTGTCGGTGTGGTCCCAACCCTTGATGGCAAATTAGCCCTATAGCTCTATTTCTTTTTGTTACGGCCTTTCGTGGCTGGCTTTTTCTTAGCCTTCGTTTTCTTCTTCTTTGGCGGCAGGCTGGGTGCCTTGTGCTTGGGTCTAAGCTCGTCGATGACCCGAGGCTTCAGACGCTGGTCGATATAGCGTTCGATACGCGGGATCATGGGGAAATCATGCGCTTCCACCAACGAAATGGCCGTGCCTTTGGCGCCCGCTCGCGCCGTGCGTCCAATGCGATGCACATACACATCCGCAGTGCGCGGTAAGTCATAGTTGATCACATGGCTCACATTGGGAATGTCGATACCGCGCGCCGCCACGTCGGTGGCCACCAGCACCTTGGCTTCTCCGGCCTTAAAGCGGGCCAGCGCCTGATTGCGTTTGTCCTGCGGCATTTCACCTTGCAGATAGATATTTTCAATGCCCTGGCTTTGCAACTGATGGATCAGTGACTGCAAGCGTTCTCGCTTATTCACAAACACGATAGCCGTGTCGGTTTGTTGTTTTAGAATATGGCACAGCAAGGCAAACTTATGCTCCAGGCTGTCGGCCAGATGATACCACTGTAGGATCTTCCCCTGCTCACTCTTCGGCGGCTCGGCCTGCAACAATTCAGGCTCCTTGAGGATGGATTCGGCGAAACGGCGAATACCCTCCCCTTCCAGTGTAGCTGAAAACAACATGCTCTGTTTGCGCCAACGCGCCTCGGCGCTGATCTGATTGACCACTTTACCAAAGCCCATATCCAGCATACGGTCGGCCTCATCCAGAATCAGGATATCGATATCCCGACATTCGAAGGCCTCATTCTCTATATGCTCAAACAACCGTCCCGGCGTTGCCACCAGAATATCCAGATTTTTGTCTAACTGGGCGTGATCGGTGCCATAGTTAATGCCGCCTGTGATGACGCCACAAGTCAGATGGGTGAATCGAGTCAGCGCCTCGGCTTGCTGATGTATCTGCAAAGCCAGCTCGCGGGTTGGTGACAAGATCAGCACACGGCAGGAGCCGGGATCCTTGCGGGGAAAGTCGAGCAGGAACTGACAGGCTGGCAACAAAAACGCTGCCGTCTTGCCAGTGCCTGTGGGGGCCGAGGCCAGTATATCTTTACCTTCCATCGCCACCGGCACCGTCATCTGCTGAATGGTCGTAGGATGCTGAAAGCCCAGTTTTTTGCAGGCCCCGACGAGTTTGTCGTCCAGGTCCAGTTGCTCGAAAGAAATCTTATTCATGGTTATTAGAGTGTGTCTATCTTTCATATTCGTCTCTGTTGAGAGCAAAAAATGCGTCAATCAAGGCACGAGCGGTGTGGTTTAGCCATCTAAATGAACCGCGAAGTAACACAGAGTGACGCATTTTTAGCCTCAACCCAAAGGGCTGGGGCCGTTTTTTCCACCCAACTGTGTTATCAGTCGCTCATTTAGAACCACTAAACCTCGCTCCTTCTGCCTTGCTGGATGAAAAAACGACCTCCAGCAGAGCGCGTCTATGAAAGATAGACACACTCTTACTTTCCAGTTGTTATGCTGCGCGAGTATAAAGAAGTTACCCGGCGGCGTCATAAGTTTTGTTGCCACTGTCGCTTGATATCAGCCACTGCCTGCTGGCGCTGCTGACTAAGCTGCTCGCCGATAGCCTTGCCCTCAAAACCTTGCGCTACAATCTTCTGAGGATCCACCGCCTGCGCGGCCTGAAATGCAGCCTCAATGTACTCGGCCTGCGGGTAATCACGGTCTTGAAAGCCAGTGCGACCGCGCGCATCGGCCTCACAGGCCACCAGCACCTCGGCAAAGCGCTGCGGTTTGCGCCAGACATCGCAGCGGTTAAAGACCTTCACCACTGTAGCGGGTTTTAACTCAAAAGCACGGTGGATATGGGTATGAAACTCGCCGGCCAGCAAGGAAAGCTGCTGAAATTCATTGGGTACCCTGAGACGCTGACACAGACGTTTAATCAGTTTCAGGCCTGCCTGCTCGTGGCCGTGGTGGCTGGGCAATTTGTCTTTGGGGGTTACGCCCTTGCCCAAATCATGTATCAGCGCAGCAAAGCGCACTGTGGTTTTTTCAGACAGGCGTGCGGCCTGCTCCAGGACCATCAGGCTGTGAACGCCAGTGTCAATTTCAGGGTGCCACTGCTCGGGCTGAGGCACGCCCCAGAGCGCATCCAGCTCGCTAAACCAGCTTCTCAGTGCTCCACAATCCCGCAAGACCTGAAAATACACCTCTGGACAGGGCTCGGTCAGGGCGCGCTCGGTTTCCTTCCAGACACGCTCAGCGCTGAGTAACTCCAACTCGCCACTTTGCGCTATGTCACTCATCAGAGCCTGAGTTTCGCTGGCAATGCTAAAACCATAACCGTGATAACGAGCGGCAAAGCGGGCGACTCTCAGCACCCGCAAAGGATCTTCCACAAAAGCATCGGACACATGGCGAAAAATGCGCTTTTCCAGGTCGGCCTGACCGTTAAAGGGATCGATC
The DNA here is from genome assembly GCF_003143555.1 of Saliniradius amylolyticus. NCBI lineage: Bacteria > Pseudomonadati > Pseudomonadota > Gammaproteobacteria > Alteromonadales > Alteromonadaceae > Saliniradius > Saliniradius amylolyticus. Next base: position 2,440,112 of record NZ_CP029347.1, read on the forward strand.
AGCTGCCCCTGCTCATCTTCGGCCATGGCGTTCACGGTCAGGTCGCGACGCACCAAGTCTTGTTCAAGCGTCACATCAGGCGCGGCGTAGCAGTCAAAGCCGGTATAGCCCTGACCGGATTTTCGTTCGGTGCGGGCCAGCGCATATTCTTCACCGGTCTTGGGGTGTAAAAATACCGGGAAGTCCTTTCCGACTTGTCGATACCCCTTATCGATCATGGCTTGTGGAGTCGCGCCCACTACCACCCAGTCGCGTTCTTTGACCTCCCGCCTCAATAGCTTGTCGCGCACCGCGCCGCCCACCAGATAGGTTTGCATAAATCGCCTCTTTACTTGGATAAAGCTATTGTACTCATCATATACAATGAATCACAGACGTCGGAGCCCGCTACCAACTTTGACTTGATCCTGCGGCAGTGGTTAACTTAGGCACCTAATCATCATTAGACCAATGCTCTATCTGAGCGGGCATAATAGCGAGCGCATGTATCTTAACTATTTCGGGCTGACGGATAACCCCTTTTCCATCGCCCCCAATCCAGACTATCTGTACATGAGTCCCCGCCACAAAGAGGCGCTGGCGCACCTGACCTTCGGTCTGCGCGAGAGCGGCGGTTTTGTGATGCTCACCGGCGAAGTGGGCACCGGGAAAACCACGGTATCTCGAAAGCTGTTGCAACAACTGCCAGACAGCACCCAGGTGGCGATGATATTAAACCCCAGCCTGTCGGCTCTTGAGCTGCTCGCCACGTTATGCGATGAGCTGGGTATCGACCATGACCGCCAGCACCCCAGTCTGAAAAATTTCAGTGATAAAATTCTGGCTCATCTTGCCAGCAATCACCGTCAGGGCATCAGTACCGTACTGATTGTGGACGAAGCGCAGCACCTGATGCCGGAAGTGCTGGAGCAATTGCGATTATTAACCAACCTGGAAACCAACAGGGAGAAATTATTAAAGGTGGTGCTGATCGGCCAGCCCGAGCTACAACAGCTTTTAAAGCGCAATGAACTGCGCCAGCTGGCCCAGCGCATCACCGCACGCTACCATCTGATGCCACTCAACGCCCATGAAACCAAGGCCTATATTGGCCATCGTCTGCATATCGCCGGAGGCGACAGTCAGATATTCAGCGCAGCAGCGCTGTCGGCGGTCTATCAGATTACCGGCGGCATCCCTCGGGTGATAAACCTGTTGTGTGACCGCGCGCTGACACTCACCTTCAGCAAACAGCTGCCCGTGGTAAAACGCTATATACTGGTCGCCGCCGCCGAGCAAATACTGGGCGCCGACGTAGTGCAACAGCGCCAAAACAGAAGCTGGGCGGCCCTGGTCGCCGCGACCGGACTTATAGGCGTGGGCCTGGGCTGGCTGACAGGAGTCTGGTATGGCTAAAACGATTCCCATCAACCAGCTCAAGCCCGGCATGGTGATCCTGCAAATCACCCGGCAGGATGGCCCGGTGAAGATCCGCAAATCCGGTCTGGTCACCAGCGACGCCATGGTACACGGCCTGAAAGAAATGGGCGTGATGGAGCTGGCCATCGACCCGGACCAAACCGTAGAACTGGACGATACGCCAAAAGACCGGCAAAGCCTGTCGGATACCCAAAAGCTTTTTGCCAGCGGCAACTCTCCCCAACATGAACAGGCCGTCACCGATCAATTTAATCGCAGTCTGTTTATGCCATCGATTCAGTCGCTGCCCGCCCCTTGGCAGTATTATGGCCGCCGAGCGGGGTTCTTAAGCTTGATGTTATTGAGCGGCTTTGCCATCGGCTGGTTACTGGCGACCTCTCCAAAATGGTGGTTGCAGCCAGCTCCTTCAGCCGACAGGGTCGGTACGCCCTCACAAACCTCACAGTCTTTCAGTGAGCCTGACCCGGTAACCGCGTCTGAAGCCGACAAAAACACCTCTCCGGTATCATCAACGACCCCGGAGCAGAAAACTCAGCCTCAGACCTCTGCAACCGAATCACAAACGGTCGCAGACACAACTAACCAGGCTCCCGATCCGGCAAAAGGATCAGAGCGTCTTATTCCTGAGGCCGAAAAACAAGCCGGCAATCAGCCCGATAAGATCTCACCGGAGTTATTGCGCAAATTCGAGCAGGCAGTGTCTGCCATAGAAAGCGAAGATCACCCCGTGACCAAGCCCGAGTCCAGCCTGCCTGATGATGAAGTGGTGATGGTGCATGAGCTGCCTGCCTGGGCTTTGACTGAGTTACCCTCCATGAGCTTTTCGGCCCATATGTACGCCTCAAACCCTGAGGATCGCTGGGTCAATGTCAACGGTCAGGAACTGGGTGAAGGCGATGCCATTAACGACGATCTGCGTATCGTTCGTATTGAGCCGCAGCACGTGGTGATGGCCTTTCGCGGCCAGCAATTCAGTATGCGGGCGCTGACCGACTGGTAGTATTCGAAATCACACCCGCCGCTCTAAACAGTTGCAGGTGTACTTCCACCAGCGCCGGAATATCCCGCTGATAACCGCCACCGATAACGGCGGCTACCGGCAGACCCTCCTGCTCGCAGCGGTTGAATACTAGCCTATCCCGCTGATAGACGCCCTGAGTGCTGATATCCAGATGCCCCAGATCGTCGTCGATATGTATATCCACCCCGGCGTCGTAGATCACTGCATCGGGTCGATACAGATTCAGTGCCATATCCAGCGCATTTTCCACCACGGGCAAATACTCATTATCCTGAGTCCCTTTAGGCAGACCGAAATCCATATCCGATACTTGTTTGCGGTGGGGAAAATTTTTCTCGCCATGTAAGGAGACCGTGATGATGTCATCTCGCCCCTGTGCCAGTGCCGCCGTGCCATCTCCCTGGTGCACGTCACAGTCGAAGACCAGCACCTTATCAATATCCGGTGAAGCTAACATGGCGTTGGCAGCCAGATAGAGGTCGTTGACCAGACAAAATCCGGAGCCGAAATCATAATGGGCGTGATGATAGCCTCCGGTCAGGTTCAGCGCCTTACCGTGGGCCAACGCCAACTCGGCGGTCAGCAGGGTTCCTGCAACAGCGGTACGAGTGCGCCGAATGAGCTGCGATGACCAGGGAAAGCCAATTCGCCGCATGGCTTTGGCATCCAATGCCCCCTCTAGCAGCGGCCCAATGTAATCGGGATCAAACTCAGCGAGGATACGCTGTTCAGAGAGAGGCTGCGGACGATGAAAACAGCTTTCGGTTATACCCTGGGCGATCAGTGCATCGTAAATGCCCTGGTATTTTTCAATGGGAAAACGATGCCGACGAGGTAAATCTAGCTGGCTGTAGATAGGGTCAAAGACCAAAGGCACCACAGACTGCTCCTAAGCTTGGATCGCGTAACAAGGCTTCTCAGGGTAAACTAAGGGATAAATAAATACCATCTGCGGGAGCGAGCATGCAACACAACTGGGTTATGGCTACGGGCAATCCGGGCAAGGTTAGAGAACTCAATCGCTTATTGTCGCCGCTCAATGTCAATCTGCGGGTTCAGAGCGAATTCGATGTCCCCGAAGCAGCCGAAACCGGCACCACCTTCGTGGAAAACGCCATCATTAAGGCCCGAAATGCTTGTGAGGCCACTGGTCTGCCTGCTGTGGCCGATGATTCAGGTCTGGTGGTACCCAACCTGGGGGGAGCGCCGGGGGTGATATCCTCACGCTACGCGGGCGAGAAAGCCGGCGATGATGAAAATGTGCGTAAGTTATTGCGTGAGTTGGTAAAAACGGACGATAAGGAGCGCCAGGCCAAGTTTGTCTGTGTGATGGTAATGATGCGTCACGCCAATGACCCCACGCCCATTATCACCCAGGGCGAGTGGTTCGGCAGCATCGCCCATGAACGTCAGGGTAATGGCGGCTTTGGTTATGATCCGGTGTTCTGGGTATCCGAATACAACTGTACCGCCGCCGAGCTGAGTGCCGAGGTCAAAAACCGTATCAGCCATCGCGGTAAGGCCACGCAGAAGCTGATCGGCAAGCTGGAGCCGGAATTTGGTTAATCCACCACTGTCGCTGTATATTCATATTCCCTGGTGCGTGCAAAAATGTCCCTACTGCGACTTCAATTCTCACGGACAAAAGCAACAGAGCCTTCCGGAGGCCGAGTACATCAGTCACCTGCTGGATGATCTGGCAGAAGACGCACCATTGGTAAAGGGCCGACAGGTCAGCACCATCTTCTTTGGCGGGGGGACCCCGAGCTTATTCAGCCCCGAGGGGATTGGCCGCCTGTTGCAGGGCGTAGCCGAGCGGGTCGATCTGGCCTCTGAGGCGGAAATCACTCTGGAAGCCAATCCCGGTACAGTGGAAAGCGAAAAGTTCGCTGGCTTTGCCGAAGCGGGAGTCAACCGCTTGTCCATCGGTGTACAAAGCTTTCAGGCCGACAAGCTTGAGCGCTTAGGCCGGATTCACGACAGCGCCCAGGCAAAAGCGGCCGCCGGATACGCCAACCAGGCGGGGCTGCGTAGCTTTAATCTGGATCTGATGCACGGCCTCCCCGACCAAAGCACCGAAGAGGCGCTGGACGACCTCAAACAGGCTATCGCTCAAGCGCCCCCGCACCTGTCCTGGTATCAGTTGACCATCGAACCCAACACTCTGTTTGCCTCCCAGCCGCCTGAGCTGCCTCAGGACGACACTCTTTGGGCAATTCAGGAGCAGGGTCATAAATTGCTCTCTCAAGCAGGTTATGAACAATATGAGATATCCGCCTATGCCAAGCCCGGCCAGCAGTGTTTGCATAACCTTAACTATTGGCGTTTTGGCGATTACCTGGGTATCGGCTGTGGGGCTCATGGCAAAATCACCGATGCCGACCAGGGACGCATCGAACGGCGGGTCAAGGTAAAACACCCTAAGGGTTATATGGATCTAAGCCGTCCTTACCTTTATCAGAGCACCGAGGTCCCGGCGGAGGAGCGCCCTTTTGAGTTTCTGATGAACCGGCTACGCCTGGTAGAGCCCTGCCCCAAGCTGGATTACGAACACTTTACGGGACTGACAACAACCGAATTTGGCGTAAGCAATGCACTCCAAAGAGGTATCGACCAGGGGCTTCTGGCCGACAGCAACCGTCACTGGCAGGTCACGACCAAGGGACGGCGTTATCTCAACAGCCTGCTGGAGCTTTTTGTTTAGCACCAGTCGGACTATTTCAAAAATCGCTGCAATTGGGTTTCGGTGGTCTCTGTTTCCACCGTCAACTCCCGCATCTGCTGCTCTATCTGTTGCATATTATCGCGAATATCACCGCCAAGACGGGAAATATTACCCACCGCTTCATGGGCCGCGTTGTAGGTGTGGTTTAGAGTATGCACCGACTCACCCACATGTTCCAGGCGCTCGGAGTTAGCGATGAGCTCCTGCAACATACCCTGGAACTGTTCTGAGGTATCGGTAATCTCACTCTGGGCCTTATCCGAGACGCTGATCAGATTTTCCGATTCGGACTGAGTCTCCTTAACCAGGGACTCCATTTCATTAATAAAGCTATTGATCTTACCGGTGGCTTCATTCACCTTGACCGAGAGCGAACGGACCTCGTCGGCGACCACCGCAAAGCCTCGTCCCGCTTCCCCGGCACGGGCTGCCTCAATCGCAGCATTGAGTGCCAGTAAATTGGTTTGGTCGGAAAACTCTTCCACCATTTTAAGGATATTACGGATGTTATCGGCGTTATCTTTGAGACCATCCACCGTTGCCGCAAACTGCCGGAGTAACTGGTCAATATTGCCAATGTCGTCAGCCAGTGACACCAACTTACGGGTTGCCTCATCGGCGGTTTGCTGATTGCTGCGGGTGGCCTGAGCCACTGCATCGGTGCGCTCAACAATGGCCTGAATCTCATCATTAACCTGCTGACTGGAGGCCATGACCTCCTGACTGAGCCCATCCTGCTGTTGAACACTGTCTGTCGTGTCATTGACTTTGCTGACAACGGCCTGGTTTTGGTTCTTCGCGTTTAACGCATGGCGGCCAATATCCCCCAGGATCTGCGACAGATTGTCGGCAAACAAATTATAGCTGTCCGATAATTGACGAAATTCGTCATAGGTAAATTTAGGCAGGCGTACGTTGAGATCTCCTTGCTGCTGGTTGATATCCTCAAAGTTTTTCAAAATTGTGCGCACCGGGCGCACAATAAGATACGTCAGATAAAAAATGGTAAAAACGAAGGCCAACACGGAGATCACTGCTAATAAACCCACTAGCCAGCCACTTTGGGTCCAGGGCGCGTCCGAAATTAGCAGCCACAGAGTTAAGACTTGAAACAGAAATAAAAAAGTCACGTTGCCCACAATTTTGCGGGTCAGGGTGTAGAAAAAGGTTTTCTCAATTTGATAATAGAGTGCCAGCAATAGTCCATCCCCCGTATCGACTCAGCGTCCTATTATGACGTCTGGCCTGTTCGCTACTATGACCTGCATCATAAAACACCTTTTTTATTTGTGCAGGCTGCTTTTGCCTTTATCGTAGCGGACAGCAAAAAACTTTATACCAAATTGCATTAGTTCTCAGTGATAATGAGATCGTAAGGTCGAAGTTCCGGCACTTGCCGACGCAGTTGCTCTTCAATGCCATCAAGGCGTTTCACTTCATTGCAAAACCATTCTGCCTGTTTTCTCAGGGTGTCGGCCTGAGGCGCAATCTTCTGGCCCATCCGCTCCAACCGTTTGGCTAGGGCTGCCACCCGTTCGTCAAGGTTGTCATTGCCCTCGCTGGCAATACCTCCTACTGCGGATAATATGCCTCCTAATGAGGTGGAGAAAGCCTGTTCAATTTCCGATTCGAAGCCTTGTTCCACGATAGCATCCACATTTTCTAAACTGCGTGGGCCAATGTAATTATTTAAATTGGCATGAATGAATTTACCTTGCACCTTGCGTCTGACACGCCATAAAGCATCCTGCAGGCGGTCATAGCCATCGCTGCGTTGGCCGATTAGGCCAGAGTAAACTTGCTCCACGGTGCTGATGGCCAACTCGACGCCTTCGGTCGCCAACACAATCACCTTGGGAATGGAATAGTGCAAGCCTTCAGCAAACTCGGTTAACTGCTGCTGTTGAGGGGCGGGCAGTTCAATCCAGTGACCTTGCACGATAAGCTGCTGGTGCTGATTGATCTGGTAGAGAGTGCGAGAGTGTTTCTGCACCCGTACATGGTTTTCATTAACCACAACGCCGTACTGGAGATCGGCATCACACTTCAGTGCCGCCTGAACCCAGCCAGAGACAGAAACTAAGATGATCGCAAAGTAATAACGCATAAACCGATGATACTAAGAATTCATTAAATATTGTGCGCCTTACCACGCAAATCGCAACAACATTCGGACTAAGCCATCAAAATCTGCGTTCTACGACTCTGCTCTTTCGGCTAATTCGCTTAACGTCACCTGTGCCGACTCCAATATCTTCTTACTCACCGCAACATCGGTAACGTCATAAATCATCATACAGATATTATCCACTTGCCCCGTGGTGCTGGTGAGCGGTGACAGGGTAATATTTTGGTACATCACATCCTCGGTACCGGTAATTGGGCGGTAATTGGGGAACTTCAGCAAATAAGGACGCTGCTCCCAAACCATGAATGAGCGGTTTTTCAGTTCGAATACAGGCCGTACCTTATCCTGAAACCATTGTTTATCCACTTCAGGGAATAAATCAAACAGGCATTTATCGCGCACCTGGCTGGGCAACAGGCCCGAATGGCTCTCCATAAAGCCGTTCCACAACTTCACTTCAAACCGGCGGTTGAGTACGACCAGTCCCACGTCCACCGTTTGCAGCATATCCATCATCCAGTGAAACTCGGTCATCTCACTCATAATACTGTCGTTCATTACGCATCCTCCACCAGGTGAGCCAGCTTATTGTTCAATACTGGCAGGGAGTTTTCTGAGAACAGCAGAATCAATTCACAATGGGCGTCATACCCTTCCAGACCATAGCTCAGCTCGATGGCCAAGGTCCGGCGCCAGCGGGTCTTATTGACCGAGATAAGTTCACTGATGTTGCGGTGTTGCCCTAATACCACCGGGTGCCCTTGGCTAAAGTGCATATCCAGTTGATTGGCTAACCCATTAAGGCAAGTGCCGATTAGAATATTAGCCGCATCCATTAACAGTTCGAGTTGCAAACGGTCATCCACCGCGCCCTGGATATTAAGGATCTTTGCCACATCAGAGAAGCTGGACTCACTGAGAATAAACAGCGCCTCACCACTGATCCCCGGTCCAACAAACCCCTGACAGGTACCGGACACCGACTCTTTGTCTTCGATATTTTGCAGCATCATCTGCAATTCCGCCGCTTCGATAAGATTCACATTGGGAATGGGCAGCTCGACAAATACATTAAGAATGCGAGCCAGATGATCCCCCGCCTGTCCCATCGCTATGTTGGTGATTTCCTGATAGGCATCGCGCATCTTGGGATCAATATCGGTCAACTCAGGCGCCGCAGCCTCTGAATGTTGGCGAAACAAGTCATGCTTACTGAGTAATTCCAGGAAGAGCTCGGGCTTAATGGGTTTTTCAATAAACGCCAATGCCCCAAGATTTTTCACTCTCTGATGGGCCTCGGGCTGCACATCGCCGGAAATGACGATAACTTGCGTATTTAACCGCTGCTGTTGGATGGTTTCCAATACCTGGTAGCCATCCATTACCGGCATATTTAAATCCAGCAATAACAGCTGACCCTTGCCTTCTTTTAAGGCCTCGATAGCTTCCTCACCATGCTTGGCAAAATGTACCGATACATCCCAGTCCGTAGGCAAACACTTGGCCACCTGTTTACGAGCGACCAGAGAATCATCACATATTAATACTGAGAACATAGACTATCGCTTGCATTGTAATGGTTTCAACATACTCCGTTAGCCGAGTTACTGCAAAGAAGACTTTGCACCAACCGATCTGACAAAGCCAGAATAATGACTCGTGTTTCTAAGTGATTAAACGTCTATGTGGATTGGTATTGAGTCCGCTTTTCACTACCATGAGTAAAACTCCAACCATAAGGTATGTTATGAGGCATTCGCTCTCTTTATTGTTAGTTGGTTTGCTGGGAAGCGCCAGTTCAATTGCCGATACCGGTAGCCAGCTCTTAGCCACTGGCGGTATTACCGGTGTGGATGGCAGCGCCGGTGGCGGTATTACGCCCTGGGCGGTCATGGCCGGTTACGCCAGCCAGGAAGAAATTCAGGGGGCCGCCTCGTTGCAACATATCAGCGCCGGAGACTACCAGATTAACACGTTGGGCGCGGCAGTGACTTTTTATGATCGCGTGGAGCTTTCGCTTCAACGCCAATCACTGGAGATCGGCAGTGGCGTTGTGGGCAACACCTTCAGTGCGCTGACTTCAGGAGCCATTCAAACCGCGCCTGGCACCGATATTGAACAGGACATCGTTGGTCTTAAGGTCAAGCTGTTCGGCGATGCCGTATTCAGTCCGTCACCCTGGCTTCCGCAAGTTGCCGCGGGGCTACAATACCGAAAAAACCATGACTTCGACCAATCACTGGCTATCTCTGATGGTAGTGTACCCTTACCGAACACAGGTGTGCCCATGCTACTGGGGGCCACCGAAGACAGCGGTACCGACTTGTATCTGTCCGCGACTAAACTATGGCTTGGCGGCGCCTGGGGGAATAATTTACTGGCCAATGTTACCGCTCGTATGACCAAGGCCAACACCCTCGGTTTACTGGGCTTTGAGAGCGCCACCGAAGACAGTTATCAGTTGCAATGGGAAGGCTCCCTGGCGGTTTTACCTTCACCCAATACCGCCATCGGCTTTGAATGGCGCACTCAGCCGGATAACCTCACAGGCCTGGGCGAAGCGGATACCATCAAGGATATCTTTGTGGCCTACTTCCCGGACAAACACTGGTCATTGACGGCAGCCTATACCGATTTAGGCAAACTGCCCTTTGACGACGATCCTACTGGCTTTTATCTCTCTTTAACGGTGAATTTATGATTCGACTCGGTTTATTGATTTTTACTGCACTGACTTTGTTCGGCTGCGCCAGCGCCCCGAAAACCAACCTCTATGACGACATAGGCGGTAAACAAACGCTTCATAAAGTCTATGGCCTGGCCATCAACCGCATCTACAACGACCCTGTTCTGGGGCCTCACTTTGAAGGGGTACCGAAACGCCATCTGCGCACCGAGTTGACCAACCAAACCTGCGAGCTGATTGGCGGCCCCTGTGAATACGAGGGCAAGTCGATGCATGAGGCTCATGCAGATCGAAACGTCACCGACGCCGAGTTTTTCCGCTTAGTAGAGCATGTGCAACAGGCCATGCGTCTGATTGGATTAACCTACGAGCAGGAGAACCGGATTCTGGCGGCACTGGCCCCCCTGAAAGAACAGATTGTGTATCAGGCCGATTAGATGCCGGGCCACACAAAAAGCCCCGCAGATGCGGGGCTTTTTTTACTGCTTTAGCATTTCCTCTATACCACCCAGCCCAATTGCTGGGCCTTATCGTGAGCCAACTCAGAGATGTCCTGCTCAATAAAATGATGATGCAATACCATAATGCCAAGGACATGGTTTAAAACCGCATCGATCTGTACCTTATCGGCATCAGGCGTTTCCGGGCTCTCCTGTTTAGCAATCAGGCTATCCAGATAATCGGCGTCGATAATACCCGCGCGTTCTATCTGTTCGTGAGAAGCGTATTTGGCGAACAAGGCTTTCAGTTTCCGCCACTTTTTATCATCGGTGTGTGCCGGCGGAGCCATAAAGGCAAACTTCTGGCGGTTATACAACACCTCGGGCAGCAGCCCTTTCATGGCTTCTCGCAATACGTGTTTCTCCCGCGAGCCCTTAATGCGGAATTCCGGCGGAATCTGGGCGGCAAACTCGGCCAGGTGGTGATCCAAAAACGCCGGGCGGGCCTCCATGGAGTTGGCCATATCAACGCGGTCTCCACCCCAGGTCAGAATCTGACCTTCCAGCATAGTCTTGATCCAAACATATTGTGCCTTATCCAACGGATGGCGGCCCTCGAGAAAGTTTTTATCCAGCCGTTCAGCAATGGCGGAGCCTGGCTCATAACCTTCCAGCTCATTGCGCCGCTCGGGACAAAGCAGGTTAAACGCATACTCTGAACACCCTAACCAAGGCTGAAGACAGCTTGGGGTAAAACCCACCTTACTGTCGATATCATCCGAGATATACTCATCTTTCGGTAGCATGGCCCCCTGAAACAATTTGTTCGACTCGGCCAGCGTTTTCTGCCAGTCATCGGTTTGTGCCTCGTCAGGCCCTTCCATACCATGCAGGAACATATCCTTGCGGAAGGCAGGATAACCGGCAAAAAGCTCATCGGAGCCTTCGCCTGTGAGCACCACCTTGTAATTGTTGTGAGTCACATGCTGACTCATCATTAGTTTAGCTACCGCCAGTGTATTGTATATGGTGCGTTCGGTATGCCAGATGGTGCGGGCAAAGTTGTCATACAGCAGGTCGGCATTCAGTTGCAATACATCCTGTTCAGCCTCTGTGGCCTGAGCCATTTGCTCGGCGATCTTAGACTCATCGTAGTCGTCATTATCGAAGCTGATGGTGAAGGCGCGGATCGGATGCTGCGAGGCGGCCGATGCCAAGCCCAGAATGGAGCAGGAATCGATGCCACCGGACAGGTAGCAGCCCACCGGAACATCGGCGGTCAGACGATGTTGAACGGCTTCCAGGAGCTGGTCTCTGACACCGTCCACATAATACTGCTCGTCTTTCTTCTCGCGCTTATCGGCTTCGGGAAAGTCCATATCCCAGTATTTGGTGGTTTGCACCTGAAACTCACCGTTTTCACGGGTGATTTTTAGCATATGTCCCGGCTCTACCTGGTTGACCCCTTTGAAGGCCGTGGTTCCCGGCACCATAACCTGGATCAGTTGGTGAAACAACCCCTGACTGTCGAACTCTGGAGTCACCTCCGGGTGAGCCAGTACCGCCTTAACCTCGGAGCCAAACACAATATTGTTATCGGTCTGAGTCCAGTACAGCGGTTTAATGCCAAAACGGTCCCGCACTAAATACAAAGCGTCTTCCTGCTCATCGAACAGAGCAAAGGCAAACTCACCACGCAGGTAAGGCAGCGTATCTTGCATACCAAAACGCTTGACCAGGTGGGGGACTATCTCTGAGTCACTCTTACTGACAAAGTACTCACCATCGGCGGTCAACTGTGCTCTCAGGCGTTGAAAGTCATAAAACTCACCATTGTGAGCAAAGATGGTATGGCCACCATTGAGGAAAAAAGGCTGGCGGCCTCGTGTTTCATTCAAATCGATAATCGACAGTCGGGCGTGGCTCATACCCACGCCCACGTCCTTAGGGTTACAATAACCGTAGTTGTCGGGGCCACGATGATGCTGAATGGCCGCCATATTGACCAGAATCTGGGAGTCGATTTCCTGACTGGGAGATTTGGCAAAAATACCCGCTATTCCACACATAGAGTCTCCTGGTTTACAGGCCCCGGGGCTTCCGGGGCGGGAAAATTAAATGACGTCCAATACGCGTTCGGCTCGCTGTACCAGACAGGTCAGCAAAGCCATACGCAGAAATACCGCGCCGCGAGCCTGCGAGAAATACCAGTTGTGGGGCGTGCTGTCTAAACTGGTGCAAAGCTCTTCGCCACGGGCCAGGGGATGGAGAATGATGGCGTTTTCTTTCAGTGGAGAGTCAGCGTCGAGGTGATAGACGCTACCGTATTGCTTGAAGGAGTCCCCTTCCCAGGAGATGGCGTTGATGTACACCACATCCGCCTCCGGCAGTGCATCATTCAGGCAATCCAGTGTTTTAATATTCAGACCAGCTTCGGTGAGTTGTTCCAGCTGGTCCTGGCAGAACATCTCTTCAATGGTCAAATCGTTGATAATGGTGACTGTACCGAAGCACTCAGGGAAGTCACACAGCAACTTCAACAGGCTGCGTACCGTGCGCATTTTGGAGGGCAGACCGACGATACACAGATTCAGCGGCTGGCCGCGCTCTTCGGTCAGCAGGTCGGGCCGCCATTTAAAAATGGTATACAGGTCAGCCAGGGCTTGAGTCGGATGCTCATCGGTACCGTTACCGGCGTTGATGATAGGAATACGCAAGGCGCCCATCATCTCCCGCACCGAGCTTTCTTCGGTGTCTCTGAGAACGACGCAATCACCGTAGTTATTGAACATCTCCCCAACATCCCGCAACGATTCACCTTTGGCAATGCCTGTGGTGGAACGATCGGTGATAGACATAATATCACCACCCAGGCGATGCCAGGCACTTTCAAAAGACAGACGGGTCCGGGTACTGGGCTCATAAAAAGCGGAGATCAGAATCTGACCGTCCAGCGAGGTGGCAAAGCGCCCTGGATTAGCCTCATACTTGGCCGCCAGTCGGAATAATTGCAATAAAGTGTCACGATCGAATTGATCCGCCGAATAAATGTGCTGGGCCGATAGTTTGGTGAGGTGATCACCATCCTCAATTATCGCCCGCAGCAACTTCTTCGGGTGGGCGTCGCCCTGTACATCGGGACGGTCGCGTTCAAAATGCACCACCTTTTCAAGATTGGGATCTACCATAACGATTTATCCTTCAGATCTCGCTTATATAGCAATAGTAAAATTATCGGTGCCAATACCGTGCCGACAAGCGCGATAGTCACCAATAGCGTTAGATAAAACTCACTCAGATACATTGGCCCCCTCCTCAGAGAATCGTTGCCAATCAAACTGGCCACGAGCCAGTAGCAATCCAAGAGCGCAGATCAGCAGCGACACCACTGCCGAACTGATGGCTGCCACATAAAAACCGATGACAAAGTAAAGCACTAAGCCTGTGGTTGTGCCTAGCGCCATGGCAGCAGTGGCAAAGGGACCTGTCAAACCACGATGATAAAGCCCAAACACAATGGGCCAGATGGCCGATGCAACAAAGGCGCCGGTAAAATTCAGCAACGCGCCCAAGGTGGTGATCTTGGGCAGACACAGTAGCCAGGTAATCAGCCCCAGGCCGATGATCACCCGCTTAGAGATCTTCAATAAACGATCACTGTCGGCGTTGGGATTGATCAGCTTGCGATAGCCATCCTGGGTAATCAGGTCGGAGGTCGCGGCCAGCAGTGAGTCCATGCTGGAGGCCAGTGCTGAGAACACAATCACAAACACAAACACGGCCCCTATTGACCCCAGAACCCGGGCAGCCACCATCGGCCCCACCATATCGGCACTGGGCGGCAATATACCTAGCGACAACGCGGCCAAAGCAATAAACCCGGTTACGATGGGGATCGGCAACCACAGCAGGCCGCCGGTCAGGAAAGCTCGCTTGCCCACACCGCCTTTAAAGGCAAAGGCTCGCGACCACCAAACATTCGAGTGAAAGATCTCTCCGATACCGAAGAAAATGTTATTGAACAGGAACATAATTGCGGCAGGAAAAGCCAGATTCAAAAGCTCAGGCTGCCACTGAGTCACATTATCGTGGATCTGATCGATGCCAACCTTGTCGATGCAAAACCAGGCGATCACGACCACGCCCACCAGAATCAGGATAGACTGCACAAAGTCGGTCGCGATTACAGCTTTTAAACCACCCAGCAAGGTATAGCCCACACAGATAATCAGAATGGCCGTCATACCGGTGTGATAATCCAGATCGCTGAGAGAGGACAGTAATATGCCTCCCGCCATCCCCAGGCTCACCAGCCAGCCCATGGCGTAACAAAGAGAAATCACCATAAACACCGCCCAGGCGGACCGACCATAGCGGGTGCGGATAAAATCGCCACTGGTAAAACCGTGAGGCATCAATTCTTTGATGCGCTTGGCCATGGGCGCAAACAAAATCAGCCCCAGCGCCGCCATGGAATATCCTATCATTCCCCAAACCCCGAATTGGTAAGCAAGCTGGGGCGCGACCAAAGTGGTATTACTGGTAATCCACGTCGCCATAGCGGTGGCAGTGGCAAAGGCGATCCCCACATTGCGACCTGCCAGAGCAAAGTCGTCAATGCTTCGGTTGTCCTTGCCTAGGTACCAACCAAAACCTATCCATAAAACGCCAAAGCCGATCAAGATGGCGATGGCCAGCGTGGCATCCAACTGAGCTTCAAACATTCTCATGCTCCTTGCGACTCAGAGTAATCAGGCTTATCACTAAAGCCAAAAAAGTGAGTAAGCCCAAACCAAATAAGGTCAGAGCCTGATTTAAGGAGTGATGTTTTACGTGAATCGAGGCCAATACCACAGGCTCTTCCACCTCCCCGGGAGCGGTGAGGCGGGCCTGATAAAGGCCATCGGCAAAGCCAGAAAGAGTCACCTGCCTTTGACCGGTAACATCGAAGCGCTGCTGCCAGGAATCGGGCGAGGTTTGTTCAATAATCAGAGTGTCATACTTTGAGCTGTAATTATCGAAATTCAGCACAAAGTAGCCTTCCCGAGAGATAATTTCTTCCTGCGCAGTCACCGGGCTGCACAGAAGTATTAGTAAAATAACCAAACATCCCTGAATTCCCCTCATTGAACACCTTTGATTCAATTGGCTAAACATCATGCTACATTTGTTAGTAAACAAAATAAAGTATGACAACAATTTGTTAACAGATCACTTCAGGAGGCGTGTATGAGTCAATTGGCGATAGATATAGGGCGGTTACAAAATGATCTGCTGGAACTGTCACACATTGGATATGACCCTGAAACCAAGGGGATCTTCCGGCCCGGTTTTAGCCCCGCCGATATGGAATCTCGCCGCTGGCTCATTGATAAGTTTGAAAAAGAAGGCTTCCATGCCCGCATGGACGGTGCTGGCAATGTTATTGGCTGTAATCATAAAGACCCGAAGGGGCCCGTGTTAGGGATTGGCTCTCACATCGACTCCGTGCCCGCAGGAGGCATGTTCGACGGCACTTTGGGTGTTATGGCCGGCCTGGAAATTATGCGGGTAATTCGGGATAACAAACTGGACTGTCCGATGCCTCTGGAGGTGTATGCCTTTGCTGAGGAGGAAGGCCGTTTCGGCGGTATGCTCGGTGCGCAGGCCATTGCCGGCGATCTCACGCCAGAGTGGTTGGAAAACGCCCACGACCCCAGTGGAGTGTACCTTAAAGACGCCATGGCCGAGTGCGGCTTGAACGCGTTTGATGCACTGGATGCTCATGTGAAACCCGAACACTTTCGTGCCTTCCTTGAACTGCATATCGAACAGGGTCCTGTATTGGAGAGAATCAAGAAACCCATTGGCGTGGTGGAGGGTATTTCAGGGGTTTATAAGTGGATTGTGAAACTCATTGGCAAGGCCAACCACGCCGGTACTGCGCCCATGGACATGCGCAGCGATGCCTTTATGGGGCTGGCCGACTTTGCCCATGAGATACCCCGTATTATTGACGAAGAAGGCACCGACAAAACCCGACTCACCGTGGGCAAAGTGGACCTGAAACCCGGGTACGCCCATACGGTGCCCGGCGAGGCTGACTTCACGCTGGTAGGCCGTGACACCGACCCTCAGGTGATGCGCAATGTGGCCGACGCCTGTCGCCGAGTGCTGTCTTCCATCGCCCGGCGTCATAACCTGATGTTCGAATTTGAACAACTCAGTTGGCTCGAACCTCAGCCTATGGCAAAAGCTGCCATCGATGCCTTTCGCCGTCATGCCAAAGCGCTGGGCCTGGATTACGAGGTCATGCCCAGCGGAGCCGGGCACGATGCACAGTTTATGGCCCGTATCACTGAGACCGGCATGATCTTTGTCCCCAGCCTTGGCGGTATCAGCCACGCTCCCGATGAGTGGACCCATTGGCGAGACATCGAAGATGGCACCAATTTGTTATTGCATACCGCCCTAAGCTACCTGCAAGCCAAGAACAAAAAGGCGGCCTGAGATGGCCAATAAAAATGCGCAATACCACAAGAAGCTGATGCAGATGCAACAGGAGTTACAAGCCACCTCCGAAGCCAGCGATGAGAGTGGCGATCAGGATACTGTGACTCTGGATCAAACCAGTGTTGGACGTTTGTCCCGCGTGGACGCGTTGCAGGCGCAACAGATGGCCCTAGAGCAGGAACGGCGCCGCCAGCACCGACTCAACCTGGTCAAGATGGCACTTCGGCGTCTTGAGCAAGATGACTTTGGTTTTTGCCTTGAATGTGGCGAGCCAATTGCACCGGCCCGTTTAGAGTACGACCCCAGCGTACTGTATTGTATTGATTGCGCTGAAAAACATTCAAATCAATAGTGCGGTTAAAAAAGCGGCGGCTTTGTACTAAGGTAGAAGACGAAGCTGTATTCCATAAGTTTCTGATTTAAGAACATAGGGAGTTGAGCACCCAATGAAATCTGACACTATGAGTACCCGAGTGGCGCCGGACAGTCACTCCAGGGCCGATAACGAATTTACAGAATTATTGGCCAAGGCAGGCATTGAGGTTAATGGCAATCAGCCGTGGGATATCCAACTGACCGAGCCCGGCGTGCCGGAACGGGTGTTTGCCTACGGCAATCTGGGATTGGGTGAGGCCTATATGGACGGCGCCTGGGATTGCCAGGCGGTGGACCAATTTATCTGCCGAGCCCTGAAAGCACACCTGGAGCAACATATACAACCCAGCCGACTATTGTGGCATGCCTTAAAATATCGCTTACTTAACAGGCAGACCAGCAACAAGGCTTGGGAGGTGGGTGAGCACCACTACGATTTGGGCAATGACTTCTACGAAACCATGCTGGATAAACGTCTCACCTACACCTGCGGGTACTGGAAAGACGCCGAAACACTGGATGAGGCTCAGGAAGCCAAGCTGGATCTGATCTGCCGCAAACTGGATCTCAAGCCCGGTATGCGGGTGCTGGATATCGGTTGTGGCTGGGGTAGCTTTATGGCCTATGCCACCGAGCATTACGGTGTCGAGTGTGTCGGTGTGACCATTTCCAAAGAGCAGGTCGACTGGGCCAAGCGACGCTACCGTGACTTACCGCTGGATTTCCGTCTTCAGGACTACCGGGAGATGAATGAAACCTTCGACCATATTGTTAGCATTGGCATGTTCGAACATGTGGGCCATAAAAACTACCGAACCTATATGGAAGTGGCTCATCGCTGCCTGAAAGAAGGCGGCAAGTTTCTGCTGCATACTATCGGCAAGAACGACCGGTCTACGCCCACCAATGCCTGGATTGATAAATACATCTTCCCTAATGGCGAATTGCCTTCCGTGGGCCAGATTGGCGATGCCGCAGATGATCTCTTCGTTGTGGAAGACGTGCACAACTTTGGTGCCGATTACGACAAAACCCTGATGGCCTGGCATCAAAACTTCGAAGCCGCCTGGCCACAGTTCAAAGATAAGCTCAGTGAGCGGTTCTATCGTATGTGGCGTTATTACCTGCTGTCCTGCGCTGGCGCCTTCCGTGCCCGCGACATTCAGCTCTGGCAGTGGGTCTTGTCCAAAGACGGCATCGAGGGCGGCTATCAGCGGGTAGATTAACGCTCTGTTCTGCGACTCAAGGACAACGCCTGAGATAAAAAAGCCACCTTAATACTGGTGGCTTTTTTAGTACCCATTAAGGTTGTAATTAAGACGACAAACTGGCTTCAATCGCCTCTTTGTTTTGCTTTTCAGAGGTGACGTACTTCTTCCACTGCTCAGCCATACGCCTGGTACGGTCATACTCCTCGGCCTTGGCCAGCTCATTTAAGGCACCGTTATACTCTTCGGTATTGTACAGCGCCATGCCTTTCACCAGATGCGCTAGTCCCGGATTACGCAAACCACCCTTTTCAATGGCGCGATCCGCCGCAGCGATGGCTTCCTCAAAACGGTCCATGTTCAGCAGCAACTGACCTAGCTGAGCATCCAGCTGACCGTCTTCCGACAGCTCCGCCGCCGACTGCAATACAGGTACTGCCTTGTTACCTTCTTTCGCCAGGGTCCAGCAGTTGGCCAGGAACTTAAGGTTACGAAGGTTACGTTCCAGCTTGCCCTCTTCCATGCCCAGTTCCATCAGCCGAGCGCCCTTGTAAGGTGCCTTGTGGTAGTAATACAGCTGAGCCAGGTTGAACATATCGGCGCCGCTTTCGATGTAACCTTTTTGATAAGCGGTTTCGAGAATCGCCAGTTGCTCTTTTTCCTGACCGAGCTCACCGTACATACCGCCAAGCTGAACCCAGTATTTACCCTCATCGTAGTGCTTTACCATCTCAGCGAGAATATCCCGAACCTTCTCAGGTTGCTTCAACTCATAGTAAATCGCACGTTGCAGCACATACCAGTTTTCTTCGGGCACTTTCTCCTCCGCCTTAACCTTGTCGATGGCAGTGTCGATATAGTCCCGGGCTTCTTCGTAAGACTGTTGCTGATACTTCGCCTGAGCCTTAAGCAGGTAATTCTTAGCTGGGATCTCTCCCTCGTTCAGCGTTTCCCAGCGTTCCAGATATTTGACACTGGCATCGAAGTTGCCCTGCATCATTTCCAGTTGGGCCAGTGAGAAAAGCGTAGTCATCTCAAACTTCACGGGAATGGGAGATTGAGCGACCACCTGCTCGAAAGACTCTACTGCCTTGGCATAATCTTCGGCGTTGTAATGAATAAAGCCCAGGAAGTTATACATCATGGCTTTTTCATAGCTGTTCATGGAGTGCTTTTTATCTTCCACATTACGAAGCACATCCAGAGCCTCTTCGACTTTATCTTCGTCAGCCAGAGACTGAGCACGAGACAACTGCTCATAGACCTTGGAACGAAGTGCAGGCGTGCGGCGGGTTTTCCTTTCCTCTTGTTCCTGAGCTTGGGCGCTTCCAGCTGGGGTCAGTGCCGGAGAAACATAGGCAGCTCCGGTGACCAATGCCACTAAGGTCAGCTTAGTGATGATTTTTCTATTCAACATCATTCCACCTTACCCATCGATCTGGAAAGTAATGCGGTTCTGAACACCGGCTACAGCCGCTGCTTCGCCATTCACCACCCGAGGCTTGTACTTAAACTTCACAGCCGCGTCCATGGCCGCCTGTTCAAAGATACCTTCGGGGTTGGCTTCCACGACCACCGGATCTCGAACGGTGCCTTGCTTGGTGACGGTAAACTCGACGATCACATAGCCTTCGATACCGCGCTGCAAGGCCCGACGAGGGTACACCGGCGCCACTTTGACAATCGGCAGGTATTCACCGTCACCGCTGTCCAGCGCTAAACCACCTTCCAGGGCCATGCCATCACCCACATCGGCGCTAAAGTCCATGCCCGCACCACCTTCGGCATTGGGCGTTGGCGAATCCATCTGCGGCTGTTCCATCGGCGGTGGTGGCTCTTTCGGCTTGGGTGGCTTCTTAGGCTTACGGTCTTTTTCTTCCACCGTTTCCTCTTGTTTCACCCGCACAAAGTCCAGCACACTGCCCTGCGGGGGCTCTGTCATCGCACTGCCACCGCTTTTAATCAGGGACTGCATCAGGAAGAACAGTCCCAGAGTGATGGCCGCTGACAGAACAAGTGCAATCAGAAGTCTAGCCATAATCTATTACTCTTCTGCGGCAGCAATGGATACGTCGTAAACGCCAGCGGCACGCGAGGCATCCATAACCTTGATTAGGGTCTCGGTTTTGGCTTCTTTGTCAGCCTGAATCACCACACTGCCCTGAGGATTTTCTGCGTACAGACGCTCGATATTGGCCTGTATGGCCCGTACATCCACCTGACGCTTGTTAATCCAAACCTGGTTCTTATCACTGATCGCCACCAGAATGTTGGCGCGGCTTTTCTTCACTGCCGTACTGGCTTCAGGACGATTCACGTCAATCCCGGCTTCCTTGACGAACGACGCCGTCACAATGAAGAAGATCAGCATGATGAAGACCACGTCCAGCATGGGGGTCATATCGATTTGCGCTTCTTCTTCTTCTACCAGATTCTGAAAATGCTGTTTCATAACACGTCTCTCTTAATTCGTCCGTTAGTGATCCAACGGCAGTGCGTCTTCGATGTGGGTGCGTTCTGCTTTGCTGGTGCGGTTGAGCCAAGTCGAGGCAAAAACGCCCGACAGCGCGCCCACCATGCCAGCCATAGTCGGAATGGTGGCCTTAGACACCCCCGCCGCCATGGAACGGGCATTACCGGAACCGGAAATGGCCATCACATCGAATACCTCAATCATGCCAGTCACCGTTCCCATCAGGCCTAACAACGGACATAGGGCGACCAACGCCTGAATTACCGGGATACTGGAATTCAGTTTCAAACTCACCCGGGAAATCATCGCCTGACGGATTTGTTCGGCGTTCCAGGACGACTTATCCTCGCGCGCCTTCCACTTAGCAATGGTTTCTTTCTTGTAGTTTTTGTGCCAGATGAACACGTAAAATACGCGCTCCAGAATCAGCAGCCACATCACGAAGATCAGGATGCCGATGGCCAGGAGGACTTGGCCTCCTGACTCAACAAAATCGCGAATGGCTTCAAAAAACTCCATGAAGAACATGATGATTAACTCCGCTCAGCGCGTTCTGCAATCACACCGGAAGCTTGCTCTTGAAGGATGTGGACGATGTTCTTACTGCGCGTATTCAAAATGGCGTACAGCAAGGTCATCGGAATGGCGACCACCAGACCCAGTACCGTGGTAATCAGGGCCGAGGAGATACCACCTGCCATCAGCTTAGGATCGCCGGTACCGAACAGGGTAATCGCCTGGAACGTCAGAATCATACCAGTTACTGTACCCAACAGACCCATCAGCGGTGCCACGACAGAGATGATCTTAACAATCGTCAGGTTGCGGCTCAGGCGCGGTACTTCCGCCAAAATGGCTTCGGTGAGTTTCAGCTCCAGAGTCTCGGTATCCGCATCCGGGAACTCGTCACGCACATGCAGCACACGACCCAGAGGGTTAGTTTGCTTGATAGTATCGGACTTAAGCTGCTTTTTGACCTTGGCGCGGATGATGCTCAGCGTAAACAGGCGCTCCAGCGCTAAGAGCAGACCAATGGCGCCCACAGCCAGAATAATGTAGCCCACCAGGCCACCTTGCTCGATACGCTCTTTCAGTGTCGGCGCCTGTACCAATAGCCCCAGAATAGAACCGCCAGTGGGGTCCACACCGAATTTCACCAGTTCGCCGTCAGATTCATGCAGCCTTTCAGCAGAATCGCCGTAACGGTCGGCTGGCTGGCGCACTAACTCAGAAATGGTGCCCGTGGCTGGATTATGAATCAGGTAGTCGTCTTCGGAGATCAGGGCGAAGCTGCCCACGCGGACCACTTGCTCACGCTCTTTCTCACCATCGGCTTCAATCACGTCGGCTTCGAACTTCACGACTTTGCCGGATTCAGTCATCTCGCGCTGAATTTCGAACCAAACACGCTCAATCTCTTCAATGGAAGCCATCTTCGAGCTCTTACCCATAGACTGTGCCATGTCTTCCAGAAACTCGATACGACCGGGGATCTGAGCCGAAATCACCGAGTTTTGGAACTTGCTCTTAGTATCGCCCGCCACTTGCTGCAGTACACCGAACAGCTCTTTGAGTGAGCCCATACGATCGCTCAGGGCTTTGTTCATATCGCCCAACTTGTATTCGTTTTCCTGGAACTGGCGCTCCAGCTGTTCACTGGTGGCTAATTTCTGATTACGTTCCTGACGTGCCTGCTCCAGCATTTGGTCTTGCTGCGCTACTTTCTGACGGAACTCTTGCTCACGACGCTCATTCTGCTGATTCTGAGCTATCTGACCTTGCTCCAGACGCTTCAGTAACTGGTCGAGGTCCAGGGCTTTGTCTTGCTCTTGAGCGACGGCGCCGGTGGCGACAACCGAAGCAAATAGTCCGCTTACTAAATATTTAAATACAGTTCTCATCGCTTCGCTCTCTTATTCGGTCAGTGCTACCGGCAGCATCAGCAGATCCGGTGCCAGTTGTTTCTTGGCCATGCGCAGTGCTTTGGTGATCTCACTGCGATAACTTGAGGGCAGCTCTTCCCATTGACGGGTTTGCTTATTCCAGATGCCTTGCTTGCTGGCGTCACGAGTTTGATATGCCAGAACGGTACGGCCCAGGCGAAGGAATTCGACGTCACGCTCCTGGCCATCCACCATGTGCAAGCCGCTGTAGGCTTCCATAGTGCGGCCGTAGTCCATCTCGATTTGGTAGGCTTCCATTACTCGGCGGAATTTTTCCGACGGAGCCACATCAGCCCGGTCCATCAGATTCTGTAATTTGGTAATGCGCTCTTGGCGTTCTTCCGGCAGGAAAGGCACATCCAGCTCAACAAACTGCTGCAAGCCTTTGATCATACGCAACATCAGAGGCGTTATCTGGCGCTCAATCACGCTCACCTCATCGATGGCGGCGTTAAGCTCTTCCATTTCTTGCTGCTGGTTGCTGATCTGCTTTCGCAGCTGCTGGTTATACACTTCCAGACCATCGATTTCTTTATTCAAGGTCTTGAACTTCTGCACCTTGCCGTCGATGGTGTTGGCCATGTCGTTGATTTCTGCTTGTGACTTGGCCGCAGACTCGTTGATCTTGCCTGCTTCTTCGATCACAGGCTCCAGATGGCCGTCATCCTGTGCGAAAGATGGATTTGCCACTGCCAGCGAGAGCAGTGCCAGAGGAAGTAATTTCAAAAGCCTCATAATTTAAACCCTAGGTTGTGACATAAGATCAGCGTCGTGCTGACCGCCGAATTCGCGCACAGGATAGGGATTATCTATGACAGTTTTATTACATTTATCGCAAGGATTACGCTTGGCACTAAGACAAGCAGAGCCATGAAGGAAGGCGGGCCGACAGCCAGCGCGACTATCAGGCTAACAGCGGTATGAGAGAAAAGAAATATGTCGGTTTTGTGACAACTACCATCTTGAGATCAGTGAACACCGGACACAAAAAAGCAACGCACCTAGGCGTTGCTTTTTATGTTCGGTGCTCGGCTTACAGGAAGCTGGCTTGATGCAAGGTGATGAAGTACTTCGAACCCACCTTGCTGTAGTCAATTTTGTATTCCTTACCGTTGAGGGTCTGGACAAACAGCAGGATCTTTTCTTCGCCAAAATTATCGCCCAGCGTCACATCCACCAGCTCGATATCCATCATCTTGGCCTCGCGCTTGTTTTCCGGAATCTTACCCTCGTATTCCTTAACACCTTTGTGGGTCACAACCACCGCCGGCATATCGTCGCCATTCAGCACCAGCAGATCAAGCTTTCTCAGCTTATGAATAATAGTATTACGCCCACTTAGTAGAAAAGGCCTCTCGGTCATATTCGTACCCCACGACTCAAGTTATCGGTTCAGTAATCAGAGTGTTAAAGCAAGATAACAAAGTTTTTATCAGGCTGCACCTTTTATTCTCCCAGCCCCTGTGACTGCGCGCTTGCGAGCCACATTCTTATTCCCCGGAGAAATGCTCTAAACTAATCCTCTTCCAGAGTAAAAGCACCATTGGCCAGATTTTGCCGACCCCGCTGACAGGTAGCTTCATAGCGCAAGTCTCGGCTGCAGCTATGCCGCCTTGAGGTTTTAAGCCCTTTCACTAGCTGGTCCAGATGAAAAATCAGCACGTCCGAGTCCTCGCTCACCGCCAATTGATAACGAACGGGTCCGCCTTCCGGGCAGAGCTCAGATGTTTCATGAGGCATTGGACAACCCAGCGTATAGCTCCAGTGATCGGCCACAGATAATAAGTCCACGCGAGCATATCGATGCCCGCCCTCTTCCGAATAAATCATTCCCGCCAGATCCAGTGGCGAAGGCTGCACCCGAGGATGGTGCTGGTTTTCTTCTGGTATCACGCCCACCGTAAAATGCAGTTGTTTGAGTTCCTGCCAGTTCACCGACTCGGCAAACACAACATTACGATTGGCGGGCGTCTGCTTATCCAGCAAGCAACCTAACTTTTCCAATGTCAGCAGTGCCGTATGTTCACTTTGCCAAAGCCCGGGCTTTAGGGGTAAGGGATTTCCATCCTGATCACGAAAATCGGTCAAAAACAACTGTGCATGTTGCAGGTGCCACTTTTTGCCGTTGATCAGTATCGCCTGTTCGCAGCGCAAGGCTTTGCCCTCAAACCAAAGCTGAGCGGGCAATACATTGGACTTCTGCCAGGGATGGCAGGCGCTGAGAAAGATAAGCAGCAACACGGCCATTACACACCGCAATGCCATTGACGTGTCTCCGTTAATAATCACAGTGCCAATGCTCGGACTAAAGTCATCGAGAATCAAGTGGACAACGACTAACGCCCCAATTTTCACAACCAATCACCGTCTCTCTGTTCCGTTAGCCTGAAGCGGCGATTTTTTAGACGAACAGGAATCCACCGCTCCCGGACCTGATGACATCCCCATTAAAGTTGCTTATACTCCGCCGACATTGTTCTCAGAGTGACTAACGCACTCAGAACAATCACCTCCCCGATGGCCCCATAGCTCAGTTGGTTAGAGCATCCGACTCATAATCGGCAGGTCCCCTGTTCAAGTCAGGGTGGGGCCACCATCGCCCCCGCTATGAACTTTTGTTCTTGCGGTCGGCAATCTCCATCTATCAATACATCAGGCCTGTAAACAATGTTCACCGTTTCAGTGCCAATCGTTACTATCTCTATCAGGTGACTAAGGAATTCTCGGACCTTCACGGGACTGGCGGTATCCAGGATGATGGTTTTTAATGTGTTGGCTAAGTCCTCCAGGTCCCCCTCTGTAAGTCTGGTTTTAGGGGTTGGTTGTAACTCGAGTTCAGCAATTTTCTGGTTAAGCTCGTCTATTTTTTTGTTATTGCGTTTGATGCGACTTCCCAGCTCGCGTACACCCAGCCCTGATTCTGGCTGCTCTAGTAACTGATAAAGCCGCTCCTGTGCGACTTCTAACCGGTTTAGTTCAGCCTGGAAAAGACCAATATCCTGGCGTTGTTTCTTTTCCCAGGTCATGCTGAGTTCGGCAAACTCCTTGAGCAAACCAGATAAGTTCTCTGGAGTGAGGATTCGGTCGCATACTTGCTCAGCAAGCCATGGATCTAATATGTCAGCATTGATTCTCCGAGAATCACAACCTGGGCCTCTGCTGTTGGTACCGCAATTGTAGTAACTGTATTTTCTGCTAGCCCCTTTCGCCTTCTCAATAAGCATTTTCCGCTCACAGACACCGCAATAAACAAGACCAGAAAGTAAGTAAGTGCTGTTATGAGCCGTTTTATTGTCGAATTTTACTGAGTCAATGATCTCCTGGACCTGATCAAATATCTCACGAGGGATTATTGGTTGATGGGAGTCGATGACGATCCATTTGTCGGGACTGTTAGGTACCCCGTGGCGACCTGTTTTGTTAAACACTATCTGGCCAGCAACACTGGGATTTCGTAGTAAACTACTCACCATTCGCCTTGACCACCTGGCGTTACGACAAATCAAACCTAATCGGTTTAACTCAGATGCGATACTGTGACCGCCAAGTCCCTTCTGCCGCATGTCGAAGATTTTACGCACTACTGCGGCCTCTGACTCATTGATCCTCAGTTCCTTTCGCTTAGGGTCGGACTCAGCCGGCACTGAGTTGTATCCATAAGGTACTTTGCCCCCGTTGAAAAACCCCTTCCTAGCGTTCTGGATCATGCTGCGCTTGGTATCAACCCCAATCTGGTGGGAGTAATATTCGTCAAACAGTTCCAGTATGCCCTCATGCAACAACCCAGAAGCCGAATCGGCATCGAAATTAACAGTGACATACTCCAACAGGGTGCCAGCTTTGCTCAAGCGGCGCTTATTCAATTGCGATTCAAGCCGATTACGGGCGAAACGGGATGTACTCCAACAGATGAAGTAGTCAGGGGAAAAGAGCTCGCAGTATTCTAGAGCCGCCTGAAATTCTGGCCGACTATCAGATCGACCGCTACGCCCTTCATCTTTAAAGACTTTAACGACCGTGGCGCCCAACGATAGCGCCTTTTCCTTGCACTGGACTATCTGCCCTTCAATTGGCAACTCCTGTTCAGCCTGCTTGCTGGTTGATACCCGAACGTAAATAACCGCCTGCTTATTCACTGCAAAACCCTCTGTATTGTCTTCAATGACACATCCTCTCCTGTGACTTCGCTTACCTGATTTCTGATCTCAGCGGGCCGCAGGCCGTCCTGTTCCAGCCCTTTAATCAGTAGGTTGCGCTGTAACTTCTCGAACTTGGAAAAAGCGGGAACATAAACCCGCAATTCACCTTTCGCCTCGACCTCCAGCGATAGCAGCCGCCATACGGTGAGAAAGTTATACGGCCCGATGCTTTCGAGGATATCGCGCCAAACATCAGGAAGCCGCATTTGGTGTATTTCGGCCAGCATTCGCTCCGTATCGGTAGGCTCAATGCAAAAGTTAAAATCTGTGCAGTTATTCTGGTACCTCCCCCCCTCTGAGGGGGTAACAGTATCTCTATGCCGAGCCCCCACCCTACCCATCAACTCATCTATATCTGTTTTTCTAGAGTTTGAACCGCGCATTAATAAAAACTCCTGATATTACTAACTCAGTGAAATCAATATATACAGAGAGATAACAATTAACCCAACCGCGCATATTGTTATTGTGTGCAGTTGAATAGATTTAGGGTTTGGTCGTTTCAAAAGGGAGTTTCCAAGACTCATTCAATTATCCGTCAAACTCTAATATACCTGAGATTAAGAATAAGTGGTGGTACAAAGTATATAATTTCTAAGCACCAAAGTCGCCCAAAGGGAAAAGTCTCATGGTGTGTAATATCCGAGGATTTCGGGCTCAGAAAGAAGCAATAACGTCTCACCATTAGATTCCAGTTCAATGCCAGAGTAACGATTGAAATAAACCTTCTCTCCAGTGGCAATATGACGCACAGCAGGCCCAACACGCAACACAATGCCATAGGGTTCAGGTTTGGGATTTGGGTTCTCAATGATACTGGCTGATTGTGACTCCAGGCGTCTCACCAGTATTAGATCCCGTATTGGCTTAATGGTCATAGTGCTCGCTTAAACTCTTTGGCCAGTGGTGATATGGGGGTGTTCAGTTTCTCCAGCGGGTTGGCCTTATCGAGCACGTCCGTCAGCTTACGCACGGCCAGCTTGATGTAAGTCTGGGAAGTTTTAGGGTCGGCATGACCCAGGATAGATTGGATCTCGAATGAAGTAGCGCTTTCCTCGGCCAGCTCGGTACCAACCAGGTGACGCAGCGCGTGGGCGTGAGCCTCAGCATTGGGAATGCCGGCATCTTCTGCATAGCGTTTGATGAACTTATCAATAGAACGGGCGCTAAGGCGGCGTTCCTCGCCACGATAGTCACAGGCCGGTACCAGACGGTTACCCGTTGATACAAACAATACCCGATCACCATTCTCCAGCAGCCGATCAATATCATGCAGCTCACGGTGGCCCAGATAGGCCTGCAGCAGCAACATCGCCTCTACTGGAACTGGGATCACCCGCTCCTTGTCGCCCTTCTCGATAACGCGAATGGCCAGGCGGTCCTTATCCTGGTGTTTATACCAAATCAGGTTCGAGTCATTTAGTGCTGTAATCCCCCCCATACGGAAGCCACAGCCCATCATCAACGCCAAAATGGCCGCATCGCGCACCCCCGTGAAGGTGGCAATATCCGGCTGCATCAGCAGTTTTTCGGCATGGCTCAGGCTCATACTGGTGGGCAGGCGCTGGCCGCTTTTGGGGTACTCCAGATCCCTGGCCGGGTCCTGGCTGATATGCTGGTTCTTCAAACACCAGGCATAAAACCCCCTTACTGCAGCCACCACAGCGCGCCGGCTACGAGGTTTAAACCCCTCAGAATGTAAGTGCAGGCCGGTAAAGTTAACCAGATCGTCCCGCTCAGCTTCCAGCAACGGCTTATCCAGGTAGTTTTGCAGGCGCAGAAGGTAACCGGCGTACTTATCAACGGTACGGGCCGACTTACCCTCATTCATTAATTTATAGTCGAGCCAACGATGCACTACTGGCTCCAATTTACTGATATCCATGATCACCAATTCAGGGGGGAGGCACAGATCAGCCTCAAACTTGTGGATTACCCACTTATTATACCCCAAAGCCTTTAAATTCAAGGCTTTCAGAACCCATAACATCCCACATAAAACTGTGATCACACGTAAAAACTTGTGGGTTAAAAAATAAACAGCTCAAAAAACCTATGTGACCGCCCGCTTCTTTATTTTCCCCGCCCTATATCTCTATCTCTCTCTTTTTATTAAAAAAAGGAAGAAAGAAGGAAGGAACGCACCAAAAACCGCCAAAATCAGACCTATGTGAAAAAAGCGCGAAAACATGGGAGTTTTGAACAAACCCATGGTGGTGAATAACTATTCAATAGTAATTAAAACAAATACTTAAACCAACACTTCCACAAGTCCATAAAAAAAATCGTAACTACATGACCGCCAGACATTGACACCCCGCCGAGCCGCCTTAGCCTTTTTCTCGGCTCAAGGCATCGGCCCCCATAGTTCGTTAGGGGGTGCGGGGGATGGGGTATACAAGGTAAAAGGCCCGGTTAATGGGCCCTGGTATGAATAAGGCGTGGCCTAACGGCCACAAGCTCTTTTTAAGGGGCTTTGATTGATAGCCCCGTTAAGTTACGGGGCTGGTTTTACCGGCACAGTGGCAAAGCACTCAGGGCATTCTACGGTGGCGAGCAGGGAAGGCTGCAAGCCGTAGCGCTCTTGCAGTATGGTACGGGCATAGGGGTTACGCTTACCCGCCTCGATCACCATCTTCTCTAGGAACTTGTCATGCTCCACAGGAACCGAATTACTCAGCGTGAGCTGCTGATGCCGATAGGCTTTTAACACCTGTACCGCCCAACGCCGGAACGCTGCCGCTTTAGGCTGGCCAGAAAGCATCGACAGCACCATAACGCCCTCTTCGTTAAACACACGGACGTTACGGCGCTTATCAATATCGCCCTCAACTGTCGTCAATCTGACGACAGTTGAATACTCGTTCAGCTCTTCCTTGTTCCTCTCATACAACTTATGAACAGCCTTTCTTGGATCCGCATACTCCAACGCCTGACCGATCATCTCCATGGTCATCCATAAATCGCCCTGGTGGGGGATCAGGGTCACGCTCTGGCCGTTAAACTCCTTGTTCACTACATTATTGGCTTTAAGCATGATGGTGGCCTCCCGTTGGTGTGTCCAACGTGGTCAGAGCGCGGTTCAGGTTGTCGCTGACGGGCTTTAACAGCCCCATTAACTGGGCGCCGGTTAAGGCCTCTAACTCGTCGTCGGTGGCACCGGCCAGCGCCATCAGTCCGTCCACAATCCAGCGGGTTTCGATTAGCGTGCCATGGGCCTGCTGATGCAGTTGCATTAAGGTGGGTTGAGCCATAACGGTCTCCTGTGAGATTTTTTCGAAAATTAGGGTGTCGGGAGGTTCGAAACAGCCTCACAGAGCTGCGGCAGGTTTTTCCCTTACGGGTCTTATATGACCTACCCCTCCCGACATGGAAACGGAGCATACCCGGATTTCAGGCACAAAAAAACCGCTTATCTGTCGGGAGCGGATAGCCGCTGTGAGTTGAGGTTTCGACGCCTCGTGCTTGCACTATAGTGCCCGCTGGCCTAGCCTGTCAACCGCGCATTTTTAAACAAAGGGACTTCTGCATGAATAGAAACGAATTTCAGGGGCGAACGCCTTTCGATGAGAAAATGAGAGCGCTTTATTTCGCCCAAAAGGCAGCGAAAGAAGGGCTCGATTTTATGCCCTATTTGGTCACCATGCACCAAAAGCAATTGGAGGAAATAGCTGAGCAGAGAGAGCTTGGAGTCTCTCACGTTCAAATCGTTGCCAACGGCTTAGGGGGCCACTACTGCGCATTCTGCAAGAGCATAGAGGGAAGAGTCTTGGATCTGGATGATGAACTTAAAGCCCCGACTCTACCCCATTTAAATTGCCAGTGTCGTTCTATAAACCCAGAACAAACAGGTTATTGCCTTTGTTACTACGAACCCGTTTTTGATGACGAGCTATAGGCATTACCAAAGCTCGACCTTATCTTCATCATCAGCCTTCTTTTCTACAGTTTTTTGAGGCTCACAAGCCTTTAACTGAGTGTGGCACTGGTAGTCTTTGGGTTCGTTATATAACTTTGGTGTGACTTGGCACTCTTTCTTAGTGAATTTGGCCCTGACTCGGCTTTTACAGTTTTCAACCTCCTTAATGCTCAGTGCTTTTTCGTACTCTTGTTTATCCACGCTAATCTGTTTAAAGCTGTCGCAAGGTAGGTTGTCACCAGTTATAGCTTCAAATTCAAGGCAGTTAACTTTTACTTTCTCAGCGGCGGAGACCGAAAAAACAATAGTAGCCGCAGTAAGCAAGGCCATATAGAGAGGTAATCGCATTATTCGCTTCCTTCCAAAAAAAATGCGGTACCAATGTACCGCACATTTTTAGACCGTGAAAGCGGGTAAGAGTCAGTTCACCGCGTCTTTCAGCACCTTGCCGGCTTTAAAGTTGGGTACCTTGCGGGCGGCAATCTGGATGGTTTCGCCGGTTTGCGGGTTGCGACCGCTGCGGGCGCTACGTTGGTTCACACCAAAGCTACCAAAGCCGGTTAACTGCACAGAGCCACCGTTTTTCAAGGTTTCGGATACCGCATCGGTAAAAGCATCCACCGCACGGCCGGCATCGGCCTTCGTCAGCTCCGCTTGGTTCGCAATATGGTTAATCAGTTGAGTTTTATTCATGGTTATCACCTTTCAGTTGGTTTAATTCCTGTTGATAGCGCTCAACAGTGCTTTGCTTAGTCCGGATCTCTTTTCGGTAGATCCGGATACTACTCTTAATATTCTCAATGCGCTTGGTCAGGGCCTGTTCCCTGGTTAGCGGGGGTGGAGGCCCTACCCATGCTTCATACTCGCATTTGGGCCAGCAAGCCCCATGGGCATCGAGGCGCCCGGCACAAGAAGGACAATAGAGCTGGGTATAATCAACCATCGTCCGCACCTTTTAAGGTCGTTCTGAGAAGAAAGCGAGCCGTTGTATCGATTTCAGGTGCATTCCGAAAGCTCGTTACCATCCCGCAATGTGGGCAAGTGAGTGAGTCAACGGAGGCTTGATCCAGCTCAGGCGATGCGTTCGCCATAGTAGCCATTTGCTGATAAATCCGTTTACAGAGATCCCAAGGTACAGTTCGGGTGGCAATACTCTGAATGATATTGCCGTTCTCGTCATAAAACGGAGCCTCTTCCTCCCAGCTAAACTCACCAATACAATACGCTTTCATACTATTAGTAATCATAGGCACTAGCTGCTCGTACCGAGGATCTAAGGGCACTGGCATCGTTTTAATTCCCATCACTTCCTCCTTGGTCGTTGTTGTTTTGGTGGCTTATCAGCCAGCCATTTCAGGCGTGACCAGCGCGGGGATGGCTTGCGCCAGTCCCACACTAGCCAGCAATAAAACACCGACGAGCTCTCACCATCGCACACACCGGCCTTAGGGCACTTAACCCGGTTCACAAACACATACACCGAGCGCGGCTTACGGTTGGCGTAGAGAGTGTCAAACCGCTCAACGCCCTCCAGCGCGTTAATGCGAGCAAACACCGCCACTTTATGCTGGCTGTGCTCCATGGCATGGGTGATAAACTCACTCAGCAGCAGGAACGGCGGGTTCATGATCACGTTGGCGTACTGACGTTCGTGCTCCAAGTAATTTACGCCCGTCTCACCATAGCCCCAGTCGTTCAGGTCAAGCGAGGTCACATCCTGATGACCTTTGGCTTTCAACGCCTCAGAAATGGTGCCATAGCCACAGCCGGGGTCGATGATCGAACCCTCAAAACGCTCCCGTTTCAGCAGCGCCTTAACCGCCCACTCAGGCGTAGTGTAAAGGTCAGAAGGCAACGCATCAGGGTTACGTCTAGAGTTAGCGGAGGCCATGCGCCACCCCCATCAAACGGTCGTTCACGGCCTCGATCACCCGTTTTGTTACCAAGCAATCGGCAAAGGCTCGATGCAAGGTCAAGTCTGAGGTGTTCACGGCCTGCTGACGGGCGGCATTGCCGAGCTTCTGCCACTTGTACTGATCACGCTCCTCATCCCACTCGCCGTAGAACGCGGCGTACCACTGCATGGCGCAGATGCAGTCGCCGGTCAGCAACTGGACGATGCCGCGCTTCTCGCTGCTTTGATTGAGCAGGCGAATATCGTAATCCCGGTTGTAGATGATCAAAGGGTGGTTCAAGACCAGGCCCAGAAAGAGGTCATACACCTCGTCCCAGGTGGGCGCATACTGCACCATGTCGTTAGTGATGCCATGAATGGCCGTAGCCTCAGCCGGAATGGGGTCAAAGGGCTGGATCAAGGTATCAAACACCTTCACCCCAGTGGCCGCATCAATCACACTCACCTCTACCACCTCGGCGTTGTCGTCCAGTCCGGTGGTTTCGGTATCCAAGATCAGCGCGCCGTCCATCTCTATGGGTTGAATCGCTGGCTTAGCCATAGCGCACCTCCTTAACCGGCTCCTCACTCAGTACGCTGACTTTTAACGCATACTGCACAGCGTTGATAATGCGGCACAGGTACATATACTCCGGGTTATCTTTCTCAGGCAGCTGGTAACGCCAGTCGTAATCAAACACCTCCCGCAGTAACGCCTCGTTGGGGCACTCCATGGTCATCTCGTCCACCTGGGCGCACATGCGCTCGGCGGTGTCGTTATCGAGCAGGTCGGCCTCTCGCTGGCGCTGTATCTCCTGCTTAATGGCTCGGCGCACCAGGTCATCATCGGCGGTAATGCGGGCGGGAATGGAGCTTAAGCTATTGCACAGGTAGTTCTCGTCGCAGCGCACAAAGAAGTGCGCGACCGAGGCGGCGCCCATGGCGTTCCAATTAGCACTCCACGTCTGGTCAAAACAGCGGATGGTGATCCTGCCCTTATTCGGGCCGAGATCTTCCAAAAACACCGTGATCGGGTCTAACCGCTCCAACTCAGAGATGTTCAGCTTAAGGGTGGTTGAGCGTTCTACTTTCATGCTGCTCCTCCCTGCTCAGTCAACGCCACATTGGGGCCGTAGCGTTCGCGTAGAACCAACTGGTTATAGCGCGCCTGAAAACGCTGTTTCGCTTGCTCGGGTGTCCAAGGTGAAATCACCTCAGATAACGGCTCAACCCCCTCCAACATGGCCCAAGGTAGGGTTTGTTCGGCCATCAGGTCGCGCCGCTCAGTGGCCAACAAAATCAGATCGGCTTGCTTAATAGCAGGGTCCAAGGGCGTGGTTACACCTAACTGCGCAAACAGCGCCTCTTCCACCTCATCTTCCAAGGCTTGAAAGTCCAGTAGCATTCGCTTAATGGGGTGGGTCATATCTCCGGTAACAGCCTCGGCCGCATCGTGAAACAGCGCATCGTATTGCAGCTCACGGGGCACAATCTGGCTCACCAGCACCGAATGCTGAGCCACCGAATAAAATGCCTGGCAATGGCCGTTAAAACGGCATTGGTTTGACAGCGAATGGGCAATGTCATTGACCGTCAGCGCCGACACATCCGGCCCCGAAAGGTCTAAGTAATCACCGCTGTAGGTTTGATAGTTACTCATAATTACCTCTACTCAGTTAATGTTAATTAAGGGGTTGGCGCCCCTGTGTTGTGCCGGCACAGCGCCGGCGGGTTTACTGGATCAGGCCCAACACTCGTGCCTGAGCCACGTACAGCTCGTCCACAAAGTCCGGCTGAATCCGATGGTTTTTAATGCCCTTGGCCCCTCGCAGGGCTTTGCGCCGCAGCTGGTACCAGCGTTCCGCCAGGCCCTGTTCAATTAAAAAACGGCCGGTGACGCGCACCGTTACACCTCGGCAAAACTCCGCCGCACTGATCACCGCCTGGGGTGGTTGCTGTTCAACTTGTTGCTTTTCGATTTGTTGTTCCATGGTCTCCTCCGTTGTTAGTCAATCTTGTCCGGCCCATCGGGTACCGACGGTGCCAGTCCAAACTGCTGCAATTCCTCAATACTCAGCGCCAGCATATTGCTTATGCGCCGCCCGTTAATGGTCTTCTCCACGCCGTCTTTCACCACCACACCGGCCTTTAACAACTGCTTTTTCAGCACCCGGGCACTCTTCACCGGCAAACCGTCGTAAATGTGTTTCAGCGCCGGGCTCTGGCCGATGTGCTGCATAATGTGGCTAGGGCGAATCAGTAAGCAGAACGTCTCTTCCACCGTGTCAAAGTGGCTGGGGTGTCGATAATGGCCCGCGTCCAGCTCGCCCAAAATCAACTCCATAATCCAAATCCAGGGTTCGCGGTCGCTGTCGGTTTCCTTGATGTGGCTGTTCATGTCCTGAATCAAATCATTGTGAAAGCCGTTGTAGTTCGAGGGCACGTCGGCAAATTCGCTGAGCAACCGCCACGCCATCAACAAGCAGGCGTAGTTATCGCGCATACGAGTGGCGCCGTTGTCGTGCGCCGCCGCCATCGAATATTTCTCCATGTACTCGATGCATTCGTGGTACAGAGTGCTCACCTGCTCACGGCTGTAGCGGGTAATAAACTGCAACCACTCCTTCACAGGAAAGCGCGGCAAACTCTCGGGTATCAGCGCGCCCTTGCCTTTGTTCAAATCCGCTCGCACCACCTTGCCCAGTAGGCTGTCCACGGGCACGTCCTCACCGGCCAACAACACCGGCGCTATCAGCACATACTCCAGCATGTCACTACCACGGCGGGTTACCGTGTAGTTGTAGCTTTCCTGCAACTGGGCCACCGCCAAATCAATAATGCGCTTACCCTGGGCGCTCAGTTCTTCCCACCCGACGGGATGTGTGGTGTGGCTGATGGAGGTCAACAAGCGAAATTCGGATTTCAGGCTCTGGCCAGAAAACATGGTAAAGGCAATGGAGCGCTCCAACCGTTTGATCAACGTTGACTTACCCGTGCCTTTGTCCGCCTGCAATACCATGTGCGGCCACTTGCCAATAAAGGTTTTTAAGTGCGCGCCCAAGGCCCACACCAGCAGGGTCAATGCCGAGTTGCCTTGCATGGTTTTGGCGTAGGCCTCAATCACTGGCTTGGCTTGGTGCACAGGGCCAGAAGGGAAAGACAGGTTGTGATAAGGGCACTGCTTATCCGGCTCACTAAAGTAACAGTCTGGCCCCTCATTCAGCACTGGCTTGCCCTGTTTCCAGGCAATACCCACAAAGTTCAGCGCATCGCGCCCGCCCATGTGAGTGGTGCGCTCCAAAATGTTCAGCATTCGTGCAAACTGCGCGGGGCGGAAAATGGGCCCAAAGCGTTTCCACTGGTCAATATTGTGCAACTGCTCGTCTTGCATCACGCGCCGTATCAACTTACCGGGATGCCGAGGCACCTGCACACTGGCGGCAAACACAGTATTGGGCTGACTGTCGCTCTCACCGGTCAGTGCCGCGGTGGCGCTGGTAATGGTCACACGGCTGAGCGCGGCAATACGAAAGCCGGCCAGATCGTGGAATGTTTTTTTCTCGTTGCCTTCCTCGTCCTCGCCCAACTTCACAAAACTGCTAAAATCGGGCCGCACTCGGTATTGCCAATACACCGCAAAATCGTGGTCAGGCAGGGTTACCCGCCGCCGAGCGTGCGTGGCATGGCAACCCTTTGCAGGCGCCGAGCCGGGAAAGCCCTGAATCAACCAGTTCTCATAACAGCGCAACTTATTCATGGTGGTGGCAGGGCCAAGCTGTTGCAGTAAATCGTTCACATCGTTCACCCCCTCCGGCCACTTGGCGTGATCCACAAACAGGCAGGGAATGTTCAGCGCGCTCAGCGCCTCGTAGATTTCCCAGCCGGCCTCAGGACCGGGGCGACGTCCTTTCATTGGGCCGTTCTCTACCGGTGGGTCGTTGTCCATGCACACCACTACAAACTTATTCTGCAGAAAGCGAAAGTCCATGGTGTCCACCGCCAGCCCGCGCAGCGCCACCGCCGTCACCGGCACCTTGCCAGTGGCCTTAGGGTCAAAGGCGCTGATGATGCTGGCCGCATTAATGGCCGACTCCACCACATACACCGTTTTGGCTCGTTTCAACGCGTTCAGGTCTGGTACCCAAGGGTGGCCCATCTTCTCGCCTTGGCTTTTGGTTTTCAGGCCACCGTTTAACTCCTTGTCAAAGTATCGGTTATCAATGCCCACCACCCGGTTGGTGTGTAGGCAGCGGGCAATAAAGCTCACCGCGGGGCCACCGTGGCCTTGCTCACCCGCTTGTTTTTGGGTGCTCCGCCAATCGTTATGGCCTACCGCTTTGCGGGCAATCAGGTAATCCACTACCTCGGCGCTCAGCTTACGTTCGTTCACCAAATAGTCTTTGGCCGGCCCAGGGTTGGCCAACACCTGATCGGCCACCCATTCAATTTGGGTTTTTTCTTTCGGCGCTTCGGGCCGGTCTGGCTCAATGCCATAAATTTCATGCAAGCGACTTAAGGCTTGGCCGCTGTCGTTCAAGCCCTCCACGTACATCACCAAGTCAATGCAACTGCCGCCGGCATCGCCTGCGTGGTCCTTCCAGCGCATCATGCCATCGTTGCCCGTCCAAATACTCAGGCTCGGGTTTTGGTCCTTACGGTGCGGGCTGCGGTAATTGCCACTCGGGTCAGGGCGCTCCATACCCAAGCGGGTGGCCAAATCGTGTAGATCAATCCTCTGCTTTAAGTCGTTGGCGGATGCCATACTCATTGCCTCCCATTGCCGCCGGGTTCACGAGCACGTCTACCGGTCCAAATGTGTTTTCGAGTTGTTGTTTTACGGTGTTAAAGGCGTGGCTTTGAAGCAGCTGAGCTAATGCCGGGTTTTCATCCCGGATCAGAGCCCAGGCCTTACGCTTTTTGTCTGCGGGTAAGCGGGTCAGGTTAATTTGCACCCCAGCTCGTGCCGTTCGCACCAGTGGTCCTGTTACTTCCGGCATGTGCTGGCCTCCTGCATAGCATTCACCAGCGCCTCTTTGTCGGGTCGGGTATAAATGGCCGTGGTGTTAATGTTGGCGTGCCCGAGCACCGCCTGCACATGGCGCAAGGCGGCGGGGCTTTCGCTGCGCTCTAGGTAGCGCTTAGCCCATGTATGGCGCAACCAGTGCACCGTACCCATAGGCACCTCGGCCTGATCACACCAATAGCGAAACCGCTCCTGAAAGTTACGGCGCGACAAGCCACGGTTGCGTAAGCGTCCCACTATGAGCGGGCGCTCGTCGTGGGGTAAGTCCCAGTCCCAGTGGCGGGTCATCTGCTTGTGCAGGCTCAGTAATTGCTTCAACGCCGCCGTAGCGGATTTATTAAGGTGCACCGGGTGCTTTTTCTGGCGTTTATTGTTCGCCGCCTCAAACACCAAGTATTCCTCTTTCAGCGAATCGCGGGCGTTGCCCAAGGTAAAGCCCAGCATAGGCAGGTTCTCACGCTCCGCTTTGCGGGCATCTGGGCCAAACAACACCCCCAAGCGCACGGCGGTTTCGCGGAACAGTAAACACACGTAATAATCCCGCTTGGCGGCAAGGTCATCCACTCGGCGCAAGGTGCTGAACAGGCGCTTTTCCTCGGCCTCGGTGTAGTAGCTTTCAAATACACTCACGATTGCCCCTCCGCCTTGCTCTGCTCGGGCTCGTCAGTGCTGAGCATCTGCATCAGCTCGTCACCAAAAAATTGCGTAATCAAGCCTTGAGGCAACACCACCTGCTTACCGGCGGTGTTATCCGTTACCCGTTGAATGCCCTTTTTGGTTAAGGCCACAGGTACGCCGTTGGCATTGGTGTCAGCCATGGGGCACCTCCGGCGTCAGCTCAGGCACCAAATGGCGCGCACGGGCTAAAAACTCAAAGCCCGCGGCAATGGCTTCAAAAAACTCGCGCTCAATACGCTCGTACTCCTTGGCGCTAATGTCACCATCGGCCAGCGCCGAATTTAGCTCGCGGTTTACATCGCCGATTTCCGCATGCCAGTTGCTGTAGCGGTTTAACAGCTCCATATCACTGGTGTCGTGAAAATTGCGGCCAAGGGCCACGGCTTGAAAACCACACACATGGTTGCAGGTATGCAAAATGGAGAAGTCGCTGGTGTCTAACTGCATCAGCAGCGAGTCCAGCAAGCCCAGCTTATGGGTGGGGGTATTGGGGTTAACTTCGTTAGACAGCACATTGGGCTTTTTACCCAACAGTGTTTCAAAGTAGCGAGCACCTTTTCGGCGCACAAAGTCATAAGCCGCCCGCTCTACGGGGGCCACACGGCTACGATCCATCATCGCGTTATTCCTGTTTACAATTCACATTGAAAAAAACAGGGCTCACGCTACAATCGGGCTCAGAGGTCGAACGTGTCGAAGCGATCTTCTCTTTCGGTTTGCCGATTGAGCAGAACCTCTACTCAGGCCCTTACCTGTTGGCGCAGGTAAGGGTTCTTTATGCAATAAGGCTGCGGTAGTCGGGGTCCTTATCGATAGCAGCTAATTTTAGCTTTTCCTCTTCGGCCTGCACGGCCTCCTCAAGCAATACTGCCGCCATTTGTGAAGGTGGGCGTTTATCTAACGTGGCTAAACGAATCACTCTCGCCTTTAATTCCCTACCACGAACACTCAGTGTCGGGTTGTTTTTCAGTGCTTTTTTCTGGCTCATTGGTACAATCCTGTTTACTTTTGTTTGTCAAAAACGCAAACAGCTATTTTTAGCTGCTTTTGTTTACAGGAGAGATATTAGACAGCTAATTTTAGCTGGTCAAGTGTTTTCAACTTTCTATGCAAGATTCTGTACTCGACCGATTAACGCACGTACTTGGCGACCGCACCCTACATGGGTGGGGTAAATCCCTTGGGCTGTCTGACGGCAAAATACAGAACATGCGCAAGGGGAAAACGCCCGATCCCGAATTATTGTCCATCCTCTCACGCACAGAGAACGTCAATATCAACTGGTTATTAACCGGCGATGGGGCACCCTTTAAGGTGCATGCGTTTACCAATGGTGACGACCTGCAGGACTACCTCAGCACAGCTTTGGAAGATGAACCGTGGCGAATCATAGTTGTAGAGTCTTACCCTGAGGTCACTGTCGTGCTGCATCAGCCAGGGCAGATTGATTTTGCAAAACGAACGATCGACTACCATGTGGTTGAAGTGCTAACGGGCTCACGTTCCAAGCTGCTTATCGAGTTTTTGGAGCAACTGGCCAGAGCAGGCATGCTTGAAGTAGTGCAGGCTTGTACGTCATTGAATAAAGCGGAAATCCGATTAGGGATGGTGGGGCCGTACTGGCTTTTTGGAAATAACGATTCCTGTGGACACCTCACCAATAACACCCGAGTTATGAGGGAAGGGGAGTTAGAGGAGAGCAACATTGAGTTTCAGTCTTGGGAATCCAGCACATCAGACAACACCCAAGGGATACAAATCAACTTAATGCGGGCCGTTGTAGAACTGTTAGAGCAAACCCTGATCGAGCAGAAACTCACCCTCACCCCTAACCAAAAGGCGAGGGTAATATCGGCGGCCTATAACCATGCCATCCAGGCAGGCGCAACCGCCGACACCATTCAGCCCCAAGCACTGACTATGGCCATCGATGCCGTACGCTAATCGATGGAGTAATCCACCTCTGAGGCAGGCGCCTTATCGTTTCGCCACTGTCGATCCCAAACCATCATATCGGTTTTAATATTCGTAAACGCCTCAGCCCGGCTCTCGTTGTCCATACGCTTATGAATGTTACTCAGTTGCGCTTGTACCAGTCGCTCAGCTTCTAGCAATCGCCAGTATTCGTCCTGGTCCAACTCCACCTTGCGCGAGGCAGCAACAGTCCTTGAGTAATCCTCAACCATGGCCTGCAACTCAGCAGGAAGCTGTCCTTGATGCTCGGCCACCTGCTGCAACAACTGGTGAGCATGAAAGAAGGGAGCTCGTCGATACAGCCACCGAATGGCTTGAGCACGTATATATCGCCCCACATCATCCAGTTTCATCACACACAAGCAGGCGATCAGCGCCAAAATAATGACAGCAATGGTGCTAACGCTCATATCCATTCTCCCTAACAGCTCCAAACAACAGCAGTCCAGCGATCATATAATTCACCGTTACCACCGTTATGGTATAAGCCGTGAACGTCCAATTGGGCTCATTGATTCCCAGTTCTATCCGCTGTACATGCATAAAACCATAGGCCAACACATTAACCAGCATCAGCAAGTAAATCGGCTTCACCCACTTTCCCCGCTGCACAAAAAGCGCATTGTGGGCCAAGACTGAAAGCAGCAGTCCCCCAACAAACAGATATAACCAGCTCTGATACCACCAGAACCTGTATGACTCTATAGGTAATGTTGCATAGAAAGCGGCCAGGTAATGCCGAACGCCTAGCACCAGCAGCAGAATGATCCCCAAAATCACATAAGAGCGATGTCGACATCTTACTGCCGCTCCAATAGCGAGCACATACAACACCAGAAGTATCAGGTCACTGTTAAATAACAGCACCCGGGTAACGTCTGACATTACTGATTTTCAGCGTCGAGCAATGCCTGAGCTTCGGGGGACAGGATTACCGTATCCTGAGTAGATGGGGGGTTGATACCGTCAGACGTAGAGGTTGATACCTCAGCGCCATTCGAGGGCGCCTTCTGCACCTTGTCGGTGTTATAGGTTGGGGTGTTTTTTACTAAAGGCGGATTGATACCGTCAGAACTCATCGTTTCACTCCTTAAAACTATGTATAGATTTATTGCCAAATAAATATACCCACACATGAACCGCACAACAAGAAAAAGTTTCACGGTTCAACGCGCCAGCCTTGGTATCCCCTCCAGTGAGTCTTTCGGCGCCACGGCGCTCAGCTTCTGCAAAAATCCTCGGTCGTCCAGGGTTTCGGTGAGGCTGTCGATCACCCAGGTGGTATTAAACTGGGCGCGGCGGTGGCCGCTGAGTTCGATCACCCGTTCGGCGGTCAGCTCTGGCACAGCAGGCATGGATTTTATGTTCAACTGGTACTCTTTGCGCTGCAGTAGGTGCCACTCGCTGTCAGCGGCGGCTTGAGCCTGTGCTTCATTGTCGTGCAATTCGGGCAGTTTCTTAATGCGCTGGCCGTCCCTATTGCCCGCTACGGCGCTCTGCCGCTCGGCCTGATCCAGATCCTGCCAGGACGCCATCACGCCCTCGTAGGTGACTGAGCCAGAAAGTGTCAGGCTCCCTTTTACCAGCTCATTCAGCGCCAGCGGTACCACCGGCAACGCCTTGCCCGAGGCGCTGGTGTTGCTGCCTTTTTCCATAAATATCAGGCGGTCAGTAGTGGCTTTCAGGGTGGCGCCGTACTCCTCGGCCCATTGCTTGGCTAGGTCGGCATCGCTCTGGCCCTGCTGTAGATAGTGCTCAATGGTGAATTGGCTGAAAAAATCGCTCACGGCGGCCTTAAAGCCGTTGCGCTCGGCCATCTGGTTAATGGCGTCCTGCAGTGTGATGTTTTGCCATGTGTGGTCGCGGTGGCTGCGAAAGGCCCAGCGCAGTTTAGCTGAGCTGGCTTTTATGGTGATGATGGGCTGATCCAAGCCAAGATCAATGTCCTCCACCGTAAAACGGCCTTTCATATGCAGGCCTCGCCCTGCATAACCAGTGCGCACTTCCAGCTCACTCTCGCGCTGAGGGAAGGCCACCCTGCCATCGTCGACCAAGGTTAACACTAGAGTGTCTGGCTTATTGCCCGCGTTGTCTTGCACTTCTAATGACTTAAACAAAGGGCGGATGGTGTTGGTGATGTCGTTGCCGTCGGCGGTAATCTGGTAGTCAAACTGCATTGGCGTCTACCACAAGGTCACATTGTCATCGGCTTGCTTGGGGGGCGCGGGCGGTAACGTAATGCTCACACCAGCGGGGAGTACAGGGCCGTATTGGGCCAGCCCTCGGTTGTGTTCCAGTACGCGCTCTACCATGCCCGTAACTGGCCCGTAGTAACGCAGGCAAATTTGGTCCAACCGTTCGCGGTCGCGGGTCACGTACTGGCCAGAATCAGCTTGGCTCATGGTATTCCTTGAGGGTAATGGTAAAGGTGATCTTCATCGGCTTGCCCTTGACGCGCAGTGACTCGTGTTGCTCGCTGATCTTACGCACGGTAACCAAGCCCCAGTCATTGCCCAAGCCGTCCACCAAGCGCAGTGGTTCGCCCTTGGCGGCTTGTGCTTGCAACTGGTCTATCTGCTCAAACCCGCCTTTGTAATAGGGGTAAATCACGCCCTCCATCGTCAGCTCAAACAGCTCAGGGCCGGTAAACTGGCTACGGGGCTTGCTATTGAGTACAGGTACATCCGCCCATCGATAGGCGTACTGGCGTTGCATTTGCTTAAGGGCGGCAGTGGCAATGCTAAAGCGGTAGTCGCCCAACGCCATTAAGGTTTCATTTATGGCCATTAACTGTCCTCATAGGCTACTTGATAGCCATCGCCTTTGAGATCATCCCTCAAATTATTCAGCGCCTCTTTGAGTTGGGCTATCTGTTCATTGCTGTTGCTGGCATGAAAGGTGGCGTGCATCGTTACCTGAGTAGGGGCGGGCTTGGCCGTCATCTTGCGGTTAATCTCACTCACCAGGCGGGTCAGGCTCCCCAGTGAGCCATTGCCCGCAACGTCAGATTGCCGCACCTCGCGGGTCAATTGCTGGCGTTCGGTGTTGTTGGTCTCAACGCTACGCTCTCGCTCACTACTGCGCAGCTCACGAGTAATTCGGTCACGCTCAGTAAGCTGTTGTGTTTGCAGCTCGGTATAGGTGCTCTGTACAGCCAGCCGCTCCACTTGAGTCTGGCGGTCACGGGTCAGGTGATGCTCGGTGTTGTTGTTGGTCTCAACGCTCCGATCTCGCTCGGTCAGATGCTGGTTGTTCACTTCGGTGTGGCTGGTTTGCAATTCCAGTCTTTCAGAGCGTACCTCACGGGTCACACTCTCCCGCTCAACCTCGCGGCGCTCGTTGTTATTAACGATTTCACGACCCACCTTGCGGGGGTCGTCGTCGAACATCCAGTCACCAATGGCACCACCGAGCGCATCACCTCCCCAACCACCGACAATACTGCCAATTAAGCCGCCGATGGCCGTGCCAACTACCGGCACCACTGAGCCAATCGCGGCACCCGCTGCGGCACCGCCTAAGGCCCCACCTAAGCCGCCCACATCGCGACTTACCGCCTTGCCTTTTTCATTCTCCTTGAGCGAGTCATTCATCAACGTGGTGCCAATATCCACCGCGCCCAGCACAGCGGTAATGGGCATAATACGCTGGCCAACACCGCGGGCCAGTTTGCCCGCGCCACCCAACAAGCGGCGGCCCACGCTACGTTTGTTTGCGCCACGCCCCCGGCCGCGCCGGCCTCGGCCACCGCCACCCATGCCTCCCGCAGGCATATTCACTACGTAAACGGGTGTGGTACCGCCTGCAGCATCCAGTGGATTGGTTGCCTCATCATTCTTGCCCCGTTTGCGCTTTTTCCCTCGCCCAAAGAAGCCCATTACACCACTGCCAATATCCCAGGCTTTTTTGGTTAATGCCGCGCCCCCTAAGAACAGGCCAGCACCTGCGCCTGTTTGCATCAGCGTTTTCAGTGCTTCGGGGTCCATCCCATTTAAGGTGTCAGCTAAAGATTGTAAGGGGCCAGAAAAAGCATCATCAGCTACGTCTCGCCAAACATGGAGTAAGTTCCTGAAGCTAGCAGCGGCTGAGTCAGCGGCCGTTGCAGTGTCCTTCATAATGGTCTGACCGTCACCACTAATACCTAAGAGCTTATCTAACGTAGGTAACTTGCCCAGATCTTGATACTCAGAGCCTAGTACTTTCACCAAGCGGATGGCTTCATCACCGAAGAGTTGA
Organism: Saliniradius amylolyticus; assembly: GCF_003143555.1. NCBI lineage: Bacteria > Pseudomonadati > Pseudomonadota > Gammaproteobacteria > Alteromonadales > Alteromonadaceae > Saliniradius > Saliniradius amylolyticus. The sequence continues at coordinate 2,484,945 of NZ_CP029347.1, forward strand.
CTGTATTGAGTCACATCCCCTTCCGTGGCTTTCATAGTGTCCCTTAATATTTCAGGGACACTGCGAAAAACTTTTTTACCTTCTGCTAGTTTTTCAGGATCAAAAACTTGAATACCCAACTCTTGGAACTTATCAAAGTTCGACGTTATATCAGCAAGAGTGGAGTCAAAGGCGCTAGCAGCCTCAGCTCCAGACCCTGACCCCATCATCGAAATTTGCAGCAAAGCCCCCATCTCCATGGCGGCTTGTTTCCCTTTTCTCCCCATAGCCGCGTAAGCAGCCATGGCTTGCGCGCCTTCTTTAGAGAGGTGCTGCAAAGTAAAAGCTCCTTCTTTACCTTGAACAACTAAACCATCAAGAGTTGCCAATATGGCATCGGAGTCTTTGATATTAAATTTATAGGCAATATCAGCCACCATCGAGCCTGCATCCAGTCCTTGAGCATTTGCGGCTTGAATGGTCATGGCGATATTCCGCATATTGCGACGAGCCATGTCTAAATCACCCGTTTTAGTTACGATCTGATCAATGGCAGAAGTCAATTGAACAGGGTCGATGCGGATATTTTCTTCTTGAGAAATGGCAAATATCTCGTTCTTAAGCGCGGCCATTTCCTCTTTCGATTTATTGGCCTGTATACCCAGTCGAGTAATTGTTTCATCCATGGTTAGCGTCATACCCATAGAACCTATACCGGCAGCTCCTCCTGCCAATGCCGTCCACCGATTAGCCACACTATCCAGCCCCCGGCCTACGGCCCGGGCTGAGCGGGAAAAGGCCTGGTTCTTTCTGAGAGCCTGCCCCAGGCTGCGGGTGTAACTCACCGCATCCCGGGCGGTGTCGGTCAGGCGTCGGCCCTGTCGGCCCACGGCTCGGCTGGCATCGCCCACTGCTCGGTCAAAGCGGCCCTGTTCAGCGCGGGCCCGGCGCACTTGCGCCACATCCTTGTCTAATCCGCCAGCTACGGCCTTACGAGCACGGGTGGCTTTGTTCGCCACCGTATCAAAGCTGCGCCCGACGCTACGGTCCATCGTCGCGCCGACTTCGATCATTACATCGCTATTCTGACTCATTATTCGAATTCAGCTCTTTCAGTGCCTGCAGATAGTCAAACAGCTCTACGATGGGGAATCGTTCGAGCTCTCGGATACTGCCTCCTCCGGCGCGGGAAATAACGAGGATCGCCGATCTAAGTGCACCGGAATCGGCAGTAAAAAAAGGTCATTGGCCTGCTCCACCCGCTTGTAGTCGTAAAAGCTGAGGCTTTTAATAAACTCAGCGGTGGTGTCGGTTAAGTTGGCAAACAGCAGCGCATCACGCTCCATATCCGAGGTGCTGGCCTGATCCGCGGCAAACACATCCGCGGCCATGGGCGGGCGCATGGTCAGCTTCTCCACCTCTTTGCCATCCAGCGGCGTGGGCACTTGCAGGGTAATGGTAATGGGTAAGTATTTTTGGCTCATAACGCTCTCGTATTAGTGAATGAAAGGGCAGCGCCGGGGTTAAATCCCCAGCGCGGCGTTAATGGCGGCGCGGTTGTCTTTGCCGCCACGTTTATCAATGCCACCTTCGGCATCGATGTGGATCAGCACATCGCCGTTGTACTCAATTTTGAGCACATTCACCGAAAGCGTCAGTTCGGTTTCGGCAGGCTTCTTCCGCTCAATCTCACTGATATCCAGCTCAACAATGCGGGCCTGCATTTTCACCACAAACTTGTCTACGCTCTCACCCTTGCCTTTCAGAGCGCTGCGGAACACAAAGGGCTTTTCCTCACCGTTACCTAAGCCAAACAGCTTGAGGGCATCGGCATTGGGCTCCATCAGTGTGGCCTTGGCTTCCATTGGCTCATAAGCGGCCATATCAATCTGAATGCCCGCGGCCATGCCGCCGGCCAGGTATTCTTCCATGATCTTCTTCAAGCTGGGCAGCTTCACTTTGCTGCACTGGCCGATCAGCCCTTTACCATCCTGGTACCAGGCGTAATCAACGAGCACTTTAGGTAGTTGCGTTGGCATACGTTATCTCCTATTCAAAAACGGCTTTGGCGTAGTCATTCACAAAGTGACTGGTTACACCGATGTTTTGGGCAATACCGGGTGGGGTAAAGTCGTAATCCATATAGAAATTACCGGCCATGATACTGTCCGGCGTGTTAAGGTCTTCATCAGCCCAGGCCTCCCCACCCATCAGGTTGCCGGCCTTGGTTTCCTGCGCCAGAAAGTTATTCACGCTGTCCACCACATCTTCCACGAACGTGCGGGAGATCTTGTTATCCCGCGCCCATTTGAGCGAGGAAGTAATGGCATCCAGAATCACATCATTCACCCGTACCGCATTGGCAAACTGCCATTTAGGATCGCTGCTGGCGGTTAGGTTGCCCCACAGGCGCAAGCCGTCGTCGTTGATGATGGTGGTAATCAGGTTTTCGTTGAGCAGACTGGCAATACAGTTGCTGTCGCCGTCCACGTAATCCACCGTGTGTTTGAGCTTAGAAATGCCGCGAACAATGCGGTTAGAGGCCGAGGCGGAGTATTCTTCGCCGGGTGTGTTGTCCTTCTGGATTTCCATGCCTAGCCGATAGGCCGACATGGCCACTTCACGCCCTGCCAGGTTATACACCGCTGGCCAGCACAGCTCGGCGCGCATATCGCCAAAGTTTGCCTTGTAGGTGACCGCCTCAGAGTAAGTTGCGCCGTCGCAGTCGATATAGGCCATGGCCCGTAAGCGGTTGGCAAAAATCAGCAGTTTATCTGCCACCGTTTGCACATGAGTAAAGCCGGGGGCGGCCAGCAAGCGCGGCTTAAGGCCAAATTTGGCGGTCACATCCATAATGGCTTCCATGCCCGAGCGGGCACCGGTAACGCCATCAATGGCGCCCATGACATTCGTTTGGGTTTCTGAGTCGTCCGCCCCTTCCTCAACGCGAATCACCGCAATGGCACCGCGGAACTGGTCAAATACCGCAGTCACGGCATCCGGCAATGTGCCATTACCATCACCGACCGTATCCAGTTTAGCGGCCAGTTTTAGATCGCCAGGCACCATAACGGGGGTGTTCGCTGGGAACGCAGCGGGGTCAGCATCGGGGGCCGTGCCAATCACCACCGCAAAGGAGGTTTTAGAAATCGTGACGGGACGGACACCGCCGGTGCCAATGGCACCTTTAATACCGTGATGAAATTCAGACATCGTGTTTCTCCACTTAGTGAATAACGCGATACCTTCCACGGCTTCCGCTTTGTTTAATAATACAACAGGTTAATAGTTCGGGGGAGCCGAGTCTCTACTCAGCTTCCAGATATCCTCGGGGGTGACACGGCGCACGCTCCTGAAGCGGAACATACACGAGGCAAAGGCGACCAACTCGGAGCAAAACCAGCGAGAGGGTTTATCCCACTGGCGCCGAAATAACAGGCTTAGAATTGCCGTTACGTCATAAGGTTTGCCCAATTGCATTTCCAGCAGAATCTTGGCTCGGCTCGCGTCCTGAACAGGAAAGTAAGCCATTTTGTGCCTAGGGTATTTAGCCACAAAGTCGGAGTAGGTGGTTTTACGCACCCCGTCACCGAATACCGACTCAATCACCTGGCCGTCGCCCCGGTCGTCCAGCACCACCGCCACATGGCTCCAGTGGCTATGGGTAAACCAGCGAATGGCACAGCTCAGGGGCAAGTTGTTGGTGCCGAAGATGACTTTAATGTGCTGCATATTACTGTGGCATCAGCGCGTTTAGCTGAGCAATGGCTGTCTCAGCCGCATTTAACGCCTCGTCGTCGTCCGTTGCGCCGCTGACAGCTGCTTTGCCGCTGAGTCGTGCCGCTCGGATGGCTGTTAATGCCTGCTCCCATGCTGTTGCTGTTGCCAAAATATCGTCTTTGGCCTCGGCGGTGCTCAGTCCGCTGGCATCTGCCCAAGCCTGCACTGTAGCAGGAGCATCGCCGCTGCCGTCCCAGCCCTCGGCGTGCTGCTTGGCGAGGTGGTATTCCTCCTCCACTAGCTGGCCTTGGGATACATAGGCTTTGCGCACACTGCCTGCCGCTGTATCAATCGCTGCTTTTAGTGCCGTTTTTAGCGCGTCGCCGCTGTCATTGGCATTGATACCGAGTGCCGCGCGGCGCTCGTAGCTCTGCTGTTGTAAAACGGACTCGATGGTCTCGGCGCTCATGCCGAGCTGCTGCATGTACTCGGCACTGGTGTCTGTGTGAGTCTGGCCCGCGTAAATGTAGGTAAACTGATTCATTGTGTTGGCTCCTGATTAGCTGCGGAGTTAGACGAATAACGCCGGACGGAAACCGATGTTTCCGTTCGAATATGACCGGACGTTAGCCAAGTGCAGAGACCCGAGGCCGGCACTCGATCCGCCGTGATATTGGGCGCCGCGTCGCGGGAAGCGGTCGCCATAGTTCCGCACTGTTAAGTAGCCTTGGGCGTTGCTGGAAACCGCCGACTCAATGAGTAATCTGCGCAATAATTCGACAGGTGTGTAGCTGGGGTCTTTGGTGACTGATGCCCAGTTTGGCACTGAGGAATACGCGTAGTCGTGACTGTCGTCGTTTAGTGGTCCGTTGCGGTTAGCTACCTGTGTGTTCAGCACAGGGTCGCCTACGTTGCCGATCTCTGTTGCGTTCGATGTGGAGTCAAAATACGCTGGGTGGTTATGCCAGTTAGCCTCAGAAACGCTAGGGTCGTTGTCTAAAGTGGTTATGATTTGACCGTTCTCTAACTTCATCTGGTCAAGCCACTCGAACACATTTCCTACTAGGTCAGCAATGCCGAATTTGGTATGGTCATGGCTCCAAGTAGCAGGGCCTTTGCCTGTGTCGGTGCGTCCGTCTCCTGACATGTCTCCTGGTTGCCCGCCGTCAAATCTTGTGGCGGTTTCAAGATGCGCGTCATGCGCGCGGCCATAGTTCGTATTGCCGCGAGGGACGGTGCCATTTGCCATACTCCAGAGCGCAACTGCTGCCCACTCATGAATCGACATCATGTGCCAGCCTTGGCCTTTATCTGAACATAATAGCTTAGCCTGGTCGTAGTCGACGCTTGTTCTTGGTCTTGCGCCGCCAACTACAGCTGAGCCGTCGTCAGCATAAGACGCCAGGTATTTACCGATCAGAATTTCACCGCGTGGTACACCATTGGTTTGAAACGCTGGGTGCGTACCGACGCCAAGGTTGAGATCGGTTAAACCCAAGTCCTCGACGTTAAATCTGGGCACGACGACCATTACATTGGGGTTTCCTTGGGCATCGTACACTACCGTATTACGCCCGCCACTGGCTGACTCCACGGCTTTTTTATAGCCGTCAGTGGCGATGATGGTGAGGTTCGCGGCTTTAGCCTGATAATCCTGCTCAGCGTTCGCTACTGACTCGTCAACCTCTGCCACTTTATTTTCAAGCGAATCTCTGGCTTGTCGCACTTCCTCTGCAGCCGCACTCACCTCGTTTGCGGCATCAGCTAAAACTTGATCGGTACTCATTTATAAGCTCCTAATTGGCTAAAAACTGTGAAATGTCACGATTGATACCATTCATGATCAGTCGTGAGTTACGCACCTGAGCCAGTGTCATCAATGCCAACTCAGGGGTAATGATTAAGTTCAGGTTATCGCCCACCAAATTAACGGTGATGCTGTCCTTGGGTATCTGGTCCAATGCCAACCCAAACCGGGGCATAAAGCGGCCCCCCGCGGCTTTGCTCCCCAGCAATTTTCCTTGCTGACTATGCACCGCAAATAGCTTGCCGGTATCCGTAAACAAACCGATCTCACCCACGTTGTACTCTCCGCTGCCATCAAAAATAGCGGCCATCTGCAGGGTGTTATCAACTTTGGCAAAGTCCTGAATGGGTTTAACATCAACTTCGCTGATCAGTGATGTTTGGTTTGTTCGGCTACTGGGGTCATAAGACGCCGTTCCTAAATGAATATGACTGAGCTTGACCTGAGATCCGCCGAAACTCTCATTTAGGAGTAAATTTTCACCCGTTGGTGTGATGTAAAAGTTATACAGTTGAATGTCCACGCACTAATCTCCCGGAAATTGGTATTACATAATTCGGCTGGGTTGCAGAGGCGCAGCTCAGCCCCCCGTTCACAATGGGCTGGGGACGAATTAAGGCGGCAGAGGCTGGGAAGTCATACGTGGGTTTGAGTGACGCCCCAGTGGTCAAATGACCGTTTGTTTCTATGCCGGTAGTCAGCTGGTAGTGTTGGCTAAACCGCTTTGCATTGTTAATGGAGTGCTGCAGCTGCTCTATCAGCTCGCTATTTATGGCCGACTCGCCGCCCTCCGTGATGTTTTGATTGGTGAAGGCCACAATATCAAAAGTGCCATTTTCCGCCGGTGGGTCAGATTGCCACCACTCCACGACCTCGGCAGTAACACTGAGTGCCTTCAGTGCTTCTTGCACAGCATGCAAGGTACCTTTGTGGCGGTGCACCCTGATACCTGCTTTGATTACGTTACGCTTCACATTCACCGGCCAACTGTCGTTCCAGTCATCCACTGATAAAGCCCAAGCCAGATAGGGCAACAGATCCGCTCGGCAGTTGTCCGTATCCCACAGGTGGACAATATCGCGCTCAATAGCAGCAAGGCGTTCGGCCCATATCTGTTCAAACACGCGCTCTAACTGGCTGGCACTGCTGGGTAAGATGCTATCCATCAGCCAGCCTCACGGTAATGCCAGTGCAATAGCCCGCCTCGGTGTCGCCAATCGCCACACTGCCACTGGGGCTAATCAAGTTCACATCCCAAATACCTGGCTGCTTGAGCGCCGCATACAAGCCCGCTTCGGTAATATGGCGACCCAGTTTGTGGTTGGTCTGCACATAGTCAGTCACGGCCGCTTCTGCCGCCTGACGGGCCAGCTCAGCGCTGGGGCCTCGGTCAAAGTACAGCTCGGCTTCAACCTGGAAGGGCACGATGCTGGCGCTTAACACCGATACCTGATCGCCAATGGGTCGTTTGGTCTGCGCGGTCACATAGTCGTTAACCGCTTCCAGCAGCTCGGCTGCGGCAGTGCCATCACCCTCGGTGCTCAGCACATACAGGTTGACCACGTTGGGATTCGGGCTAACAGGAAGCGCGTCTTTCACTCTCGCATCGGCATCCAGTGCATGTTTGATGTAGGCGCCATAAGGTCCAGCCACACTAAAGCCCTCGGGGGCCAGCTGAGCACGTTGGCGCAGGCGGTCGTCCGCTTCACCCTCTTCTCGCTCTGTATCGGAAAGCCCAGCAAGGTTGTCTAAATTAGTGTTACTGGAAAAGGCCAGGGTGTTTTCCAGGCTGGCATCGTTAAACTCGGCGCGGACCGTCTCTTCCCGCAATGCCATCATCAACAAGGTGTTATAGGCTGGATCCCCCACCTTTAACTCAGTCTCGGGGGCCAACTCGGCAAAGCGTTGCAGGTTCTTCTGCATAATGGCTTCAGCATCCAGCTGCTTAACCACTTCCGGCTTGGGAAGGCGGGTAATATCTATGCCCATGGGCGCACTCCTTCCAATGTAACTGGCTCACCGCTGATCAGATACTCACCCTCCAGCGTGATCACAGTGTTATGCCCATCGATTTCCAAATAGCTGCGGTGGAGCGTAAACTCGTCTCGAAACTCATTGGCGGGCTCAGCCAGTGTGGCGGCAACCTCGGCATACACGTCCACATCAAAGCCGGGCGTCATCTTGGCATCAATCAGTTCCGGCAGATTAGAGCCAAACAAGGGGCGCAGCGGCAATGTTCCCTTGCGTGTGCGCAGGCAACGCTGAATGCGCTGCTTGAGCTCGGCCAGGCCGGTGATCATGGCACCGTTGGATTCGTTCATGCCCGCCGCCATTACTCTGGCTCCCCGGTGAGCGCGGTACCGGCCGTCACATCTTTATGCTTGTGGCTGGTCAGCTTGGTGCCGTCGGCCTCGACCTCGGTGCTCGATGTGATCTGGCCGCTCACATCCATTTTGCCGGTTTGATTAAAATCCCCCTCGTGGGTGATCTTGCCTTTAATCAACATATCGCCGGTCAATTCAAAGCCGCCGTCGGCGGTGCCAACAGCTTTACCTGGGGTGTAAAAGTCCAGTTGTTTGTTGGTGCGGTGGTACTGGATGTAAGCCCCGTCGGCAAACTCGCGGTAAAACAGGTCCAGATCATCTTTGGGTTGGGCCGACTCATTGCGCCACAGCGAACCCAGTACAAAGCCACGAGAGAGCCCAAAGGGCAGTAGCACCAACACCTGCTCACCCACTTCCAGCGGCTCCCAGACTTTCTCGGTGCTGGCATGGCGCACTAATGGGATTAACCAGTTGCTGAGGCGGTTCTCGTCGAAGCGCACTTTGTAACGTAGCGGCGAGGCCTGCACCTCTTCGATAACGCCGGTTAAAAACAGCTTGGAAAGAAGGCGGGATACCCACTGTTTCATCCGTCGGACTCCTCCAGTGTCGGTAGCGATACATAATCCTCCTCATGTTCCAGCCCGATATCCGGTGCCCGACTGGCCTTGATGCCGTCAATGTCCGTCTCGTCACCCAGCCAGTCTTGGTTATGCTGAAAATCAAAGGGGCCGGCGCTGCACTCAGCCACAAACCAGCCGTCAGGGTGCTCCTGTTGATGACTGCAGGCCACAGAGCCAATCTCAATCTCCGGAGCACTGGTAAACACAAAGTCTTTAAACGCCTGCAGCAGGTTCAGCTCTGCTTGTTCTATCTGCTCGCCGGTCGCGTCTTTGCCGCAATAGATGCGGCCAATCATCAAAAACTGGATGTAAGTCTGATGCGGTTCGGGTGACTTTTCGCCGCGGTAAACCAGGGTGTAATGCCCGGGTTTCAGATCGTCATTTTTAAATGCACTACGGGGTTTCCAGTCACGGGTCACGACTGGCATTAACGCGGCATCCAGTCGGGTTTGGTAATCGGCCAGCTGGCTATTCACACTCATAACAGGCCCGCCTCTGCCAAGCCGTTCATGGCCGCGCCACGCATAATCTGGCTGACACGGTCCTGCATCGCCTCACGAGTGTCATCAATAAACGTATGTGCCGGGGTGCCGCGCTGCTTGATGCTGCGGGCGATCACAAACGCCAGGTCTTTTTGTTCCATATCCGGGTTATTGGGGGTGATGCCCTTAACCTGGATCCAGTCCAGTATGGATTGCACCGGCGGCATAGCCCCCTGCCCCTGGATATCTTTCACCACATGCTCGGCATAACCTACCTGAGGACCAACGAGCTTTGAAAAGCGAGAGGCTGGAGAGACCTGAATACTGTTGGTTAGCGTGCTTTCGGCTTTGGGCGCTTCCCGTTTTGCCTTACGGGCGGTTTCCTGTGCCGCACGATTGGCGCCTTTACTGAGATGACGAGCCAGAATGCCTGGGGCTTTTTTCAGCCCCTCGGCGACGTTATCCGGCATGCTGATCACCAAATCAAGCACGGATCCGCTCCTCAAATTCAGCCATTAGCTGCTGGTATACATAAATGGGCTTGTCGTTTTTCGCTGGGCTGGCCACACTGTTATTGGCAGATACGGTTTTATTGCTGTGGTGCATAGACAACTCTTTCATCGCCTCGGCCTGGGCGCGCAGCATCACCAGATCCAGTTCGGTTCTGGGCAATAACAGATCGCCGTTCTCGTTGACGCTCTGCTCGGCGTAATACAGGTAGTGATACTCGCGGCCAAAGCACTGGATATGCCCCAGCGAGGGTGCCTGGTTAAAACACAGGGCATAGCTGCCGCGCTCCCCAACAAGGGTGGGCCGAGGAATAGAGCGGGGGCGGTTGGGTTGCCACAGCGGCGCACTGTGCCCCCAGTTGCTCATTTTAAAACCGATCAAATCCACAGGCGCGGTGTAGTTCATTTGCCCGGATACCAGGAGCAACTTGCCCGGCTTGGTTCTGGGCCGGTGCTGGGAATACGCCGACAACGCAGCGTCGATGAGCCGCCGCCCGCCAACAGAAAAATCCCCACCCACTTCAAAATGTTCGGCGGTATCGCCCAGGGAGATCTGTAGCTCATTGATCAGGTAGTCGATGTTCATCAGCGCACAAACCAGAAAAAACTGCCCACGGCGCCAGTGATTAAAAGCCACACCAAGCGCTCGTTATTACTCACACTGTTACCCCGAGCAGCGGCGGTGATTTCAATAGCGCGCACGCGATCACTGAGTTTGGTGTAAATCTCAAATAGCTTGCGATCCTGTTCGTCGTGCTGAGCCTGCTTGGTTTGCAGCTCAATAAGAGACTTCATCAGGCTGGTCACTTCTTTGCGGTGTTCGTCAAAGCTGACCTTGAGATCGCTAAGCTGTTGTTCCATTGAACTCAACTTTGCCCCCGCTTAATACTAAGAAACCGGTTAATGAGAGGCATGACATTCTTCATACCGCGTTCGCCGAATAAGAAGAACAGCACCAATAGATTGACGATCCACATTGCCGATTCCTGTTGAGTTGTCATCCCACTCCACTTGCCACTGAACCACATCACGTCCATATACAGGGTCATATAGCCCCAGACGGGCCGCTGACAGCCCCGCAGGAAAATGAGCAGGCTGCCAATCCAGCCAAAGCGTTTCAGGTCGCTGGCCGTGCCCTCCATGTCGCGAATTCGCTGATTAAACTCAGCCCGTTCTTCCTGCGCTGCTTGGTGGAGTAATTGAGTTTTCTGAAGAGTTTGCTCCTTAATAGCCAACTCCAACCTGGCCTTCTGCTCCGGGGGCATATCCGGCGGGAAATAAGCCTGAATGCCATCAACGATGGTTTTTCCTAACCCTCCGGTGAGTAAGTCGCCAACTTTGTCCAACAGACTCATGTTTTACCTCCGGCTCGATACTCTTGCTCAGTCAGCAAGGTGTAAGTAAAGGAATTGCCGTACTCCGCTGCGGCCCGTTCGCACAGCGATAGCAATACGTTGTAATCCCATAGATTGGGGATAACTTGGCACCCTGCACTAAAGCGCTCGACCTGTTTAGCAATACCTGTCTTGCTGGCGCGATGGCAGTTAATGCCAAAGTAACCCGACTGCTCAATGCCATCGGTATCCAGCTGGTCATCCCCATCAGCATCCCGGTACACGGTAATTTCACCGCGCTGCACTAAGGCCAAGTATTTGCCTTGATGCTGACCGAGCTGCCAAAGGCCCGGATATTGGTCAGGTTTAACAATGGCCGAGCCGTCCACATTGAGCGGATTTTCTCGGTAATAGGTGCCGGGGTCAGTCGTGCAGGGGAATTGCAGCAAACACTCATGGCCGGCTACGCTGAACAGCACACAAAAACGGTCGTTAAAACCGTCGTTATGTATATCCGCAGAGCGAATGCCGATCAGGTTCAGGTTGTAGTCACCCTCACTAAACAGCGTATAGCCCGCCATTTGCATGGCGGACTTAAGCTGTGCAGCGTTTATCTGCAATTCCCGGCTCATTACTCGGCGTCCTTGCGGCTGGAAAGTTCAGCCTGAATCAGCTCAATTTTGGCCTGATCGTCACCGGCGTTCAGCAGCTCCAGATCCAGTTCATCGTCTTTCATCTTGGCCAGTTCCTGCTTGTAGGCCTCGGCATCGAACGATAAGACGTTATTCTGGCGCTCAACTTCCTCATCAATGGCACTCAACAAACCCTTGCGCTTGTTCTTCCCCTTGGCTTGCTCCTCGATGCTTTTCAGCACCGCCAGCTCGTCAGGAGTAAAAGCGGGCAGGCGCTCCTTGATGTAGTCGATCTTCTGATCCAGCAAGGCGCGGAATAACCCTTGCTGAGCTTTATCAGCGGGAGTATTGGGATCCACAAAGTGGTTCGCTGGCAAACGGCCATAGCGGTGCCCTTCTACCGCGACCGAGCCAAAGTATTTGGTCTCGTCGGTTACGTTGAAAAACAGCAAAAATAAGCTGCTGTTAATATCCGGCGTAGCGGGCACAAAACGGGCGTCCACCTCACGGGTCTCACCGGGGTTAATGGTTTTACCCGCAATGGTCTGCGGGCGCTGGGTGTTATTGGTATAAGGGATCATCTTCATTATGGTTCTCCGCTAAAGGCCCCGGCTGGGGCCCTTAGTTAATGAGTGAATGAGCGGCTTAAAGCGCGTCGCGCTGTGACTGGGAGTAGAACAGCACCGCCGTAAAGCGATTGCGGATAGCCTTGGGCGAGTGAATACAGTTGTACTCTTCGCCGTAGACCTCTTTACCGCCCTTCAACTGCCCGTTACTGTCGCGGGCCTCTTGCACCTCAGAGAGCGCAAACGGCTTACAGATGGTGTAGGTCAAAGCGTTACGCATACCCATCTGAATACGCTCATCACCCAGGTGAATACCCGGGGTATTGGTCGAGAACGCTGGCAGCGACTTAATGCTCTCCAGGTCGCCGGTTACGGTTGTGTCGGTTCCATTGCGCTTGAGGGTAGATACAAACTCCTCAGCATTGGTGCAGGTGTCGTTGAGTGTGTTGCTCATCATCAGGAAATCCGGCGACACAAAGCGGTCGTCCTTCATAATGGCTTTACGACGGCCCACGGCGCGTAGCAGCTTGTTCAGGTGCTTCTCTTCGCTCAAGCCGTCTGGTACATCCGAATCCACTTTGACGATGTTGGTGGCGTAGCTGTATGAGATGATCGCCGTGGATGGCGCCAGATCGCTCTTAACCGCGCCGGTTTCATCCACAATCGCAAGCAAGCCCTGGTTAAAGTTGCTTACCACATAGTAACTGCCTGGTGCTTGTTCACCGGTACCATCAAACGGCTTAACCTCCGAACCATCCAACATCAGAGTAATGGGGTTTTCCTTGTTACCAACGGTGTTGCCCTGCAGGTCGTACTGCTGATGCTCACGCACCAGAGGGAACTGGGCCAGCTTGAATGTGGCGGGGCCTGAGGCAAGCTGTGAGGCAACTGATTCATTACTCACGTCTGCGGCCATGTGGCTGTCAGATACGCGCTGAATTTCGTTGGCGATACGCACGGTAATCAGCTCACGCATTACACGGGCGGCGCTGGCCACATTGCGGCCCCAGGCATCCCAGTTAATGTTGCTGACCTTGGAGAAGTGAATCAGCTCATTGGACAGCTCAAAGGCGATCTTCATGGGCAGCACATAGGCCAGCTCCATTTTCTGCGAGACGCTCACTTTATGAATGCCCTGGTTCTCGTAGACAATGCCCTGATTCGGGATGCCGCCGGCATTGCGTTGCTCATACGGGATCTGAGTGGTTGCCTGAGCCTGGAAGTCGGTCAGGGTTTGCACGAGCTCCAAAATACGCAGATCCGACAATGCCTCGCGGATCACCTCACGCTGAACACCCAGTGGCAGATCCACATTCGACATGGTGTTGTTATTGCCAGAAAACAGCATGGCTTCTTGTTGCAGGCCAGCGGCGTTCTGACGGTCAAACTCACTCAATACCCGTTTACAAAACGGGGGCAGCTTATCCTCTGCCAGAATTTTTAACTGACCGGTGACATACTCATTGGTATTACGCAGGCCGGTTTGAATGGTATCGGCCAGTTTCAGAGCGCCGGTTTTATCGGCCTGGCCTTGCACGGCTCCTGCCGGAGTGCCAGTAAAGCCCAGCTGCATCAGCTGATCCTGGCTAACCATGGAATTGCCCAGAGTGATCTGCTGCTCGGCCAGCTTGGTAACCTGCGCTTCGCTCATATCGGCGCTGATCAACTCAGCGGTTTTCTTAAGTTCGGTACGAACGGAATCGTCCAGGCCTTCGGCCTTATCGATGGCCTCATTAAACTGCTTCACTCGCGCATCCAGCGCCTCTTTCTGCTGCTTGGCGGTTTTGGCTTGCTCGTCCTGCAGCTGCTGGAACAACTTCTTAACGCCCGCTTCATCGAGGCCAGTCTGGTTGAGCGAGAAAGAAACTGGGCCTTGGTTGCCCGATTCGCTCAAAGACTTGGCGGTGTCTTCCAATTTTTCCACAAACGCCTTGGCGCGGGTTTCGTCTTTTTCGTTCTCCAGGGCCTGCTCGGCCATGGCAATGATCTGGCTGGCTTGTTGCTCAGTCAGTTTTTTAATGGCAGCCAAACGCTGCTTAAGCATTTTGATGTATTTTTCCACGGTGCTTTCCTCTAAGAGTTTGCGCGCCAGTGAATCGCTGATGTAGGTAGCACAGTCGTGCAAGCTGGATTCACTGAGTTCAATTTTGTCGAGATTCTTAATGCACGGACGGGTCACCAGTCCGGCACCGAGCAGCGTGGCCCCAAAGCGTTGTCGCTCATCATTGCCGTCGTACTCGTTGGATTGATAGTCAGGGTGGATTTCGGCGGAGCTGTAAACAAAGCCGCGATCAAGAATGGCCTCTTGCCCGAACTGGGTCCATTCCACTTCGGCCCGCAGTTTATTGCGGTCGATAAACAGGCGGGTAATTTCGCCCGCGTTGCCATCCTCAGGCTTGTGGGCTACATCGTAAAAGATCTTTTGCCCGTACACGCCATCGTTAAAGTTACGGATGATGTCGCTGAACATCTGCTGGGTCAGCTCAAAATCGCCATAGCGTGGGTCGTAAAAGCGCCCGGTACGGGCCACGGTCACTACCGACTTTCGGTTGCCTGCATCCACAGTCAGTTGGTCGGATAAAAAGTGAATAACGTCCTTGTCATCAGCTGCTTTGAGCAGCAATGCTGTTTTAATCCCTACAGCTAAGGCCCTTGGTTGACGCACACTCCACCCCTCTAGAAACGCAAAAAGCCCGGGCTGCTTCCACAGTCCCGGGCTTCGCATAAAAATCGCCTTCGTCGGTTAGGCTAAAGTGTAGTGAGAGCTAGGAGGACAAAACAAGGGGGAATGGTGTCTGGTACACTATCCCCTAATCGGTGTCCTTGCGGAGCAGCACTATGAAATTTGAAGTTGGTATTGAACAACCAGAGTATGAAGGGGAAGCCTACGGCATTATTGTTCCCGCCTTTGAACAACTGGGGTATGGCTGCTTCTCGGCCGCCGATCACAAAGACCAGATTGAAAGCCAGGCCAAGCTGGCCATCCAAGAAATGCTGGAAACAGTGGAAGCCGATGGCGGGGATACCGACCAGTTGGCCCAAGGCGAACCGATAGATAAGAGCCTTTATGCTGACTTTTCAGACTGGATCATCCTCGAAGTTTAGTCCTCACTTTTGGATGTATTTTTGACTTCACTTTCATCGACTGCAAAGTATTGAGAAACAACGGAAACAAAAATCTCCTGCCTCTTACTCTCTGACACCATCATCATTGATGCGCCTAATACCAGACAAGTCAGAAGAATGGATGAGAACATTGCAGGAATACCAGAGAAAAGCCAATGAATCAGGCGCTGTTGGAATGTTTGGTTGGCAGACTGAAAGTCCTTCATTTGTTTGATCAGTTTCTGTCTTTCCTTAGTCAGTTCTCGCTTGTGCGTCTTATTTAACTTCTCCAGCTGTTCTTTGTGTTCTTTCTCTTTATTTTCTTCAACTTCATTAATGATTCGATTCAAGTAGGTAGTAGCTTGCTCTCGGTACGAGTTTATTCTGTCGCTACTGACTGCTTGGTCATGAAAGGTTGCGGTCTGAGCCTGAATTTCGTCCTCATCATGCCCGTCTTCTCTAAGCCCCGAAGCCAATACATGCTTTTCTCTCTTATAAAGCGCATAAGCGATGAGGCCTACGGAATCCTTATCGTCTTTAACCAGTTCCTCAAATACCCACTTCTTTCCCATAACCTTACAACTCCTTGCATACAAAAAAGCCCCTTAACAGGGGCGTTTTTGTACTTTAACCTGAATTGCCTAAGCGGTGGCTTCAGCCAGTGCTTTAGCAGACACTCTTTCAATATAACGCTTACGGTCTTTTGAAATTTTTTCTTTTTCGGAGAGGCTTTCTGCGTCAAAACTTACCGAGCGTACCACTCTGGCGAAGTAGCCCTTTGTTTGCGAGCTTTTGCGCGTCTTGTTACTCATATTGCCCCCTTAGTGACACTGTAATGCCATATAACACTACAATTATATTACCAGAGGACGGTATGAGTTCAACTTATTGAGTTAATTTGTTTACCGCTAAGGGATAAGTAATTGCACTAAAATCAGTACAACCTCAGCACCTGCATTGATTGACCTCCTAACCGGTGCTTAAGGTGTTGAGACGAGCTTCCTAGCCTTGTCCGCCAAACACTGAGCTTCTAGGTTAAACAATGTATCGATATCCATGTTTAGCGCCTTGTTCAACTTTGCGGCCATCTCTGGGGTGAGGGCTCCACCATTTAAAAAGCGACTCAAAGTAGACTGATTAACCCCAATCAGCTTGGCCGCTCTGTTAGTGGTTAGCTGTTGCTGTTCGAGTTTCCGATAAACATAGTAGGAAGGGCCTTTGGGAGACGCCAACGCCTGTCCTAAACACTCTTTGTCCATTGTCATTTTCCTGTTGAGAATGAGTACCCCACCGGCACCTTTACCCAGGCTTTACAGCGGCACTTCGCCAGCTGTTTATGAGGATTAAGCACCCGCGAGCGGACAACCTCGCCATCGTAGATAACAAAGCCACAATGGCACTTAACGGCATCGGCGGGTAACTGGGCAGGCTTGGGGGCAGCAACGGTCATTCAGGATCTCCTTAGTCGTTCTGCATCTCCAGCTTGGTCACTTTCCGGATGCGCTATCGGGGTATTCTACGAGTTGGGCGAGCCCTTGTCTAAATCCTCATCGATGCTGATCACATCGCCGTCGGAGTCGCCATGTTCAATGGCCAAAATGGTAATGGCCTCGGCTCGGTCCACGCCGTAGATTTTCATTATTTCCTTAATCTCTTCATCACTGTACTTCACGTAACCACCCCAGTTCTAAAAACAGTTCGTCGATGACTTTGGCGATGGGTTCAAAGTCTTCATCGGTCCATTGTCTCGGTATTGAGACCATGCCATCTTTAATCTTTTGCTGTTCTTTGCGCAGCTGAGCCAACAAGGTGCTATTGCCGCTGCGCATGGCAATGTATTGAGCGTAGGAACGGGCCCAGATTTCCTCTGTTCTCAATAGATAGCTTAGGTGTTTTTTCGGCACTAGGTATGAGCCGCCATCCTTCCCTTTCGCCTTGCCAGACTGATAAAACAGCGATACCAGCTGTTCAATGGCGTCGGATCCAGCTATGGCCTGGCGCCACTTCTCAAAGCGCGGATCCGCATCAGAGGCAAAGCCTTTACCCTTATTGACGCCGCGATGATCAATAAAGTGGCCGATTTCATGGGCCAGTGTCAGTTCTTTATGATGCCCCTGGGAAGACAGGCCTATTTTAACCGGTTGCTGGGAGGCAGTGTAGTTCTGGTAATAGCCCAGCGTCGTTTTTGACCGGCTGCCGACAATGGGGATCTTCTCCAATTGGCCATCACCATGCACATCATCAATCGCTTTAAGTACGCTTTCGCTCACTGCTTTGTGGGCTGTTGGCGTTAAGGCGGCGCTCACCGGAGCGCCCGCTGATACAGTTTGTCCGACAATCGGTGCAGCCGTTAGAGGCACATTTAACTGATCCAGATCGATACCGCGCTTGTTATACAGCACCTTAAGCGTCTTCCAGGGCGTTTTAATTTGCCGTTCGGTAAGCACACCTGCCAGCAGCGCCTTTTGTTTGTTAACGGAGTTGAGCACATTGAGCTGGATATCGCCGGGCTGTTGTTTTAGCCACTCAATGCGATCCTCCTTGCCGTCCCTGTCCGCCTTGGTGATCTCGCTTTTAAACACCACTTCTTCGTAACTGATGGTGTTGGGGTGTGCGGGCCATGGTGACTTGCCTTTAGGGTATACGCCGCGGCCCAGGCCATAACGGTTGACCCCGGCGTGCATATCACAGATATCTTTTTTCTTGTGATTGGGGCTGAGAAGGAAGCGGGTGCCGATTACATCGTCATCCTCAAAAGCGGCGTTTTGATAAGCTAGTCCATGAGCGCGGTTGATCTCAGTGCGGAACACCCGCTTTGCCTGGTCATAGGGGTTCATCTGGCCGT
Organism: Saliniradius amylolyticus; assembly: GCF_003143555.1. Classification (NCBI taxonomy): domain Bacteria; kingdom Pseudomonadati; phylum Pseudomonadota; class Gammaproteobacteria; order Alteromonadales; family Alteromonadaceae; genus Saliniradius; species Saliniradius amylolyticus. The sequence continues at coordinate 2,502,868 of NZ_CP029347.1, forward strand.
TCATCAATGCTTCTCCACTGACTCTGGCCAGTTTATCTGGATTGGCAACGCCCAGATTCTTGGCGATATGCCCGGGTACTTCAACACCTTTGGATAAAAACTCCTGCGCCGCCTGGCTGGACGACTGACCCATCACCACCGCTCGCTCCACCTGTTTAATCACCGCTTCCCTGGCCCCCTGATTGATGGTCCACAGACGATCACTTAACTGCATACCATTACTGGTGGTAAAAGTGCGTGAGGCCAAAACCGCCGAATCCACAGCCCCCTTCAACAAACTGGGGTCTACGTAATCCTGAAACGGCTCGGCACCATACTGAGCGCCGGCCCGCATATAGTCATCGAGCGCACTCTGTTGAACCTCGGCCAGGCGATTCAGGCTATGATCCAGCTTCTGCTTTAGCACACCCAATTGTTCTACCCGCAAACGGTCGCCCCCTTGACCGGCAGTACGGATCTCGTTTTCTATCTGCTGGCGTGTTTCATGGTAGAGCCGCTGCAGCTGGGTTAGTGCCTCATCGTCGAGTGCCGAGGCTTTCTCCCGCGCGGCCCTACTGGCTCGCTTTATTGCCGCCTGCTTCTTGTAGGGCTCGCTCATTTGCCACCATTTTTTATGTAGATGGCGCTTTCTTTCTTGGGGGCATTGCCTGGCGTAATACTGACCTTGCCCGACTTCGGCTTGTCGTCGTCCTCAATGTTGTCGTCTGGATACACGTCCTTTTTCTTACGATCCTGCTCCCTGAGGGCTTTAACACGGCCGTAATCGAGGCCGGTGGTTTCCACCACCATCTGGTCCGGCACCCCAATGGCCTGATACTTCAATGCCAGGTCGGCGCGCTGGTTGCGGGTTTCGGTCTTGCGTTCGGCAATTTGTAGCGTGAAGGGCACCGAGTCAGGATTGATACCTTTAAGCAAAAGCTGCAGGCGAAAGCCTTGCTCATAGGCAAAGGCCAGCACGTCTTGCAGGTAGTCGATCTCTTCAAAGTAATCGGCTTTCAGATCCTCGAGCACGTCACGAGCCAGGTCGTTTACGTACCCGAACAACCCTTTAGGGGCTGGGGCCCCGGCAAAGAAGGTATCCAGCAAGTGTGCCACGTCGGCTATCTGGTCTAGGTTGGAGTCACCGCCCAGGGCCGTCACTCCGCCTTTGCGGTTGCTGAAAAAGTCGGTGTTAATGTCGTTGATATCGCCTTGGATCTTGGCCTCGTATTCCTCCAACTCATCATTAGAGGCCCCTTCCAGAACATGAGAAAACCGCTGTGGCGCGCGGGTACGACGGCGGATCACTAGGTCCTCTTCGGTCATGGTCAATTTCTGCCACACGGAGCGCGTGGCATCGAGGTAGGGCCTACCCAGTGAGCCCATATCGTCAAAGTTATCCGGATCCAACCGGCTGACCGTCAGTTGCCAGAGGGCAAAGGTGGCGCGGGAGGTCATATTGATAGGATCCACCTGGCGGTAGGCTTGCTGAGGATCTTTAAAAACGCCGCTGTCTGTTACCTGCGGTACCAGGGTTTCCACAGGCATTCTAATGGCGCCCACCACATTGAGCTGATTATCCACCACCCATTGCAGTGCCAGGTTGCCCTCCATCACCGCACCGCGGGCGTCTGACTCCAATTTAAGCCGGTTGTTCAGCTGTAGGCGGCGTTCATAATGCTCCCACTCTTGCTGTATCTGGCTGGATTCCTTGCCTCGGAAAATAAGCCGTAATCCGCCTTTGGTGGCGTCTCGCGCCATGCGCTTGTGCACCTTTTTTACCCGTGCATCCAGCTTATCCATCTGGCGGATATCCTGTATTGAAGAGCGCAACTCAGGATCACAGAACATCTGATCATAGAGGTACTTGACCGCATTCTCAGGATTGGGCCGTTTGCCGGTTTCCGTTGTGGGCTGAGAAGGCGGTGATTCAGGCTGCTTTCTAAAGCGACGTGTGATCAAGCTGAATAGGTTCATCGGAGGTTTCCTGTTAATCGTTGAAAGCCTGATGGCTGCAATAGCTCCTGCCGGTTACGCTGCTTAACGGTGACGATGGCGGGAGCCGAGGCTGCACCTTGAGTTACCAGGGCCCAGTTAGCTGCCATCATGGCGTCAAAGAGGTCGTCACCGATGCTGGTTTTCACCATCTTGTAACTGCTGTAACTCTTGGTGGTGTTAACGGGTTTAATGTTGGCCAGTTGCTTGACCAGCGATTGGTAAACGGCGGTATCGGGGTCGTCAGGTCGGTCGTCACAGTAGATAAGCACCATCACATTGTTGCGAAAGGCCGAGGCTAACGAGCTGGCCATTTGGTGCTTAACCATGCCTTCAAACCGTATTGGTGAGAACGCCCACTCAGGCCACGTACTGGCTGTACTCTCTCCCTCGCCAATCGAGCGGCGGTCAATGCCCGTTAGGCCCTCTTTGAAAAGGTCATCGTTAACAGAGGTGAGCAAGCCAATACCGAAGGCATCCCCTAAAGCAAAGTCGGGGCGGAAGTAACGCCAGAAGCGCACCAAGTCGCGTTGAATAACGGCTTCATCGGTACCGGCAGGCCATGTGTAGGCAAAAATACACACGGTAAAGCTGTGCACCTGCTCAAGCACCACCAATGAGGACTTGGAGGAGGTAGGGTCTTCACCATGGCCCAGGTGATCATATCCAAAGCTGATCACGCCGCGCTTTTTGTACTGCAGGTAAGGTTCAGGTTCGGCGGGCTGGAGGTTGGTTTTAACGCCGAGTTGCAAGGCGCTTCGGATCCATTTCTCCCATATCAGGTTCTTGGCGGCCACATTGCGGCACAGTAGCTGCCGGATGAATTCTTCTGGCGGCAGCTGTTTGCGCATCTTTAAAATAAACTGCTCATTCAGGATCCCGAGCTCAATGCCCAAGTAACAGTCGACAGGCGGTAAGCAATGGTACATTCCCGATTCAACCATCCCTGAGAGCGTATCCGCGCCCTTAAAAACACCGGTTATGCGTATCTGTGGGTCATTCCTCGAATGCTTACTGGCACCAAGGCGGCGTGTAGACCCCATCATCAACAGGAAGCGGGAATACAGACGGTCGGCTGGCATGTCGTCCACCTCTTCCAGGCTCGCCCAGGTGAGATCCCCACCATCCACGTTCGCCATTATTCCGTAGGCCTGTGCCTTACTGCGGTTGTTGAATTCATAGTAGGTGTCGGCCAACTGACGCCGCCCTGATTTATGGGCAATATAGGCCGAGAGAGCATCCGAGCGGCGAATGGCATCCAAATGGTACCCAAGATTGACCAGTGACTGGGCCTCTCGCGGAGCCACAATCCCGCCCTCCTGATCCGCATTCAGGGCGTTGTGCTCCAGAAAATACATTTCTTTGACGGCGGTTTTGCCAGTACGGCGGCAGGAAAAATCAATGGTGTTTGGGTTGTTATCCATCTCCACCATTTTTAGGATCTGGGCAGAGTCCAGCTCCACATTGTGGATATGCTTGTGCCAGAGTGCATGATCACCGGCGTACTTTTGGATCTCACGCTCAGCTACGTTACTGAGGCGAAGACGGTCCTTAGCGCTCTGGCGAGTCATCGGCTTTCACCTCGATAAACTCGCCTTCTTCGGCTTCATCTTGCATGTACTCACTCAGTACCGAGTCTTGAGACACCCGGGCACGGGAACGGCTGATTTGGTCTCTGAGTTGGTCTAGGTTGCTGCTCATGCGCTGCTGATACTCCAGCATCTTCTCTTTGTCGGCGTCTTCATCATTGAGCTGGCCCATCTGAATACCTTGGTCCACTTGGACTTTGGGCGTCATATTCAGGTCAGCCATCGAGAGATTGTTCTTGCTGAGCATGTCCATCAGAGGTTTCAGCAGCGGGTGGCTTTTGACCTCTTCCAGAACAATATCCTGCCCCGTGTCCGGATCCCGGTACTGACCAATATGGAACCCACCTTCCTTATCAAAACCATAAACAGGGTTTTTCAGCGCCACCCCATCAGCGGCTATCTGTTGGATCATATCCGAGAATATCGCCGACAGGTTTGCTTGGTTAACCGCCTGCAGGTTCAGCAATGTGGAAGGATCGCCCGACTCAAAGGCCAACAAATGCTGCATCACCAGCTCAGTGCGTTTAATGCAAGCTGGTTGCGTGGCACAGTATTCAAAATCCACATCACAGGTTTTGCACTGGGGGTACTTACCAGGACGGGCAGGAAAGAACATAGCTGTTTTGGCATAGGCGCCATGCTTAAGCGCATTGTAGCGAGTCAGCTTACTGGACTGAACCGATGGATGGCCGGCAAGGTTAGAAGCACTGGCCGCTTTGCCCTCGGGTGTAGTCGGCCCGGTACTGGCCAGCACCGAACTGAACACGCCCACTTCCCAATTAACCTGCTGCACCTCACGATGACAGTCAGGGCAGTTGGCAAAATAACGGTAAGGGTGCGCCCGGCTGGGTTCGTCTTCCACACGAACCGGCGGCGCTCGGAATGTATAGCGACAGTCGAGGCACTTAAAGGTCACCTCGGGTTTGGGCGAGTTGGCGTCTTTCTTCGTCATCCGAAAATTATCAGCGCCAAGGAGAGACAAAACCAGAGCAACTGCTGTCTACCCCGCCTTTCTCAGCGGCTCAGGCAGCTTTACAACCAGCTCACGAGTCGGTAAAAAGTGTTCATAGCCACGTCGCCGCGGGGCCACCATCACTTCTTTTTATAAGAGTTTGTTCCGAATTCCCGAGTACCTCTTCGGCACGTCTTAGGCTTCAGAGTGTTTATTCATTGTACTATTAGGGCTAGACTGAGCAGGAAGTCTTGGTTGTGAGGTCAATATGATCCGATGGTTGTGGGTGGTTGTTCTGTGGTTTGGAGCCAATACTGCTGCCGCTGATCGTTATGTCGTTGGTACCGAGTCGATCAATTTTTACCCTCACTTTAACTTCACCCAACAGGGCAAGCCCGGTTTTGCTCAGGCCGTTTTTAAACGCTTTGCGCAATACAGCGGTCACCAGTTTGAGTTTGTGCCTCTTCCCGTAAAACGCCTGTATTACGAGAGCGAGGGCGATATAGACCTAGTGTACCCCGACCACCCGGAATGGGTGCAGTACCAGGACGTCGCACATAAACGCTTCTTCAGTCAGCCAGTGGTGGGTAACCTGGGCACAACCTGGGTCCAGCCTTCGAACCGGCACAAAACACTCAGTCAAGTTCGTTCACTGGCAATTATTCACGGCTTCACTCCAGAAGCCTGGATGCACCATCAGGGGAGGGAAGAACTGCGTTTTATTGATGTACCCGACCCGGAATCGGCGATTGGCGTATTACTATTGGGACGAGTGGAGGCGGCAGATCTGGAGTACAATGTCGCCCGTCACATTTTGCGGAAACAGGGCCGAACCGGGGATGCACAAGTGGCCGTGCACTTGCCATTAAATATTGGTACTTACCATCTATCCACCACTAAGCATCCCGCCTTAATTGAGCAATTCGATCAATTCTTACACAACCACCGGCAAGAGCTTAAGGCTTTAAAGAAGCGCTTTGGTATTGTCGAAAAGCCCAGTGGTATCATTCCCCCACTGCGTTAATGCCTTTGGCATCCAGCCATGACTGTATCTTGTGCTCGTGCGTTGCAATAAACTCGTTAAGTTGTTTTAACAATGCAGGATGTTTGAGCGTCGACATTCGGTAGCCAATAGTGCTTTGCTGGATCCCGTCCGCCAATACGAGCTGCTCAGGGTTATAGCCAAGTTCTTCGGCATAATGCCTGACAACAGCAATATCCAGATCCAACCCCTGCACTACACCGCTATATAACAACCGAATCAGGAGCTTAATGGAGCTGTCGGTCACCAACTCAAGCTCACCCGATTCGATGCGACTTTGCCAGTGCTGGCTGGGAGTAAAACCATATAGTGTCCCCAGCCGCTCAAACTGTTGCAGTCTTAAGTGCTGATTCTCTGCCAGCACCACTGTTGACTGCGACAAATACATCATGGGCTCGCTAAATTTCAAGGACTCACTCTGTTCAGAGTTCCAGAGTGGGTTGTCAGGCACCCTAAAATCAATGTGATCCTTTTCATACCAATGCTTGAAACGGGTGATCGGCAAAGGTACGTACTCAAAAGTCACATCATATTGCTCTGCGAAGCATTCTAAGATGGTTTCCAGTACCGACTTTTTTTGCTCGTCACCAGTAAATGAAAACAACGGATAGAAGGCGTGATCTTCAACTCCAATACGTAACACCCTATCAGAGTGATCCGCCAACGCTGCACCCGATAAGAAAAGAAAGAACAAGCCCAGGGAACCAACATAACGACCCCAAGCAAAACAACCTAACATAAGCGACCTAAACTCAACTGAATGGCGCGCATAATATAGTCGTCTCTCAAGGGCTACAACGCCACCAGAAACCAGACCTCTGACCAGCACGCATTAGTTATTAACTTAAATACCTAAAAATCATCATCTATTGTAAAAGTGACAGAGAACAGCCTATTAAATAACAACAACTTACGAGTAGAACAAAATTCAGCCAATAGATATCAAGCAGTTACACCGACAGCCAGCTGTTTATCTTGGCTAAAAATTAGGATAAAACAACATACTATAATTAAAATGATTGATAATCTCATAATGTTCGGAATAATCGATTTCAAAATGTCAGGTATCGCAAGGTAGGTTCATAGTGCACCATGGGCTAGACTGAGTCACAGCCTAATACTTATCAGACAAAACAGAGGTGTAGATGGAAGGTACCCCCATCCGGCCACAAGATACTGATCAGCTGTTGCAATCCATTCTCTCAGAGGCCAGACAAAACAATCAGGGAAAGGTCGCCAGTTACATTCCCGCGCTGGCAAACGTAGACCCAGAGTGTACGGCCATTGCAATGGTGACCAATCAGGGACAGTTTTTCCAGGCAGGCGATGCCGACACCCCTTTCTCCATTCAAAGTATTTCAAAAATCTTCGGCCTGGTGATGGCCATGCGCCGCAGCGGCAACACGGTATGGCAGCGGGTTAATATGGAGCCGTCCGGCCAGCCATTTAACTCCATCGTACAATTAGAATGGGAATATGGTATCCCGCGCAATCCTTTCATCAACGCTGGGGCCATCGTCATTGCGGATATGTTGGTCAGTCAGTATTCCACCAGTAAACTGGCCTTCATTGGTTTTTTGCGCCAACTCGCGGGAACCGATCGGCTTTATGTGGATGAAGAAGTGTATGAAAGTGAACTGACCCATGGCTCCCGTAATGCCGCTATGGCCTATCTGATGCATAGTTTTGGCAATATGGAGGCCGATGTTGATCAAGTTCTGGAGCACTATTTTTATCAGTGTTCTATCCCCATCACTTGTAAACAACTGGCCCGCAGTCTCTGTTTTTTGGCAAACCGTGGGGTCGATCCTTTCACCGATGAGTCGATTTGTTCAAGACGCGATGCTCATCGGGTCAACGCGATTCTATCCACCAGTGGCATGTACGACCAATCCGGCGAGTTTGCCTTTAGCGTGGGGCTACCTGCCAAAAGCGGCGTTGGCGGGGCCATTGCCGCCATTATCCCCGGCCTGGGCGCGGTGGTAGCCTGGAGCCCGAGACTCAACCATTTTGGCAACTCTCACCGCGGCATGACCATGATAACGCGACTGGCCGAAGAGATGGGGTTGTCGGTATTCGGCGTTTAATTCAACGTCGGCAAGCCCCATTCGTTGAGCTTTTGTTCATAGACGGTTTCAGGCAACAGTACCATTACCGGCTCGGCTTCTGGCTTAAGCCAATTGAGCAATTGGGACATAACGTCACCCGGCATGGCGGTGCATCCAGCCGTCGGCTTACCGGGTGCTCGCCAGTGGTGAAGGAAGATACAGCTGCCCGCGCCTGAGATGTTATCCGGGTTATGGGCCACAAACACCCCGTGCTTATAAAGGTCATCGCCATAGTGCAAATCTCGGCGCATGCCTTCCGATGAGCCTTTGACCGCTTCCTCGCCAACTTCTTTGGCATCCACAATCTGGTTGTAGTAGGGCGAGCCTGCCACATCCATGCAGTAATGCCCTTGGCTCATCTGCTCGTATGGCATAGCAATATCATCCAGCGCCTCATACCCGAAGGCTTCGGTCAGCGAGAATATTCCGGCCGGAGCACGACCGTCGCCTTCCTGCTTATGTTTTCCCTGTTGTTCCGGATGAAGACCCAGCCCCCAGGCCATGCCATTTTTGCCGATGGTCACTGGGCTGCTCACCCCCTGCTTTTGCCAGCCATCCGGGGTTCGGTTTAGTGTGTGCATGTGCCCCTGGCTATCATCCCAGCCAGAAGTGGTCACTACCACCAGTTGCTGGTGTACGTCAGGCAGTTGCCAATTCGATGCATCCGCCATCGCAGCTACACTGCCCAGTAACAACCCTATTGCCGCTGCATATTTCAACATCAATGTTCTCCTGTTTTTTTCTTATAATATCAGAGTGATAAAGTCTTTGCGGCAGGAATTGAGTCGCTTTATAGTGACAGTAAAGCCGAGACCCATTTTACCCATGAAACGCGCCACCGTAGCTAAGATTCATCACTCTTCCATCATCCATAATTACCGTCTCGCTTGCCAGTTAGCGCCTGACTCGGCCAACTTGGCCGTGATCAAAGCCAATGCTTACGGCCATGGTCTGAGCGAGGTGGCCCAGCTACTAGAGCCTATGGTGCCCGCCTTTGCCGTGGCCATTCTTGATGAGGCCTTAACCTTGCGTCAGCAAGGTATTGTCAAGCCAGTGGTAATTCTGGAAGGCGTCGACAGTCCCGAGGGCATGAGCTGGGCGGCGCGCCATAATTGCTGGCCAATACTGCACACCAAAAGACAACTGGCAGCGCTGACAAATGCCGACTCTAAACCCCGCTGTTGGGTGAAGCTGGATACGGGTATGCACCGATTAGGCTTTGCTCCGCCTGAGCTCGCCGATGTCGTTGAGCAGGTAAGGGGACTTACCGCCACTTCGCCAGTGATTTGCACCCATTTTGCCCGTGCCGACGAGCTGGATAATCCCATGACCACGCAACAGCTCAACCTCTTCAGGCGGGCGAGCCGCTCTCTCGGCTGTTCCACCAGCCTTGCCAACTCCCCGGCATTATTGGGTCACCCAGCCGCGCACAGCGACTGGAACCGCCCTGGGCTAATGCTGTATGGCTGTTCGCCGTTTTCCGGCCCTCAGGAGCATGCCGACCAGTTGCAGGCCGCCATGACTCTTGAAAGCGAAATCATCGCTATCCGCAACATTCCCAGTGGCGACAGCGTGGGGTACGGCAGTCGCTGGCAGGCCAAGGAACCGGCTCGCATTGCGACTCTGGCCATAGGCTATGCCGATGGTTACCCGCGACATAGCCAAAGCCAATGCAGGGTGTGGCTGCATAATCAGTATGCCCCATTGGCTGGCACCGTCTCCATGGATATGGTCACCATTGACGTCAGCCATATTCCCGAAACCAAAGAAGGAGACAAGGTCGAGCTGTGGGGGCCTCATGTACCGGTGACCGAAGTCGCCAGGCATAACGGCACTATCAATTATGAGCTGCTTACCCGGGTCAGCCAACGTGTGCCCAGGGTTTACATTGATTGATTAGCCCTCCTTGAGGGCCAGAAGCAGAATATCCACCAGATAACTTAGTGATAAAGCACAGATACCATGCTCCCACGGTGCGGATTGCATATCGACCAACAAGGGTAAAGACACATCACACACAGAGGTGAGTTGAGTGTCACCAAACCGGCAAAGTCCCAATACTTTCCCCTGGTGCTGACGCACCGTGGCGATCATCTGCTGACAGTGATCACTGCATTCCATGGGGCTGACGACGATCAACAAGTCCTGAGGCTCAAATTGATCCGCCAGCATAAGATCGAGCCGGTGGTCACCACACAAGTTAGCCCTAAGCCCTTGATAGCAGAGCCCCTGAGCGAGGCGCACGGCTGGGTACTGACCATCGCCCTCACCGAGAATCTGTACCCAGCGAGCCTGTTTTAATAAGCGTAACGCCTGAGCAAACCCATCGGAGACCTCTATCTCCGCCAGATAATCAAGGTGTTTATTAGCCTCAGACCGGATGGTGTCCACATAGCTGAGCGACTGGGCATCAGCAGAAGTATCCGCTGATTCATTATTCTGACCCAGGGCGACCGCTTCATTCACCGCCAGCTTAAGGTGAGGATATCCGCGAAAGCCCAGCTTCTGACTGAACTTCACCACACTCGACTGGCTTACGCCAACCGCACCAGCCAGCTGCTGCGACGAGTAGTCCCTTAGGAGATGCGTATTCTCCAGGATAAAGTCTGCCAGGCGTCGCTCGCTGGAAGACATATGCTCACGCATGGCCTGTATTTTATGTAAACAATTCACGTCCTGCTCTCTGTTATACGGCGCTTACTGGTGGGCAAGCACGGCCTCATACACGAGCGATACGATACTACCGTATCGCCCTAATTCATAACTGTCGCCTGTAAAGCCAAGTTGACCCTGCTCGTCTTCCTCCACGGGCGTATGTTTGCGATTAGTCAGCAGAATAATACTGAGATCATAGGCCGGATCGATCACCGTCACCGTGCCCGTCCAGCCGGTATGGCCGATTGCCTGTGGACTGGCGTAAGGGCCAAAGTGGCGACGTCGCTCACCATTACCCGCCCGACGCCAGCCCAGTCCAAGGGTAATATCTTCATCCGAGGCTTTCAGAAACTGATCCATCACCGTAGGGCTAAACAGTCGGGTTTCACCATAGCCGCCCCGGTTCAGAAGCACCTGAGTCAGTACCGCCATCTCCCCGGCGTTGGAAAACAAACCAGCATGACCGGATACGCCTGCCATTGAATAAAACGCTTTTTCGTCGTGCACTTCTCCCTGCAGCACGTATTCACGCATATTGGGAAACTGCACCCAGCCATTGCGGCTATTGCCGTGGATTTCGGTGGCAGCAAACTCGCTCATGCTGTGACCTTTATCGAGCGGATTAAACTTGGTATTGACCAGTCCCAGAGGTTGATAAAGCTGAGTTTCGACAAATCGGTCCAGCGGCATACCGGTAATCCGCTCCACCAGCATACCCAGTAGCATATAGTCGGTATCGCTGTATAGCGGCGTGCCATAGGCCACTTCAAAGGGCACGTATTGCGACAGTAACGCCTTAGTCTTACCGGGCGTTTGTGAATAATAAGGCTGACCCAGATGATTTTCAGGGCTGAAGAAACGCACTTCTGGCGCATAGCCTGCGGTGTGAGTGAGTAAGTCCCGGACCCGACGCTGCTCCCGGCCCTCACTACGATACTCGGCCAGATAGGCGGATATCGGCGCATCGATGTCGAGCCGACCGTCGCTCACCAGCTTCATCAGCGCATAATTGGTGGCAAACATCTTGGTATTGGAGGCCAGATCAAACAGGGTATTTTTATGCATGGGCTGCGGCTGTGTTAACAGACTGCCTCCGTCCGCATAACGGCGCTGCACACCATAGGCCTGATGTTTAACGATCTTACCGTCTTTGACTACCACCAGAACCGCACCGGGAAATCCCTGATTAATTTCATCGTTGATCAGCGCATCCACCGGTCCAAAGTCATAGCCCGAAGCTACTGACTGATGCAGGGTAGGATAATCAATTTGCGCTCTGAGACGGGCTTGTGCTGGCTCAATGGTGCCAACTCTGAAGGTATTGAGTCCATCCTGAGTACGGCGCCCGAGTGAATACCGATAGGTTTCTCCCGGCATTAGTGGTGAGGCGATATTGAGTTTCTCACCGTTGACGAATAATTCTGCTGTCAATTCCTGGCTCGGCTGAAGCGTCAAAACCCCCTGCCCCTGATAAGTCTTAAAGCGTCGACGGTTTTTCACCCATTGCGGCGTATCCGGATCCGACTCTGGAAACTCGGCATCAACTTGAGCCATAGAGAATGTGTCCTGCTGCGAGGATTCAGCCTGTAGCAGCAGCTCAGTCTGATAGCCTGTCATCAGGGCTTCGACCTGCTCAGGAAAGTACTTTTCCACTAAGGCAAATAAGGTGGCGGCCGTTTTGGCATCGGGCTCACCGGTGACATGATGAGGTAAGAAGTGCATTTGGAAGGCCGACAGTGTGTCTCGGGTCTGCCCATCCAGGAAGCCCGTTTCGGTGACTCCATAGCCATAGGCGCGCATCGCTTTCTGAAGCAGGCCGACAGATGGCATTGACTGTATAAACTGCTGCCAGTAACGATGCACGGTCGGTTCGTCGTACCAGGCCCCGATACCCGCCTTATAGAGTTGGTACCAGGGAAAACGAGGGCCTGGATCGTTTTTACGACTGGGGGTAATATCCGAGTGCCCGACGACCTGAGTGGGGCCAATATCCGGATTCCGCGCCAGAATATCTCTGGCAAGCTCGATGAGCAATTCCACCTGCCTGGGATCATAATCAGGAAACAGGCAAAGCCGGTCTTCGCCATGTTCACGGCTTACATTCGGATCTTCCAGTTGCAGTGGAATATCCTGACGATGCTGGCATTGCGGCACATTAACAATCTCAATCCCTATCGCCTGATCGTTGATATTGTCCCGCCCTTGCCAGTGACTGCGTCCGGCATGCCAGGCCCGTTTGGTTTCATCCACCAACTGAAAGACCTTTAGCTTGTCGTAAGGGTAACTGGGGTCGTTAGACTCCGGCACCAGATAATGGGAGCTCACGTAAGGCCCATCCACTAGAGCGTTCACCGACTTCTGATAATCAATAGCGGTGAAGTGCATGACCAGAAACTTCACCCGTTCACTGTAAGCGCGGGCTTGCATCCGCACCACATCGACTTCGGGGGACCGGGCTTTGGCAAAGCCTTTGGTCTTAGAGCTGTATGACTGGGGCGAATTTGCGCAGCCCGATAGGAAAAATAATGCAATCAATAACCAGCCACACCGACTGGCATACAACGCTAACCTCATTTACTGCGACTCCATAGAGCAATGCTGTTTTATGTAAGCCTGATGGCAAGACATCGCCTGTGCCTGTTGTTGAGTCTGTGTTTTTAACTGGCTCAGCAGGCTATCCCGTTCGGCAACTTGCATCCCTTCAGTCAACGGGTGAATCGCGTTCGGCTTAATTCCCTGACCATTGAGCACCGAGAACCAGCTTATCTCACTGAATAACTCCAGATTTTCCCGGAAGATTCGCCCGCTGTGGCGATAGAGTTCAATCTTCTCGCTCAGAGAGTCGGGGATATCCATATTGGCACAGTAGGCCCAAAAATCGGTGTCGGTCCGACGCGTCGCTTTATAGTGCAGAATGATAAAGTCCCGGATACGCTCCAGCTCCTCGCGGCTGTACTGGTTAAACTTATTACGCAGTGTGTCGTCAAAGTGGCGGTCGGGGAAAAGGCTGAGTAGCCGCGAAATTGCCGACTGCACCAAATGCAGGCCCGTAGACTCCAACGGTTCCAGAAACCCTGCCGATAGCCCAATGGCAATACAGTTCTTGTTCCAGGCCTGCCGCCGTCTGCCCGTTCGCCAGTGCAGGTAGTTCGGGTCACCAGTAGGGGTATCTGGCATATTAGCGTGCAGAACATTGAGCGCCTTATCCTGTTCTAAAAATGCACTGGCATACACATGCCCGTTACCCCAGCGGTTTTGAAGGGGAATTTGCCACTGCCAGCCAGCTTCTTGCGCCAGGGAGCGCGTATAAGGCGGATAGTGGTCGCCAATGGCGCAGGGCTGAGCAATGGCCGAGTCACAGAGCAACCAGTGGTGCCAGTCTTCAAAACCGGTATGCAGTGTTTGTTCGATCAGCAAACCTTTAAAGCCACTGCAATCGATAAACAGATCCCCGGCAATTTCCTGTCCGCTGCTCAGCATTAACGACTGAATAAAGCCCGAGTCTTTGCTTGTGCGCACTTCATCGACATGATCGATGATACGCTTTACCCCACGATCCACGGCATAATCGGCTAGATAGGCAGCATAAGCCACCGCATTAAAATGAAACGCATAATTCGTTGGAACCGGCCGCCCTCTTTGACGGGTATAACGCTCAAATTTCCCCTGATATGCAGCGGTCGCTTCCAGGCACCAGTCGGTGATCGGCGCGCCGGCATGCTCAGAAGACCCTAACCAATAATGATGAAAGGGAACGCCGCTTAAGTTTTGTCCATAAGGCCCAAAGGGGTGCATATAGGCATGATCTTTTTCATACCAGTCGACAAATTCAATGCCTAACTTGAAGGTACCTTGAGTTTTCGCCAGAAGCTCATCTTCATTCAGCTCCAGTAACTGGTTAAAGGCTCGTATATTGGGAATAGTGGCTTCGCCCACCGAGACCGTGCCAATGTCAGCTGACTCGATCAGTGTAATACTGGTGTGATGGCCCATGACTTTTGCCAGCGCCGCCGCCGTCATCCAGCCCGCACTGCCTCCCCCTACAATCACAATATTCCGAATGCGTCGATCCCCTGAGTACAAACTGTTCTCCTGATTAGACATGTCGACCTATATTACAAAAACGGCGGTCAAATGACCGCCGCTTAACCTTACTATGCCTTACTTAGAAGGTGTACCTTGCCATCAAGGTATAAGCCCGTCCTCTCGGATCGGCAACCCGTGGGTCAAACGCCGCACCTGGCGAGAAGTCGTTCTGGTGCGCGGTAAACGGTGGATCACGATCCAGCAGGTTCTTGATACCGAATTGCAGTTCCAGCTGATCGATTCCCACATAACTCACACTGTAGTTATAGGTCGTGTGGCTAGAGACCACCGGATCCCAACCTTCAGGACGTGTCGTTCCAGACTCAATGCCCGGAGGCACTTCATCCAGATAGCTATCCCGGAATGCTTGTAGCAATGTATGGGTCCAATCACCTTTGGTATAAGTAAAGGCTAAGGTGTGCTTCCAGCGCAGAGGAATATTACCGCGACTATGAGTACCGACCAGGTTATCGCCAAAGGGCTCACTGGGGATGATACGCTTGCGATCCTCAATTAAGTAGCTGCCGTTGAAGTTAATATTCCAGTTGCCACCATACAGGTCACCGTTGAACAAGGCGTTTACTTCCACCCCTGATGTTTCGCGCTCACCGGCGTTCAACCAACGACGATCGATGGAAACCAGATTCCCTTGTCCATCACGAATGAAGCGGTCGGGGAACAATTCGAAGTTATCGATCAACTCATCGAAGGACAGAGTTTGGATCGTACCCTCTTTCTTGATTTCCCAATAGTCCGCCGAGAAGGTTGCACTATCCGTCGGGGTAAATACAAAGCCAACGTTGCTCTGCTCGGACTCCTCCGGTCCCAGATCTTCCTTACCACCGAAGATCATCGTAGGCTGCAGTGGCTCATCACAATTCGGATCATTCGGGTTCACTTCCCCACCCGGGCAGTTAGCCGGGTCAGCAAAGTCCAGACCTGTGTAGGGCTCTTCGCGAACGCCGTTAAATAACTGGTTAAAGGAAGGAACCCGGAAACCGGTACTGAAGGCACCACGAACCATAAAGTCGTCAGTCACATTGTATTTGGCTGAGATTTTCGGGTTAGTGGTACCACCGAAGCCGTCGTAACGGTCATAACGAACCGCCAGGTTCACCTCGAAGTCGTACGTGATCGGAACCAGGGCCTCGACAAATAAGGCTTTGATGTCACGCTCGACGTCATCCAACGCATTAGAATCATCGAAAGGTGCGCCATAGATTTCCATGCGGCTGTTAGCGGCACGGCGGTCACCGTTAAATTCATAACCTTCGCGGCGGAAGTCGAAGCCGGCAGCCACCATCACTTCGCCACCGTCCAGCTCCCAGCCGCTACTGCCACTGATCAAACCATCGATTTGTAGCATGGTAGTTTTACCACCAAACAGAACCACACCTTCCGCTGAAGCTGCATCGATAGCATCCAGGCCAGCCTGGGTTTGTGACTCACCGGGTAACAGGAAAGGACTCACGGCACCGCTGCCGATGGCATCAGCCAGCATCGCTGTAAAGTGATAACCGGAACCTAACTCAGACTCCGCCTCACTGGAGGCATAAGAAATGCCGGTTTTGTAGTCCCACTCGTCATTAAATAGCGTGCCCTCTGCGCCGAGCAATAAACGATAGGCCTTGGTGGTGGTTTCAATTTCACGAGGACCACACTCCACACAACGCCAACGATAAGAGATCGGAGCACCACGGTTAATTTGGTCTTCACCAAAGTACGCCGCTAACTGATCGGCGACATAATCATAAGATGCCCCGGTGCTGGGATACCAACCGTCAAAATCCTGGCCGGTCGCATCGTCTGTGCCTCGAATAGCCCAAGGCGTAATCTGGTTAGGTTCGAACACTTTATTTGTAGTGACATGGGAACCGACCACCTCGGCGAAAATTTCATCGCCACTGTCGAACAACATGGTACCGCGGCTGACCAGGTTTAAGGTCTCTACGGGTTGCTGTAAAACCGACGCACGAGGGTAATCCCAGGAACAACTGAATTGCTCATTTTCACGGTTCCAAAGAGCCGGAGCATCATCACCCATGCCGGCACCGCCGTCGGCACACTCATAGTCATTCGTGGGTAAAGCCAACACATTCAAAACGGTCTGCTCAAGACCGGTGGCTGGGTCAATCAACCCATCACCAATCAGATTGTAATGAGCACCATTCGGATCATTAGGGTTGTTCCAACGGTCATTCAAAGAAGCAAAAGGCGCGCCCCGGGTATCCGGTGACAAGCCACGTTCAGCCTGGAACGTATTGGTAAAGTCGCGGTCTGTACCACGCAGAATTTCGGCCTTGTTGTAAGACACACTTGCCATCAGGTTATAGCCGTCGTCATACAGGTCACCGGTTCCGCCGAGCAGATTTATCTTGTAGATATTACCGCTGCCTTCTTCGGTGTGATCGGCAAAGGCGGTAACCTCAGCACCCTCGTAATTCTTCTTCAGGATAAAGTTAATAACCCCGCCGATGGCGTCGGTACCATAAACCGCAGAGGCACCATCACGAAGCACTTCAACACGTTCTATCGCATTAAAGGGGATAGAGTTCAGGTCCACGGCTCGACCCTGGATACCGTGGGTCGCCACGCGGCGCCCATTTAACAATACCAAGGTAGAGTCTCGGCCCTGCCCCCGCAGGTTAGCGCTGGAAGCGCCGTTATTACCGCGCTCTTCACCACCCACGATGCCGGCATTACTGGCCAGGTTATCATTGGAGTTGGCACCGATATTCAGGTTCAACATCAGTTGGTCGACGTTGGTAATACCGGCCTGGTCAATATCAGCTTTTGAGATGATGGTCAGTGGCAAAGCGCCATCGATGCCAGCTCGCTTAATACTGGAGCCTGTGACTTCGACTCTTTCCACCGTCTCTGCGGGCGTGTTCTGTTCTTCGCCTTGAATGGCATCGTCATTGGCCTGTTGCGCGTATGCGCTACTCGCCATACCCGATACCATCAAAGCGAGAGTTAATCTGCTCAGTTTCATAATACATGTTCCTACTGGTTATTGTTATAACGGTTGAGTGCTGGGCACCACTACTAAAAATAACATTATTTATTCAGTTTAAAATACTTTATTCATAATATTTTAACATATAGGAATAACCCATTTCAGTATAGACCACCTTCTGTTTTCTGCGACTAATAACCATAAAACTACGTTTAAAATTTCAACATCCCTAAGACGCAAAAAAGCCCGCACCAGGCGGGCTTTAATATCCAGGGAAAGGGTTTTCTTATCAGAACCTTACCGATGCGCTCAGGCGCACATAACGGGGTGAAGCAGTACCGTTTGGCATCATAAACTCAGAGTCGACATCACCAACAGTACCATCATCGATATCAGTCACAACGGAGGTTACACTCTGACTATCCAGTAAATTGAAGATATCCAGCCCCAGTCGGACATCCGCACCATTGACCTCTGTCTCATAAGAAACATTCACATCAAGGCGAGTGAACCAACCTAAATCACCGTAGAAGCCGTTTGGAATGTGGATCCACTCAGCGTTATCCAGGTCACTACAATTACTCACACATTGATAGTGGGTTTGTGCGTTGGCATTGGCTCCTGTGTAAGGGTTCGATGAGCTAACCGCATTGATAGGCTTACCTGCCTCGGCGGTGAATACCGCACCAACACGCCAGTTATCATCGATCTGATAAGCACCACGTACTTTAAAGTTATGCGGTAAGTGATTCGGTAGCTTGCCCCAGTTAGTATTCAAAATAGAGACATCGTCGGCAATCTCGGTGAAACCGGGAATATCGTTACCAGTGCGTGCTAAACCACCACCTGAGAAGTTACCGTAGCTATTAGACCAGGTGTAAGCAAAGTTGGCGGTCCACTTATCATCCCAGGCCCGGTCAAGCTCTAACTCGACAGCATTATAAAGCCGACGCGGTTGGTCACCGCCAATAACCTCACCGGAAAGGCTATTCCAGGAGTCAGTCGCTTCACCCAGCGGGATGGTGACATCTTGTGGACCATTACCACAATCTAACTGAAGCTGCAGGTCACGCCCCGGATTACCAAAGAACCAGCCCCAGATATTGCCGCACTCAGAGGGCAAAGCAGGGTGGTCTCCAGGCATCACATCGACATACATGTCCTCGAATGCGTTACGATAGTCGCGGTGGATAGCCCGAACGCCGGCCGACCATTTCTCAGACAGCATCATCTCGTAGCCAAGAATAAACTCGTTCTGGAATGTGGCTTCAACATCCTGGTCTACATCACCAGGCCCCAGCCCTGCAGAGGAACTGAAATCAACATAGTCCAGCTCCTCGCCCAGGATAGGAATAACGTTGGTCAAGCCGTTCACTTCTTCCGTTTCCAAACCTTCCAGTACATAGTTTGAAATGCGGAACTCGGAGTTGCCGGCCGCGCGAGCAGCAACGGCCAGAGACATAGGTTGGTAATAGCGTCCCGCATGGGCGAAGAACTTAGACTGACCATCACCGTTCACGTCCCATGAAAAACCAACCCGCGGTGCGATCATGTCATCAATTTCAAAGAAGGTAGAACCGTCGCCCTGATACATCTTAAATGCATCCCAACGCAGGCCAGCGGTCAGAGTCATATCATCGTTGATGCTCCAAACATCTTCGATATACGCCGCTTTGGTATCTTGTCGAGCGATGGTCTTATTGCGGCGTTTATACACCGTCGCTTCCTGAGTAACCCCGTCTGGAATCAAAACGCCATCGAACACCGTTCCAGGCGTGACATCATGCAGGGTATAGCGCTGATAATCCGGACCTGGCACACGGCGAGAGAAATCTGTCTCACGGTCTTCATTATCCATACCGAAGCGAATCAGGTGATCGCCCACAAACCATTCAAAGTCCAGGCGGAAAGCGTCACGAGTACTGACCCGCTCATCAAACAAACTATTTTCAGAGCAGCCAATGTGCTCATTCAGGTCATTACGGGTGTCAAATACGCGATTACAGAACGGGTCTGTGGAGCCTCCGTAGCTGTATTCGAATTCACTCTGACCCACTAAGGCCTTGGCCGTAAAGTTGTCAGTCAAATAGGCGGTATACGTTAGTGAGTAGTTGGTGCCACCCGTTGAGAAGAAATCCGTACTTTGGAACTCGCCATCACGATAGACATCCGTCAGTGTTTCCTGCTCATCGGAAAAAGCAAGCAATTCCATTAGATGGTCATCACTGATTTGCCAATCTAGCTTCGCGCCCCAGAAGCCAGAATCATCTTCACTCTCATCACGATCCTCGTTTTGCTGACCTCCGATATCGGTTGAGTCGACATTTCTCGGCTCGTACATGGCATAGAAGAATAAGGTATCTTCAATAATCGGACCACTTGCAGACAGTGACAAGGTGTATGAGTCTGACTCATCTTCACTGCGGTTGAAGCGAACGTCACCGTTGCTCCAATAAATATTTTTTTGCTCGGCTCTCAGTGCATCTGGGGTGTAATAAACATCAGCACCAAATTCAAAGTCATTACCACCGGACTTAGTGACCGCGTTGATAACACCACCCGTCGTGCGCCCAAACTCAACTGAATAACCACCGGTCTTAACCTGAAACTCTTCATAGAAAGAGAAAGGTACTGAGTTAAAACCAATACCGCGTTCAACATCCGTCACGTTCAGGCCGTTAATGAATACAGCGTTGTGAGACACCGATGCACCACCGAAAGAGATACCACCGAACCCACCAGTCTGTACCGACGTAGACAGGTTTGCCACGGACGCCACACTGCGTCCCACAGGAATACGCTCTAAATCCAGTGCATCAATGTTGATGCCTGTCTCTGAAGAGGCTGTATCGATCATCTGGTAACGACCGCCTGTAACACTAATGACCTCGACGTTTCCTTGCTCCAGAGTTAAAGTGACATCGCTCTGCTTACCGATGGAGACCTTAACGTCATCGGCTTTGGCGGTGTTATACCCTTCTTTTGAAGCCTTAACGTCATAAGTACCAATCGGTAATCGCGGAAAGCGGAAGTTACCATCCGCATCAGCGGTAATAGTACGAGTCATGCCATTCTTTTCATTAATGAGCGTAATAGTGGCACCACCTTCAGACACCGTACCAGTCAGTGAGCCATCATTATTCGCGGCCATGGCGGTTCCTGCTGATAGCCCCAAAGCACCGGTCAATGCCAGGCTGATCAGAGAGCGTCGAAATGCGTTCGATTTCATTATCGTTTTCCTCTACTTGTTGAAGTGCAGGCTGTTTGCTGCGTACTAAAGTTGGCAGCAGCAGTGCGCGTTGGTTGAGTTTGTTATGCGCGCCAGCGTGATATTTTTGTTTTAGGGCTCAAAAGATAAGCAATTATTACCAGAGTGTAAATAATTTATTATGATTATTTTTTGATTATGAAATAATATTCCATGACAATACAACAAGGATGGAATCGCTTATTATTAGCGAACTGCTCTATCAAGCAATGAAGCATCTAACCGGGAGTTTATTGAATGCAGCAAGTTAAACGGTTACTTGGTCTGTTGGCGGCCTGCGCCATGGGGTTGTCATTTTGTACTTGGGCTAATACAGCCTCAGGTAACAATGTCATCGGCATCGGACCTACTCATCTGACGCCTGAGTTTTGGCTCGATGAACAGTCTCAGCCGAATCAAACCCTGCTCTCTCAGCAACAAATCCAAACATTGAACCAGAATACCTTTCAGGTTCAGAATGAGCTTGCCAACCTGGCCGCACTGCCCGAGAACTACACTGACGAACAGTTGCTGGAAAAAATACAACAAACCAGCAGTATCCCTAAATGGGATCGTTTCTACGCGGACGGTACACCGCTCTCCGACCAGCTCTATCAAAAATACCTGAGTAACCTGAATCGTGAAGGTTTAAATAAGACCAACCCTGTTCAATTTGGGCTAGTTACCGAACGCACCCATATGCGTCGCTTCCCTTCTGCCGACAAAGCCTACAGCAGTGATATGGATCTGGACATCGACCGTTTCATTGAGACAGGACTATTCCCCGGCGATGCCGTAGCAATTCTGCATACCAGTAAAGACGGTCTGTGGCACCTGGCTCGCGCCTATCATTACCTGGCCTGGCTCCCTGCCAAAGATGTGGCCATTGGCAGTAAAAAGCAGGTGCTGGCCTACCGTAATAAGAAACCCTTCGCCATAGTTACCGGCGCCAAGGTATTTACCAACTTTAACCCTGAGTTACCCCAGCTGTCCGAAAAACAGCTGGATATGGGTGTACGACTGCCATTGCTCACTAACGAGGACGTGGACCATAACCTTTATGGGCAAAATCCCTACGCCAGTCACGTGGTGGAATTACCCTATCGGGAAGAGGACGGCAGCCTGAGCATTAAACCGGCGCTGATCAGCCGTAACCAGGACATTCACAAAGGTTATTTGCCCTTTACCCGGGCTAACATCATCAAGCAAGGCTTTAAGTTCCTTGGCGAACGCTATGGTTGGGGCCACGACTATAACGCCCGTGATTGCACCGGCTTTGTGTCAGAGGTTTACCGTACCTTTGGTATCCTGATGCCCCGTAACTCCACCCAGCAGGGCGAAGGCGCTTACGGCATCAATCACCGGTTTGATGACAACAGTCCCAATGCTGACAAACTGAAAGTCATTAAGGAGCTGGATATCGGCGACCTTGTTTACATTCCTGGCCACGTGGTGATGTATATAGGTGAGTGGCAGGGCCAGCCCTATGTGATTCACGATGTCCACGGAATGGCCTACAAAACCAGCGAGGGTGAGTACTACGATGACGGGACTCTCAATGGCGTATCCGTCACCCCTTTATTGCCTATGCATCTGTCCGAGTCCAGGAGCTACCTGGATGCCATTTACACGATTAAATCTGTTCGTTGAGGTTCACAATGAAAATTACTGACATTAAATTTGCCAAATTGAGTGTTCCTCTCAGAACGCCCTTTAAGACTGCTCTTCGACGGGTGGATAGTATTGAAGATGTGATCGTGATGGTGGAAACCGACTCCGGGGCTATCGGCTATGGCGAGGCTCCCGCCACTGCCGTGATCACCGGTGATACCCATGAGTCCATCATCGGCGCCATCACCACCACCATGAAGCCGAAGCTGATTGGCCGCAGTATCGAGGATCTCAACGATCTTATCCACATTATTCAAAATGCCATCGTCAACAACAGCAGCGCTAAGGCGGCTCTGGAGATCGCCATTTACGATCTCTTTGCCCAGCACTACAAGGCTCCGCTTTATAAAATCCTGGGCGGCGGCGAGCCGACGATTTCTACCGATATCACCATCAGCGTCGATTACATCGACAAGATGGTGCAGGACAGTATTAATGCCGTAGAACAGGGCTTTGAGACACTAAAGATCAAGGTAGGCAAAGACATCGGCGTGGACATTGAGCGGGTCAAAGCTATCTACGCAGCCGTGGAAGGCAAGGCCCTGCTCAGACTGGATGCCAATCAGGGCTGGACAGCCAAAGAAGCGGTGTTTGCCCTATCCAAACTGGAAAACGCCGGTGTGCAGCTGGAACTGGTAGAGCAACCCGTTAAAGGCTATGACCTTGAGGGCATGAAGTATGTCACCGAACGGGTCCACACGCCGGTAATGGCCGATGAGAGCACCTTTGGCCCGAAAGAGGCCTTGCAGCTCATCCAAATGCGCGCCGCCGACATTATCAATATTAAGCTGATGAAGACGGGAGGCATCTCCAATGCCCTCAAGATCGCCGATATCGCCGAACTGCACAACATTCCCTGCATGATCGGCTGTATGCTGGAAACCAGCATCAGCGTCTGTGCCGCAGTGCATCTGGCGGTAGCCCGCTCTCACATCATTACCAAGGTGGATTTGGACGGTCCGTCACTATGTACTCACGATCCGGTCACCGGCGGAGTCAAATTCAACGGCCCGGATATCACCATTGCCGACAAACCCGGTCTGGGCATTGAGCAGATCAGCGGATTAACCCCCATTGAGGGGTAACGCCTGATTGGTACTCAGCGATGACTCTTAGTCATAGAGTCATCCCCCAGACATAACTAAGCCAGGCTTCCCAGACTCACCGTGAATACTTCCTTGTAGGCTTCTGAGCGGCATCCCTGCCGCACAGGGTCTGGGAGACCTGGCTTGGCTATATCTTCGTTCGGGCTACTTCACCGGAAAGTCGAAGTAGGTATCGCTGTATGGCTGCGGAACCAGATAGTAATGCCACCATTCCTTGCTGTAATTTTTAAACCCCCCGGCTTCCATCAGGGCCTTTAGCCTGAGTCGATTGGCTCTTTGCTCGGTGCTCACCCGCTCATCCATGGTGTTCGACAGGGTGTCGAACATATCGAAGGGCGAGCCCATATCCAGCTCCTGCCACTGGCCATCCTTCCCTTGTTTGACCAGGGTGAGATCCACAGTCGCCCCCCGGCTATGGCCGGACTTCTCGGCGATATATTCTCCCACCAACTCGCTTTTCGGCAAGTTGGGATAGTACTCGGCCTTAGTGCTGGTATCTTCCAGATCCTGCGCCCAGCGCATAAAATGCGCCACCGCTGTCTGTGGTCGATAGCAGTCAAAAATCTTTAGCTTATAGCCTTGCTGCTCAGCCGCGCTGCTGACCTTTTTAAGGGCCTCAGCGGCCTTTTGTTGCAGTAGGCACTTAGGGGCCAGATAGGCATCCACTGGCTCACCGACAAAATTATTATCGGTAAAATAGCGAATATCGTATATGGCTTCAGGCAGAGCCTGAGTCATATCCACAAAATCATCCGGCATCGGCTTATGGGCCGTAGCATTAAAGCTTAATGCCAGCGCCAGTAGTCCCCATCTTTTCATCCTAATCTCCTTTCGTTTACCTACACCTCAAAGGCAATCTATATCCACATCGCCCCAACAACGATATACGCCACCAGGGTTAAGGCGCCACAAGATAGTGCATAGGGCAGCTGTGTCTTGACGTGTTCCAGCAGGTCACAGCCGGACGCAAGGCTCGATACTGCGGTGGTATCGGAAATGGGTGAACAATGATCACCAAACACCCCTCCCCCGAGAATCGCCGCTAGCACCAGTGATGGCGGTAAGCCTAAATTCACTACCATTGGCATGCCAATCGGGATCAGGATGGCAAAAGTGCCCCAGGAGGTGCCCGTAGTAAAAGAAATCAGCGCTCCGGCCAGGAATAACAAGGCCGGAACGATAAACAGCGGTAAGGATTCGGCCACAATACCGGCAATAAAGTCTCCGGTACCTAGTGCCCCCAGGCTATTGCCCAGTGACAAAGAGAACAGCAGGATCGCCACCAGTGGTAGCAACTCGCCCATGCCCTCAAACCCCACCTTAACCATTTCCTGATGCTTAAAGCGACGCGAGCCGACCATCATTATATAGCTGACCACACAGGCTAATACCGTGGCATAGAGCACGGACTTTGAGCCATCGCCATCGGTCAGGTTGCCATCACCGGTCCACAACATAAAGCCGATCATGCCCAGCACCAGAGTAATCACCGGCAGCACCATAAAGCGGGCTTTCGATGCGGGATAATCGATTTCCGTGTGATTAGCCGCCTTGTTCAGCGCCTGTTCGGATTCTTTCATGGGGCCGAAGGTTTTTCCGGTAATCACGGTAAACAAGACGACCGCCAGGGTAATGAGGGCATAGAAATTTAACGGGATAGTGCCTATCAGAATGGCGGCCGCCGTTTGCTCGGTCTGGTAGTTACCGACCAACCCCAGCACATAAGCGCCCCAACCGTTCAGCAGAATAAGGATACAGATAGGTGCGCTGGTACTGTCGATGACATACGCCAGACGAGCGCGACTCATCTTAAACTTATCGTACAAGCCGCGAGACAGGATACCGGCGGTCAGCACGCTGAGGTTCGACTCAATAAACACCACCACACCAGTGAAAAACGACAACAGGCCAACCTGACGCTGGTTTTTCGCCACGCCCCTGTTAACCAGCTTTTCCACCAACGCCGTTACCCCACCTGAGTGACGCATATAGGCCAGCAGGGCTCCCACCATCAGTGAGAAGATCAGAAGGCGGGTACTCCCCGGCGACTGGAATACCGCGATAACCCGTTCAATGGTCATCAAAGGACTCTGCGCCAGTGCGGCCGTCGTCGACTGCTCTGCCAGCAGCAAAAGTAACTCGGAACTAAACAGCGCCACCACCAGCGCTAAAATGACTTCTTTACGCCAAAAGACCACCACAATGGCCAAAATGGGCGGGATAACCGTTAACCAATCAGACACAGTGTCTTCCTTTTATCATTGTTATAATGGTGCCATTGTGACTTGACCCTTATTCCATTTCCAGAGGATTTTTGCGATAGACTATTCCAATCTGAGTTAATTAACGGAATCAGTCGTCTCTCTGGCGAATCCGGTCAATAATTCCGGTGGTAGACACTCCATCTTCAAAGTTAAGCACTTTCACCTCGCCGCCGTTGGCCCAAACCTCTTTACTACCGGCGATCTCCTCCGGTCGATAGTCTCCTCCTTTCACCAGCACATCGGGCAACAACTCGGCGATCAGTCGCTGCGGAGTATCCTCACCGAACGGCACCACCCAGTCCACCGAGGCCAATCCGGCCAACACCGACATACGTCGTTCACAGCTGTTCACCGGCCTCCCGGGTCCCTTAAGACGGGTTACAGAAGCGTCACTATTGACCGCCACGATCAGACGATCTCCTTGCTGCCGGGCCGCTTGCAGATAAGATACATGACCGGCGTGTAAAATATCGAAGCACCCATTGGTCATCACCAGTCTCTCCCCCCGTGCACGGGCCGCTTTCAACGCCATCTTCAACTGCTCTTCGCTGACCACACCATGATCCAGACTCTGCTGCTCACTGAATACCTCCGCCAGCTCGGAAACGCTGACCGTCGAAGTGCCCAGCTTACCCACTACTATGCTGGCCGCTGCATTGGCCAGCGAACAGGACTGAGGCCAGTCACAACCTGCCGCACGGGCGGCTGCCAGGGTGGCAATCACCGTATCACCTGCGCCGGTGACATCGTACACTTCCTTGGCCTTGGCTGGCAGATGCAATTCCCCCTCTACCGGTCCCACCAGCGTCATTCCCTGCTCCGAACGGGTCACCAAAAGCCCCTGCAAAGACAGACGCTCGATCAGCTCGTGAGCCTTGTTAATTAAATCTGCCTCGTCGGTAACCTCCCCCTGAATCAGACTGAATTCATGCATATTAGGAGTAAGCAGGTCGGCGCCCTGATAACGGGCGTAATCCGTGCCTTTGGGATCCACTACAACGGTACACCCAGCCTCTTTAGCCATCCGAATCAGGCTCTGAGCCTGGCTTAGCGTCCCCTTGTTGTAGTCGGACAACAGCAGCATGTCGTGCTCAGCCAATGCGGCCTTTATCCGTTGTTCCAAGGCTGACTTATCGGCCTGGGAGAAATCCTGTTCGAAGTCGAGGCGAATCAACTGTTGGTGACGGCTCAGCACCCGCAGCTTGGTGATGGTTTCCAGCTTGGGTTGTCGCTCAAACAGGCAGTCTACCCCGACGCCATTTAAACGCCGCTCAAGATCATCGGCGCTGGCATCATCACCGGTAAGCCCGGATAACGTCACCTGAGCCCCAAGCGCAGCTAAGTTCAAGGCCACGTTAGCCGCGCCGCCTGGCCGGTCTTCCTGCTGATGAATGTTGACCACTGGCACCGGTGCCTCTGGAGACACCCGTCCGGTGGGACCGGACCAGTACCGGTCCAGCATAATATCCCCAACCACTAAAACTCGGGCGCGAGAAAAATCGGGTAACGACATAATGATGTTTATGAGCTGATCTGTGTTGGTCCGAGTTTACCATAACCACTGATAACAGGAATGGCGCTGGCAAAGTGCCGCCGAATACCTGCCCGACCAGTTAGATTCCAACTGAGGGAAGATTTACGCTAGAATCCGCACACTCTTGTCGCCGGGATTTTCACATTGCATATACAACAACCCCAATTCCAACTGGCTTTTCTGCACCCCAGATACTGGGGAACCTGGTTTAGCGTCGCCCTGCTATACGGTATCTCCTGGCTGCCCTATCCTCTTCAGATGGGAATGGGCAAAGGCATTGGCAGGCTGTTTTTCCGTCTGCTGAAGTCCCGTCGTAAGGTGGCTGAGCGAAATCTGGAACTGGCTTTCCCGAATATGACAGAGACTGAGCGCCAGCGTCTGCTCAGAGCCAATTTCGACAATGCCGGCATGGCACTGTTTGAGGCTGGTATGGGTTGGTGGTGGCCACAGTGGCGACTGAGGAAACACGGCAAGATCACCGGTCTGGAGCATATTCAGCGTATCCAAAAACAAGGCAAGGGAATACTCGCGATCGCCATTCATAATATGAATATCGAGCTAAACTGCACCATCCTTGGCCTTCAGCAACCTTCGGTGGTGTTTTATCGCATGCACAACAACCCGTTGATGGAGTACTTTCAGTTCCGGGGCCGCTCCCGCGCCAACAAATACATGATTCATAAGAAAGGCGTGCGGGAGATGATCCAGGCCCTGAATGACGGCGAAGTCTGTGCCTACCTGCCGGATCAGGACTATGGACCTCGTCGCTGTGAATTTGTGCCCTTCTTTGGGGTCAAAAAAACCGCCACCACTACCGGCACCTTACTCTTTGCCAAACAGGCCGATTGTGAGACAGTATTTCTGCTGCCGTTACGCACCGATAAAGGTTATGAAATCCGGGTGTTACCAGGGTTGGAAAACTTTCCATCTGGCGATGACAGGGCCGACCTGATACGCCTGAACGGCCAAATAGAAAAGATGGTTCTGGAAGCCCCAGAACAGTATTTGTGGATGCACAAGAGATTTAAGACTCGGCCTCCTGAAGAGCCACAGTCTTTGTATCAGTAAGCCTGATGAGACGAGATTATGGGTAGTAAGAATAACGCCTCCAGTAAATTTTGGTTAAAACAGCTGATGATTATCGCCGCGGTGATTGCAGTGGCCCTGGCCTTTATTGTGTTGCAGGATCTGTTCGCGCCGTCTCACAACCGAGTGAATAAAGACCCTGCCGCTGGCTTTAGCGAGTTTTATTCCAACTATCGTTCCGAAGGTGCCAATCGGGATGACAGCCTACCCAGCGATTTTGTACTCGAGGTCGAAACCGAAGAAGTACCGCTCGGTGACCGCCTGATGGAAATGGAGAGTCAAGCCATGCCCGTTTCCGAAGATTGGGAAGGCGAGCTCAGATATCGTACCTTTAAGGCGGGCATGACTCTAAGAGAAGCACTTGCCGCACACGCTCAGGAAGAAGGCATGCAGGTAATTTGGGAGCTGCCTAAGGACTTTGTAATAAAAGACCACTTCCAAATGGAAGGCAGTATTCTGGAAGCGGTCAATAAGGTGGCCAAGGCCATTAATACCAATTTTAGCGGCGAAGTGCGCGGCTATTTTTGTCCCGCGCAGCGCTCACTGGTACTGACTAACCAGTACAACAGCTATTTACGACAAAATTGCCAGCCCACCGACAACAACTAGTTTGCTGAGTCCGGCATAAAATCGGGAAACACCTGCTGCCAGACACGCCGAACTTGCTGCCGTTGTTGATCGAACCGATGCTGGTCGTCTACCGAAGGTAAGCGCGCCAATGTGTAATGATGACCCGCATTACGATAGGCAAGATAGGCCTCGGTCAGCATGGTGGCCGTATCGCTGTCAATTACCCCGCTCTGTGCCAGGGTTTCCAGCAAACGTACGTTATCTGAATAGTCACACAGTTTGGGGTGGTGATGACTTTCCTGCAACACCCAGTATTGCACTAAAAATTCGATATCGGCGATGCCTCCCGGATCCTGCTTCAGGTCAAACCCCTCACCCTGGCGAGTCAGGTGACGGCGCATCTTCTCCCGCATGCCAGCCACATCCTCTCTCAATGTCAGCCAGTCCCGGGGGCAACAGAGCACGGCCTGACGAATGCGCTGGAATTCATCACGCACCTCGCGGTCACCAAAAATAAAACGGCTACGGGTCAACGCCTGATGCTCCCAGGTCCAGGCATCATTAAATTGATACTCCTCGAAACCGCCGATATGACAGACCAACAGCCCGGATTGTCCAGCGGGCCTGAGCCTGAGGTCGATATCATACAGATCGCCCGACGCCGTCTTAGTGGTAAACAGGTGCATAATCCTTTGCGCCAACTTGATATAAAACTGCTTAGAATCAATAGCCTTGGGCCCATCTGTATCGCCGTGGCTATCGCAATTGTGGATAAACACCAGATCCAGGTCTGAGCCATAGCCCAGCTCAATGCCGCCCATTTTCCCGTAGGCAATAACACCCAATCCGGTTTCTGTTGGCTCTATCCCCTGAGGGCGGCCGTATTTTTGTTCCATTTGTAGCCAGGCCAGATGCACCACTTCCCGAACTACCGCTTCGGCCAAGTTGGTCAGATGGTCGCTGACCCGCATCACCGGTAACACACCGGTAACATCGGCCGCCGCCACCTTAAGTTGCTGGCTAAGTTTAAACTGACGCAGGGCTTCCATCTGCGCTTCAAGATCGTCCTCGGGAATGCGCAGCATATAGCGGCGTAGCTCATCTTCGTATTCACCGGGCTGATTTAACTCATAAAGCTGCTGTGGGTTGAGTAACTCATCCAATAAAATAGGAAAGCTACGAATCTGCTCAGCAATCCAGGGACTGGCATGACACAGTCGAATCAACTGTTCCAGCGCCCCTTTATTCTCGCGCAACAATTCCAGATAGGTGGTGCGGCGGCTGACCGCCTGGACCACCATCAGCAGTCGGCCTAATAATTCCCCACTATGCTCTGGCTGGTTTTCAAAGGTCAGCTGTAACAGCAGCGGCATCAGCTTATCCAGAGTTTCCCTGCCCCGCTTACCCATGGAACGCTGCTCCTGCTCAGTGGCAAAGGTCTTAAGCTGTTGCCAGAGCTCCTCTGCCACTGCCTCGGACAAATTCTGGCTGAGCAGGGCCAGCGCTTCCTCGTCGGTCAGTGACAGTTCCCAAAGATCCTGCCAGTCGCTGTGCGCCTCCGGCTCCTGATGCTCTTCATCTTCTCCTATCAGACCGTTGAAATAATCATGGATCCGTTCCATCGCGTCGCCGATGCGGCGGTACAACTGGTCATAACTTTCCTCTTCCATCACCCACGCCAACCTGGCCTGGTCATGTTCGTCTTCCGGCAAGGCCTGAGTTTGCTGGTCGTCAAACTGCTGCAAACAGTGTTCTACCTTGCGCAAAAAGCGATAGTCCGTTTCAAGATCCGTCAGTTCCTGTTCCGGCAACACTTCCAGCTCTCTGAGCGCGGCCAACACCTGATAAAGATTGGGCGTTTGTAGTGCCTGCTCGCGGCCACCGCGAATCAACTGAAAAGTCTGAGCAATAAACTCCACCTCACGAATACCGCCTGCACCCAGCTTGATATTGTCGGTGAGGCTGCGGCGGCGCACTTCCTTGCGGATCAGACGTTTCATATTACGTAAGGCGTCGATGGCACTGTAGTCAATGTAACGGCGATATACGAAGGGGCGCAGGATCTGCTGTAACTGAGCTGCATAAACCTTGTCCGGATTGATCACCCTGGCTTTGACCATGGCATAGCGCTCCCACTCTCGCCCTTGCTCCTGATAGTAATCCTCGAGTGCTGCAAAATGCATCACCAGTGGGCCGCTATCGCCAAAAGGCCTGAGGCGCATGTCCACCCGGAATACCTGGCCGTCGACGGTGATCTGATTCAGAGCATTGATGAGCTTTTGTCCCAGCTTGGTAAAGAACACCTGATTTTCGATACACTTTTTACCGCCCTCAGTTTCGCCCAACTCTGGGTAGCAGAAGATAAGATCGATATCGGAGGAAAAATTCAGCTCGTGGCCCCCCAGTTTGCCCATCCCCAGAATCAACATTGGCTGCGCCTGACCTTCGTACATCGGCGTACCAAAACGTTCACCGAGTTTGTGATACAGCCATTGGTAAGCTTCGTTAATCAGTGCATCCGCCAACTCGGACACCTGCTTTAACGATGTGTCGATATCCTGCTCATTGCGAAGATCCAATACCGCCAGTCGCAACATCTGCTGCTGACGGTAGCGACGCAGAACCGGCATCAGTTCATCTTCGGAGGTTACCTCCTGTAACTGCGCTTTGAGATGCTCGCGATAGCGCACGGCAGTATGGCGCTCGTTGGCCAACCAGTTGATCCACTGAGGATACTGAGTCAGGGCACGACAAACAAAGTCACTCAGCCCCAGTACCGGCCAGAGCCAGGTCTGATGCTTCTCCAGTTCCTCTGGCGCAGTATCCTGTTCTCGCAGACGTTGCCAATATTTATCCGCCGTTTTGGCGAGAGGGGGGGGTAAGGCGTGATTTTGGGACATAACTTAGCCTTTTGCTCAATGCGCTTAGCCGCAGTTTGCCAGTACCTGAGACTTTGGCAAGCCCTCCGGTCGCCTTGTCCTTGCGCTAGGCCACAATAGTGCCCAAAATAGGCCCAGAACTCGCTAAGTGAATGCCATTGTATGAATTTAGAGCAGTTACGCTCAATGCTGGATCACCAGACCCTGCTGTATTTAGGGCTGGATGTAGTGATTGCCATTGCGCTGCTGGCGCTGATGCGCTGGGCTTATGAGCTATGGTCTTCCATTGATTCCGATGATCAACTCGCCGGTAAAGATAACTTTGCTTATGGCATCAGTATCGCCGGTAGCCTGTTGGCACTCAGCATCGTGCTGTGGAGCGCAGCAGAGAGAGCGTCTGGAGATGATTACCTGAGCCGGGCCATGCAGATGCTGGTCTATGGTCTGGTGGGCTTCGTGCTGATAAAAGTTGGGCGCTGGGCACACGATCGCCTGATCCTGAACCGATTTAACAAACGTGACGAAATCCTGAAGAAAAACATCAGTGTCGCCCTGGTCGACGCCGCCAGCTCTCTGGCCACGGCGCTGATCATCCGCAGTGTCTTGTTGTGGAGCGAAGGTTTTAATATCAATAGTGGCATCGCCATTATTACCGGCTTTGTGATCGCTCTGGCAGTGATGCTGGTCACCACCCGCCTGATGGAACGACGTTTTGCCCGAGATAATCAAAATGACTCCATGCAGGATACTCTGGTGCTCGGTCAGTTAGCCTTAGCCGTGCAACATGGGGGCTACTTAATTGGCACCGCCTTTGCCGCCACTGCCGCCAGTCATATGTTGACCTATCAGGGTCAGGCTTATATCACCAACCTGTTGGTCTGGCTCGGTGTTGGGGTATTGTTCACTTTACTGACGGTGATGCTGTCACGACTGACCAAAGCCTTCATTCTCAGGGGCATAGACTGCGCTAAGGAGGTGGATCATCAGCATAATGTGGGAGTCGCCAGCATTGATGCCAGTCTGACCATCGGCATGGCGCTGATTTTGAGCGGCTTGATCGCATGAGTCATCAATTACGCCCCCACCTGAACCCCTTTGACGTCGGCATGATGATCCTGTCGGTAGTAGCCGTGGCGGTTGTGGTGGTTTACCTGCTGCTCCCACTCTCGGCAGAGGTAAAGCGTTACCTGCTGTTTATCGACACGCTGATATGTTTGCTGTTTCTGAGTCATTTTTTCTATCACCTGCTGAGCAGCCAGGACAAGAAAGCCTATTTCAAACACCACTGGATAGACTTCGTCGCCAGTATTCCACTGATTGAGCCTTTGCGTATCGCCCGTTTTCTGCAAGTGTTAAGGGTGATCCGCCTGCTTAAAATGACTAAGCAGGTGGTACTCCCCTCGTTGCGAAACCGTATCCAAACCACTCTGGCTACCATGATGGTGGTGCTGGTGTTACTGATAGGTGCTGCCGGTTTGGCCATTTACTTACTGGAGTACGACATCCCGGCCTCCAATATCAAAACGCCGGAAGATGCTATCTGGTGGTCTTTGGTGACCATCTCTACCGTCGGCTATGGCGATTATTACCCAGTGACCACCGCCGGGCGCGTGGTCAGTATGCTACTGATCCTCAGTGGCGTAAGTCTGTTCGGGGTGATTTCCGGTTATATTGCGTCCTACTTTATTACACCAGAAGAGAAGGACCAGCTTGCGGTGCAAAACCAGCGCATCAACGAGCTACAGCAAGATCTCAAGCACATGCAGCAGTCGCTGGAACAGTTGCACCAGAAGATGGATAACCTCGGCCGGGGGCGTCAGGACGACAGTTGAGTCTGCCCGTCCACCAGTTGCTGTTTGCGTTGTTTAGCCCAACGTTTAACGGTGTACTCCAGTCGGGCGGCTTCGCTTTTCGTTCCCACTCGTTGACTAAAGCGCAGTGTTAACGGTGCCTTGCCCCTAAGCGCCCTGGCGCCTTTGCCTTCCGAGTGCTGCCGAATACGCCTTTCAACGTCCGTGGTAATGCCGGTATACCATTGGCCCAGCCTGTTTTCGACAATGTACAGATACCAGTCGTCGGACATACCTTCTCTCGTTATATATCTATTACAGATTCATTTAGGGTTTACGGTGGACATAGCTTTCGAAGCCCTGCTTAGCCCTATATACTGTCACCTGTGGAAACTGGAGACCAGCAGATAATGAATCAGGATTTAAAACGTCCTTACAGCATCAAAGAGGAAGTATTGAACAGCCTGAGTCACGGGCTGGGTTTTATTACTGCGATTGTCGGCCTGGTGTTTTTATTGCTGCGCAGCGATAGCGTGGTCAGCGTGACTTCCTCGGCCATCTATGGCGGCTCTCTGCTACTGATGTTTTTAACGTCCACCATCTACCACGCCGTCACTCACCATGATCTCAAAGGCTGGTTAAAGTTATTCGATCACAGCGCCATCTATTTGCTGATTGCCGGCACTTACACCCCTTTTATGCTGGTAAGCGTCGGGGGAACTCTGGGTATTTTCGGCACGGCCCTTATCTGGAGCATCGCCTTGGCCGGTGTGCTGTTCAAATGGCTGGCCCGTCACCGCTTTCCCAAGCTGTCTGTGATGCTGTACCTGGTCATGGGGTGGCTCGCCATTGCTTTCATTTATCCCCTTTACCAGTCCCTGCCAGGCGGCGGACTCTGGCTGCTGGTCGCGGGGGGCCTCTGCTTTAGTATTGGCGTGTTATTCTACGTAGCCAAAAAATATCAGTACACTCATGCTATCTGGCACCTGTTTGTCGTCGCAGGCTGTAGCTGCCACTACTTCTCAATATACTATTTTGTGGTTTAACGCCAATAGCGATCACGGTAGCGCGTCACCATTAATCGTAGTGCTCGTTGATATATTTGAGCTTTTTCTCAAACTGCTCACGGTGTTCACTTTTGTCATACTCGTAGTGATACTGATTATGAAAACCAAACCGCAGAGCTACCTGAGCATCTTCAATAAACACCGTGTAACCGTCCATATCGGTATAGGCCTCCACCCCTTCCAGACGGTAGACGTTGTTCTCATCTACCCCATGCTGGCGGATTTTCTCAAACACCGACAGCACAAATCGACTGTCTAATTCGTTCTTCATTGTCTCTCCTGGCTCTGTTGAACGTTCATGTTCGTTTCTGGTGAATACGAAAAATACCGCAATCAAGGCACAAATCACCCAGACTGAAGCATTGCTGGCCTCAAGCCCAGAGGGCTGGAGCGATGTTTCCAACGAGTGGCGTTATAGTCGTTTCTCCCGACTCTCTGATCTAAACCCGCTGTCCGGCTCTATTAATGACAAATGGATTCAATGCCAATGGCGCCATGTCACAACTCTTATTGCTGCTGGGTGACCAACTCGATCACCACCACCCCATATTTCAGTCGCTGGACACGGTTCAGGACACCATCATTATGGCTGAGTTGGTCTCCGAAACCCATTATGTGCCACATAACAAGCTTAAGATCGCGTTAATATTTTCTGCCATGCGTCACTTTGCCGATGAGCTAAAGCAGCGCGGCTTTAAGGTCAGCTACTACCCTTACGAAGACACTGAAGGTTGGTGTGCCGATTTCAAGCAGTTACTGGAAAAGCAGCTATCGGAAAAGACGTACCAGAGCCTGCACCTGATCGAGGCGGGAGAACATCGCCTGCAAGAGCAGTTCCTGCATTGGCAGCAGTCCTGGTCCATTGAGGTAAAGATACACCCAGCGTCTCACTTCTTCTTTTCAGTCCGTCAAATGCAGGACTGGTTTGGTGGCCGAAAGGCCCCAAGGATGGAGCACTTTTACCGCTGGGCTCGCCAGAAAACCGGCTTGTTGATGCAAGGCGGTGAACCGGAAGGGGGACAGTATAATTTTGATAAACACAATCGCGAGCCCTGGGACGCCAACAAAACACCGCCACCCCCCATTACCTTTCCCATTGATAGCAGCACTCAAAACGTGCTGGAACTGGTTGAAGAGCGCTTTGCCGATTTCCCCGGCCAGCTAAAACACTTCGACTTTGCCGTCACTACCAAACAGGCGGAACAAGCACTACAAGACTTTATTGAACATCGATTGCCCGAGTTTGGCGCCTATCAGGACGCCCTGTCAGACAAGAACTCAAAGCTCTATCACAGCTTGTTATCCGCCTACATTAACCTGGGCCAGCTCAACCCGATGGCGGTCTGCCAGGCTGCGGAACGAGCCTACTACGAGGGCAAGGCTCCGCTAAATGCCGTTGAAGGTTTTATCCGCCAGATTCTGGGCTGGCGTGAATATGTTCGCGGTATTTACTGGTGGCAGGGTAAGGATTATGCCGATCGCAATGCACTGCGGGCTACACGAGCCTTGCCCGACTGGTTTTGGAGCGGCAACACACAAATGCGTTGCCTGCAAAAAGCGATTCAGTCCTCGCTGGAAAGCGCCTACGCCCATCATATTCAACGCCTGATGGTGATCGGTAACTTTGCCCTACTGGCGGGGCTGGACGTTAAAGCGGTGTGTCAGTGGTATCTGGCTGTCTATATCGACGCTTTTGAGTGGGTGGAGCTGCCCAACACCCTTGGCATGGCACTGTATGGGGACGGTGGCTTACTGGCCAGCAAACCCTACGCCGCCAGTGGTCGCTACATCCACAAGATGGGCAACCATTGTCAGCACTGCCGCTACAAGCCCACCCGGATGACCGGTCCCGACGCCTGCCCCTACAACGCCCTGTACTGGCATTTTATTCATCGACACCGCGAGCGTCTGGAGAAAAACCGGCGCATGGGGTTAATGCTCAGCCAGTGGCAAAAGAAGTCCAACGAGGAGCAACAGGCCATACTCGATTGGGCCGAGCACAATCTCGGTACACTGAGTCAGTTATGACCGACGTTAATCTGGTCTGGTTGAAACGGGATCTCCGACTCTCTGATCATCAAGCGCTTTGGCATGCCTGTCAGCAAGGCAAGCCAGTGGTCGTCTTCCATCTGTTTGAGCCTGAGTATTGGCAACTGCCTGATACTTCCTACCGGCAATGGAGATTTATCCTGCAAAGCCTGGGTAGCCTCAGGCAGGCGTTTAGCAAAAACGGCGGCCACTTATCATTCTACCAGGGTGATATCATCGCTACTCTCAGGAAAATCGCTCAACACTGCCGCATTAGCGGGCTCTACAGCCATGAGGAAACCGGCAACCACTGGACCTACCAACGAGATACACGGGTATCCCATTGGTGCCAGCAACATGCCATCCCCTGGTATCAGTATCAGCAGTTCGCGGTAAAGCGTGGGCCGATTAACCGGGATAACTGGGACTCGTTCTGGCACCGCGTAATGGATGTTGCCCCTTGCCCCATGCCAGCCCTGCGCTCGACCCGTCTCGGTCCGGGAGCGAGCGAACATGCCAATGCATCGTATCCCGGCAATGATCAGTTAGCCGCCAAAACGGCGCAGTTCGGTGGTATTCAAACGGGTGAGCGCTTACTGGAAAGCTTTCTGGCTGAGCGTCATACAAACTATCTGCGCGATGTATCCAGTCCCTCGCGAGGGCAGCAATACAGCTCCCGGCTCAGTCCATATCTGGCCTATGGGTGCCTGAGCCTGAGACAGGTTGTTCTCAAAACCCGGCAAAGCCTACTTAAAGAAGAGACTAAACGCACCTTGCAGGCGTTTAAGTCGCGTTTGCACTGGCATTGCCACTTTATACAGAAGCTGGAAACCTCACCGGAGTATGAGCGCACCGCAATCCATCCCGACTTACGAGGCATAAGAACTGACAATTTTGACGGTGACCGCTTTAAAGCATGGGCGGAAGGTCAAACCGGCATTCCTTTTGTTGACGCCTGTATGCGCTATTTGCGGCATACCGGCTGGCTCCCCTTCCGGTTAAGAGCCATGCTAACCGCATTTTCCAGTTACCACCTCTGGCTCCCCTGGCAACATCCTGCCCAATACCTGGCGAGTCTGTTTACCGATTATGAGCCCGGCATTCATTATCCTCAGATTCAGATGCAGTCCGGTACCACGGGGATGAATCCGTTTCGCATTTATAACCCGATTAAACAGGGGCAAAGGCTGGATCCTGATGGGCATTTCATCCGCCGTTGGCTACCTGAGCTCGCCCACCTGGGTAATTCTTTCATCCACCAACCCTGGCTTTGTGCGCATGTTTCACCAGACTGTTACCCGGCTCCGATCGTAGAGGTCAGCAGCGCTGCGCGGCTAGCCAGACAGAAGCTGGCGGTGCATTACCGCCAGCATGTGTCTGCTAACCACACTCAGAAAGTGATTAAAACTCACGCCAGTCGGCGCCGGGAAGGCTCGCGCCGCGCCCCGCCAACTCAGCATTCAAACCAACTGGACTTGTTTTAATGGACAGTATCGTCATTTTTAACGGTAGCCTGAGACTCGATGACAACCCCGCTTTAAGACAAGCGGCCGAGTATGGTCAGCGCTTAATCTGTTTGTTCGTTTACGATGAGCTGCTTTGTGCAGACAGCTATGGACTAGCCCGGCTTGGCCCGTTCAGAGCTCATTTCATTGCCGAAGCCGTAGCCGATCTGGATCATCAGCTTAGCTCAATGGGTCAGCGGCTCGTGGTCAGACAAGGCAACTTGGTGGACGTAGTCACCGCCTTATGTCACTCCCTGGAAAAACCTCAAGTTTATATTCAGGCCCCAGCCTGTTATCAGGAGTTGAAACAAGTCGCCCGACTCAGCCACAGAGTAACCTTAAGGCTTTGTCAGGGGCATCGTTTACTTCCCGAACTGCCCATGGAACTGGAAAAATTACCCGGTAGCTTTACCAGCTTTCGAAAACAGGTGGAAGCCCGATGGCCCAGTATCCCTGTCGATGAAAAGCCAGAAAGTCTCCCCGGTGGCCCGGATATCCCTTCAGATCCTATCATTGGTCTGGAACAAAGAGCCATCACCGATAAACGCTCTATTATCCCACTGGTTGGCGGCGAAACCGCTGGTCAGCAGCGACTCGCCGACTACATGGGGCCTGACGGGGCTCTTTCTCATTACAAGGAAACCCGCAATGGCCTGCTCAATAGCAACGACTCCTCCAAACTGTCCCCCTGGTTGGCGCAGGGCAGTCTCAGTCCCCGGCGCGTCTATCACTGCGTGAAGGAATACGAGGTTCGCAATGGCGCTAACCAATCGACTTACTGGCTCATCTTTGAGTTGCTGTGGCGTGATTTTTTCGCGTTTACCGCTATCAGAAAAGGCAAAAACTTCTTCGGTCCGGCTGAAGAACTAACGCTTACCGAACCTTTTGAGCGCTGGCGCAATGGCGAAACCGGGCAGCCCTTTGTGGATGCTAATATGAAAGAGCTGCTATACACCGGTTACATGAGCAACCGAGGACGTCAGAATGTGGCCTCTTTTCTGATCCATGAACTGGACCAGGATTGGCGATTGGGGGCGTGGTGGTTTGAGTACCAGCTCATCGACCACGACCCGGCCAGTAATTACGGCAACTGGCGGTACATTGCCGGCTCAGGTCAGGACCCTCGCGGGGGGCGACGGTTTAATATTCAAAAACAAGCCGCCCTGTATGACCCAGAGGGGCGCTATATTCAGCGCTGGCTATAGGTCAGAAGTGATATTTCACGCCAATCAGGCCACCATGGCTCTCAAAATCATCTTCTCCGCGTACATATTGATACTCTGTTCTGAGCGACCAATTCGGAGTCAGGTAAAAATCAAAGCCTAAACCCGCCAGACCAGCAGCCGAGGTGTCGTCCACCATACACTGAGTTAGGGTCTGAACGCTGACACCACTGTCGGCGCCCTCGGCACAGCCATCATCGACACTCGCATAGTAGCTTGACTGATGATCCAGAGCCATGACGCCCAGCCGATAAAACAACGTGCCATGCGTTGAGGAGGCTTTACCTAACAGAGCCACAAAGGCACCACCGGCTTCAACCCCCTGAGGTAACTCTGCGCTGGTATCGGCAATGGTCAGCACATTTTCCGCAGGTTCATCCAATAACTGCTGATAACCCGCTTCGACATACCACTGTCGGTGAAATTCATAACCAAAGGCGATACCGTAGCCCATGCCTTTTTCAGCCGCCTGTCCCGCGTCGGCATCGTTATAACTGGCTGCGGCCAGGCCATACATAGTGCCGTTACTGGCGGCTGATGCCAAGCCCGTCCACCCCACTGCCAAAGCCATCGCTAATGTTTGGAGTTTCATATCTATCTCCTTGATTCTTAAATACCTCCATTATAACGACTCTGTTGCAAAACGCTCACCGTTTTATTCCGCATGGTGTTTACAACAAGTTAACAGTCACCTAACATAATGACAGCGCTGTCAATTACAGCGTGATATTGGGGAACGGCAGGTGTTGTCTTTTAAATAAAAATGACAACGCTGTCATAAAATATGGAGTGGTATCTCGTCGGCTCGTACCGGCTGGAATAAAGGAGAGCATCAGCCTTAGCTGATAAATCCACGAACAACAAAGGTAAACCATGAAAAAATCTTTAAACTACCTCCCCCTGTTGCCAATGCTGGGACTAAGCGCTTCCGCATTCGCCGCGGCCCCGGGGCCGGCCAGCATTGACTGGATGGAGTCCAACTACGCCATCATAGAGATCGATGAGACGGCCTCCTCTTACAGCAACCTGATAACCATCAAGGATTACGCAGAGATTCCGGTGAGCTGGAGTAAATATTCCGGCGACACCGCCACCTCAGCGAAGTACCTATTAAACGGTACCCTCATCAAGGAGCAGGCCCTCAGTAGCAGTGGGGCCAGTCAGACCGGCTCTGTCATCTTGCAAGTGGATACCGGCGGCCAATACGAGCTGGATGTGCACCTGTGTAACGCTGATGGCTGTACACCTGCCAGCGAGACTAAGCCTGTTAAGGTAGAGGACACCGATGGCAGCCATATGGACCCGCTGGTTTTAAATGATGGTGAAAATAACCGGCCTTACGACAATAAATCAGATTCTGTCGTTGGTGCCTATTTCGTCGAGTGGGGCGTATACGGCCGTAAATTCCCGGTAGACAAAGTGCCGGCCTACAACCTGACGCATATCTTATACGGCTTTATCCCTATTTGTGGTCCTAATGACTCACTGAAAACCGCAAACTCCAGCGGTCACAACGCCCTGCTGAACAGCTGCCAAGGTCAGGAGGACTTTACCGTGACCCTGCACGACATCTATGCAGCGGTCAATAAGACAGAGAGTGGACAAACCTTTGGGGATTCTTACAAGGGCAACTTCGGCCAGTTGATGGCCCTTAAACAAGCCTATCCAGACTTGAAAATCGTACCGTCAATTGGAGGCTGGACCCTGAGTGATCCTTTCTATTACTTCGGTGACGACGCCAAGCGCGCTACCTTCATCGCCTCTGTTAAGGAATTTCTCAAGACGTGGAAATTCTTTGATGGCGTAGACATCGACTGGGAATTTCCCGGAGGTGGCGGTGCTAATCCTAATCTAGGTAACCGCTCTACCGATGGCCAGACCTATCACCTGCTGATGCAGGAACTCCGCCAGATGCTGGACGAGCTGGAACTGGAAACCGGCCGGGAATATGAGCTGACCTCCGCCATTGGTGTAGGCCGCTCTAAGCTGGAAGTCGTGGACTATGGTGCAGTCCAGCAGTATATGGATTACATCTTTATGATGAGCTATGACTTCTATGGGGCCTGGGACACTAATAAACTGGGTCATCAAACAGGCCTCTATGCGCCAGACTTCCGCCCGGGTGATCAGCAAACCCAGGATTTCACGGTCCACGGTGCCACTCAGCAGCTATTGGCTCAAGGCGTATCGCCTTCCAAGTTGGTAGTGGGCGCAGCCATGTATGGCCGAGGCTGGAGCGGTGTCAGTGGCTATGACAGCACCAGTCATATGACCGGTCAAGGCACCGGCGCCGTCGAGGGCACCTGGGAGGCTGGCGTTGTCGATTACCGTGAGATTGCCAGTCATATCGCCAGCGGCAGCTGGGACTACTATTATGACAGTACCGCCCAGGCACCTTATATCTTTAACCCCACCAGCGGGGATCTCATTACCTATGACAATCCTCGTTCGGTGATCGCAAAAGGCGGCTATGTCCAAAGCCAGGGCTTGGCAGGCCTGTTTGCCTGGGAGATCGATGCCGACAACGGCGATATTCTCAATGCCATGCACGAAGGTCTGGGTCATGGTGAAGGCAACAATAACCGAACCCCGGTTGCCAATGCCGGACTGGATCAAACCGTCACCACCCCGGCCACCATCATCCTAGATGGCAGCGCATCCAGTGACCCTGACGGTGACGCTCTGAGCTATAGCTGGACACAAACGGCAGGCAGTGCGGTCTCCCTAAGCGATACTGCTGCAGCCTCGCCCAGTTTCGATGCCGCTGAAGTCAGTGCCACTGAAACCCTGAGCTTTGAACTCACCGTCAGTGATGGCGCTCTGAGTGCTTCTGATGTTGTTAGCGTTACTCTGGAACCGGCACAAAGCAGCAACACCGCGCCAGTGGCCAATGCTGGCAGTGACCAACAGGCCACGAGTGGCGACAGTGTTATCTTGTCAGCCGCCAGCTCCAGCGATGCCGATGGTGACAGTCTGAGCTATCAGTGGCAGCAAACCGGCGGCACCTTAGTCTCTCTGGCCGGCGCGGCTCAGGCAGAAGCTCAGTTTACCGCTCCCACGGTAAGCGCCAACGAGACGCTGACTTTTATGGTCACCGTCAGCGATGGCGATAAAAGCGATACCGATAGCGTCATTGTGACCGTCGCCCCATCAGGCAGTAACAGCGCCCCGGTTATTGAGATTGCCAGCACCGCTAGTATGGCTGAAAAGCAGTCCATCACCCTGACCGCCAATGTCAGCGATGCCGATGGCGATGCAGTATCAGTCAGCTGGTCTGTACCCAGTGCTCTTAGCACCAGCGGCATCAACTCTGATTCGGTTACCATCACCGCTTCTGAGGTCAGTGCCGACACGGACTATCAACTGACAGTGACCGCCGATGACGGTATCGACACCACTTCGGCCACCGTCATGTTGACCGTTACGAATACGGCTGACGGTAATACCTGTGATGCCACCGATCCCAATGCGGCTAATTACCCTGCCTGGGATGCGGGTACGGTGTATAACGCCCCCGACCGGGTCAGCTATGACAATCTGGTCTGGGAGGCGCAATGGTGGACTCAGGGCAACACCCCGGCCAATGATGGCGGTGTGTGGTCGCTTATCAGCGATGTGGAGTTCCCCTGGAATGCAACCACCGCCTACAATGGAGGTGATACGGTGAACCACAATGACCGCCGATATGAAGCTAAGTGGTGGACTCAGGGTGAAGAGCCCGGCGTGTCCAACAGCTGGCTGGATATAGGCGCGGCAAGCTGTCAGTAATCATCACCCAGTGACAAAAACAAAAAAAGGGGCCTGAAAAAGGCCCCTTTCTTGATGGTAAGTAACAGAGTTTATTCCGTGTCTGTCTGATACAGATGAACATCTCTTTGTGGGAACGGGATGGTAATGCCCTGCTCATCAAACTTCAGTTTAGCGGCTTCGGTAAAATCCCATTTGAAGCCCCAGTAATCCGACGTCAATGTCCAGGGACGAACCCAGAGGTTAACACTGCTGTCGCCCAGCTCTCCCA
The DNA here is from genome assembly GCF_003143555.1 of Saliniradius amylolyticus. Classification (NCBI taxonomy): domain Bacteria; kingdom Pseudomonadati; phylum Pseudomonadota; class Gammaproteobacteria; order Alteromonadales; family Alteromonadaceae; genus Saliniradius; species Saliniradius amylolyticus. Next base: position 2,546,218 of record NZ_CP029347.1, read on the forward strand.
CAACAATGACTGGTGCCGGATCTTTTAATACCCGTTCATCGGCCTCGATTAGTTCTTCAAGTATCTGCTTTGCCTTGCGAATATCATCACCATAGCCAATACCGAAGACCATATCCACGCGACGCTTTTCCATGGCTGAATAGTTGGTGATGTTGTCACCATAAATCGAACCATTGGGCACGATGATGTGCTTGTTATCCGGCGTGATCAAGTCGGTGGTAAAGATGCCAATGGCTTTAACCGAGCCTGCGGTACCGGCAATCTCTACATAGTCGCCGGCTTTAAAGGGCCGGAACACCAGCAGCATGACCCCAGCGGCGAAGTTTTGCAGTGAGTCTTTTAGCGACAAGCCAATGGCCAGACCGGCAGCACCCAAAACGGCGACCAGCGATGTGGTATCGACGCCCAGTTGATCCAACGAAGCGACCACGACCACCAGCATCAAGAGTGCACTGAGAATGGACTCCAGGAAATTGACCAACATGGGATCGTATTTGGACTTGGACATCAGTTTGCCAAATAGACTGACAATCCCCTTAGCGATAAGACGGCCGATGACAAACACCAACAGCGCAAACACCAGGTTGATCCCCCAGGGAATCAAATAGGTATCGACCAGTTCAGCAACCTTCTGTGCGTCAAACTCCATAACTTTTCCTTTTGAATGAATGAAATTAGGGCGTGTTGATCTTTCGCGTGTGTTTTTGCAGCAGTTTGTCGAATTCTAGTACAAGGCAGAGCCAGTGTAGTTTGGTGATTCCAAATGAATCTGGCGATAACGCCGCAATAGAGCCCGACAAGCGCTGCCCATGGGGCTCAACCCAAAGACTCTTGCTCTTTGTTGCCGGGTTTTGACTCAGCCCCAGAGGCCTGCAACCCGGCGCCGCGATCAAAAGCCTTTGGACTTAAACAAAATTCAAACCCGAAAGAGCAACACGCCCTAGGTAGAGTAATTAAACTTATTAATTGATGCCAGCCTAACAGACAGGATGATTCTGGCGTTACATAATCACGATTGGCTCGCACCGTGATCTAAGCGATAATTCGAACAGATGTGACTGTTCTAAGGAAGGTCTTTGAGTATTCGGCAACTAACAGCTCTGTTGTTATCTCTGTGTCTGGCGGTCCCGCTGTCGGCAGACCCGATTCTGGAGATTGATATAGAGGGTGTAGAAGGCCCCTTAGAGAAGAATATCCGCGCTCACCTGGGCCCCATACCCGATTCGCCGGAGTTAATCAGCCGATACGCCGCCAGCGCTCGCAAACACAGTCGCCAGGCCTTAATTGCACTCGGCTACAACCAAGCTTCCGTTAAAACCCGTTTAAGCCGCTCAAAATCACCACCGAGGCTAAATATTAGCGTTCTCCCCGGCCGACGCACTCTGATTCAGGACGTCAGTTTAACAGTTACCAGCCCAGAGCCTTTGGCAGACGAGTTTAAACAAGTTATTGAGCACATTAAACAGCTTAAGGGTCAACCTCTGCACCATGGCGAGTATGATTCTGCCAAACAGCGGCTGGATAACACAGCTCGCACTCTGGGCTATTTGGATGGCCAATGGCAAAACCACACATTAAAAGTGCATCCAAACTCGGCCAGTGCCGAGATTCTGTGGCATTATAACGCGGGGCGCCGTTACCGAATCGATCAGATTCTGTTTAAAGGAACTGATGTAAGTGAAGACTTACTTTTCCGCATGAGCCCGATTAAAGAAGGGCAGTATTACCACAGTAACCTGCTGAGCCGACTGGACAACGCCCTGCGCCAGACGGGGTATTTCAGCGACGTGCTGGTCAGTCCGGACTTTAAACAGAAAACCGATCGCGGTGTGCCACTGGTCGTATCCCTGACCGACGCTCCCGATCACAGCATCAAACTGGGGTTGGGCTACGTTACCGACACCGGTCCACGCGCCTCTATCGGCTGGAAAACCCCTAAAGTCAATGCCGCCGGGCACAGCCAGGAAACCGTGTTACGCTATTCCCCGGTCAACCCATACGCTAGTTTTCTCTACTCTATTCCGGGTCAGTCACCACTAAAGCAGCAATACCAGCTTGGCCTGACGCTGGAGGAAAACGAGTTCGGAGACTTAAAAAGTCGACAGGCGTCAGCGATAGTCGCATGGCAGGATTCGGACCGAAAATGGGTATCTCGGTACGAACTGCGCTGGCTCACCGAAGAGTGGGATATCTTTCGCCAATCCTTTGATGCGGATTACCTTTTGTTGGGTGCACAATTTTCCACTACCCGCCGCAAAGGTTCGATCAACGATCCTTCATCTGGATTTCAGCAAAACTATCAGATTCAGGCCACTGACGAATCACTGGGCGCCAGTGACAGCCTGATTCAACTGGTTGCTGACTGGAAATGGGTGAAACGCTGGCAGGCCCATCGACTGGTGCTACGAGCGCGCGCTGGTATTAATCTGAAAAGTAACGATAACCCGCGTTCTGTTGCGCCCTCCCTTCGCTTTTTCGCCGGTGGTGATAATAGCTTACGTGGATTCGACTACCATAGCCTGGGCCCCTCCATCACCGTCACCGATCCGGAAAACGGCGATCAACAAAACCTGGTTGTCGGCGGCAACCGCTTGCTCACCGGCACGCTGGAATACCAGTACTACCTCAGTGAAAGCTGGCGCGTGCCTCTGTTTACCGACGCAGGCAATGCCTTTAACAATGAGGATATGGATGTGATTCAATCGGTGGGTTCTGGTATTCATTGGCTGTCGCCGGTAGGACCTATCCGTTTCGAGTTTGGCTATGGCATCAGCGAAGATGATCCGCCATGGCGGCTGCATATCAGTATGGGAGCAGAGTTTTAATGAGTCTGTCTAAGCGCTTGCTAAGAATCGGCCTGACGGCTCTGGGCGGCATCATGGCAATAATCCTGATATTGCTATTGCTGCTACTGGCAACACCGGTGGGCGGTCGGGTTTTGGTCTGGCAAGCCGAACAACACTTGCCACAGCTAACGGTCGGCTCTGTCAATGGCAGTGTGTTAGGCGGACTCACCCTGAACGATCTGCGCCTTAGCGATCCCCAGGTGCTGATATCCAGAGTACATTTGAATGTCTCCAGCCGCGCCCTGCTTAAACCAGAACTGGTAGTGCAAAAGCTGACTTTGGATGGACTCTCCTTAACACTCGAAGCTGGAAACGAGAGCCAGGCAACTACCTCTCAGAAGAGCAGTGGCCAAGGGCCATTGGACTTACCCGAGTGGTTAGTCCCCCTGCGCCTGCGATCGCTGACCATCAATAAAGCCCAACTAATCCTGCCGGGGGCGGATATCCAGTGGCAGTCCCTGCAACTTTCAGCGCAGCTTGTCGAGGGCCATTTTACTCTGGCACCGTTAACCCTAAGCAAAACCCAAATCAGCTTAAAACCCGCGCCGGAGCCGCTCCCGAAAACGGGGCCCTGGCCACTGGCTAAGTTACCGGATCTTCCCGCTCCTCTGCCCATAACTCTAAAGCGGATTCAGATACAGGACTTATCCGTGCAACAGGGTGAGCAAACACACAAGCTAGACTCAGCAAGTGTTGCGCTCAACTGGCAGCAACACCAACTGCAACTGCAGCAGCTTGCTATCAGTTCCCCGGACTATGGCCGGTTTGATCTTACCGCAGAGACTCAGCTCAACTGGCCTTACAGGGTAGATGCTCAGGCCAGTGTCTCAATCAATGCTGCGATACTGCCCAAGGGACTTAACCTAAGTCCTGTCGAACTGAGCTTAAACGGTCAAATGGATGACTTGCGCTGGAGCGTGCAGGAACAATCCCTGGCGCTCAGTTCAAAGGGGCAAATCACGCTCACCGACGCCAATACTCCCTTTAACGCCAAACTTGGCCTGGATAGCAGCCGGTTATCCCCATTACTGCCGCCTGAACTGAACAGGCAGCTTTGGCTGTCGAAGCTACACGTGACCATGGCCGGCGACAGTCAGCAGCAGCGGTTTAGCTTAACACAACCCTTTGCCATGGAAGCCTGGGGCAGCCAGAACGCTCCCGCTCAACTGCAACTGAACGCCAGTCATAGTAAGGGGCTGCTCGCCCTGAACGAATTACTGATCCAGTCTGGCGAGAAGCAACGGCTCCTCACTCAGGGTCAGCTCACTTATCAAAACGGTCTGAGCTGGCAACTGGACACGGCATTAACCCGAGTGCCCATTCCCCAGACTCTGACTGGCATTAACGGCATTCTGAACGGGCAAGTTCATCAGCAAGGGCAGTGGCTAGAGGCGCAGTGGTGGCTCAAGATTTCGGATCTGGAACTGGATGGTCAGCTTCAACATCAGCCTTTTAAGCTGACCGCAAACGCTCGCCTGGGCCAGCACGAGCAATGGTTTGTCGACCAGCTGACTCTCTCTGCCGAGGCCATGGCACTGAATCTCGATGCCCAGGGAAAACTCACCGACCAATGGCAATTGCAAGGCACGCTTAACAGCGAGTCTGTGGCCGGACTGCTCCCTCAGGCCGAGGGCTCACTCACCAGTCAATTCCATGTTTCAGGTCCACAGCAAAGTCCTCAGATTATGGTGCGGGCCAGTGGCGAGCAGTGGTATCTGGATAATGTACAGATGGATAACTGGCAGTTGGATGCCGACTACCGCCCTCTGCGTTCCCACGCTGTAGAGGCCGCCCTGACCCTGGGTAAGACCCGGCTTCGGGGCTATCGCACCGCAGGTCAGTTGCACCTGAGTGGCGATAGACAGGCTCATAAACTGACCTTAAGTCTCGACGGTGATATTGGCGCTCAGGTAAGCCTCAGTGGAGGTATGGAGTCGAACAACAGCTGGCAGGGCCAAGTGATTCAGGCCAACTGGAAACTGCCTTATGAACGTCTGAGCCTGGATAAACCGATTGCCCTGACGCTTGGAGCACAAAGCCATGTTCAGGCCCACTGTTGGCAGGGTCAGTTTAGCCAGTGGTGTTTAAATCAGCCTCTGAACTGGCCACTTACACAAACCACTGAATTGAGCGCCCAAGTGGATTATGGGCCCTGGGCCAGTCACTGGTTGACTGACCAGCAGCTACGCGGGCAAGCTGAGATTAACGCCCGCCTGACCCCTGGCAATCGGGGCCCCGAACTGTCGCTGACCGGCAGCAGTAGCCCGGGACACTGGTACTATCAGGGCTCCGAACAACCGCTGGAACTACTGAGTTGGTCTGGGGGGAAGGTAAAGCTGGAGACGGGCGCAGAAGCCTGGGATCTGGCGCTGAAGCTGAATCAAACAGCCACATTGCCCATTGTGGACCTGCAAGGCCAACTAAACCCACAGACCCGCCAGCTATCGGCAAAACTGGCGCTCCCCGAGTTTGATCTCAATAAACTCTTGCCCGTGATCCCCTCACTGGATCAACTGGCAGGCAACCTGAACGCCCGGGTTCAGGCTCAAGGGCCACTGGAAAGCCCGGAGTTAACCGGTCAAATAACCGTCTCCAAAGCTGAAATGCGCATCGCGGCCACTCAGACTCATATCCAGCAGGGTCACTTCGATCTCAACTTTACCGGCCGCCAGCTTGATTACGAAAGCCAGTTCATTATGGGCCAGGGTCAGGCTGAGTTGGAGGGACAAGCCCAATGGCAGCCAGGCGAAGGTCCCTGGCATCAACGTATTCAGGCGAGCGCCTGGTTGCAAGGCCACCAACTGGAGTTGGCTGTATTACCCGAGCTGCAAGCCAGTTTGAGCCCAAACCTGCACTTGAACCTGGATAAGCAGCTCTCGGTTACCGGACAACTGACCGTGGATAACGGCAAACTGACCCTAAGCCAGTTACCCGAATCGGCAGTGCAGGTTTCAGACGACATGGTCATTCAGGGCCAGACCCAGCAGGATAAAACGCCCCTGCCCATCAACCTGGCCTTGGCGTTGGTTTTGGATGAACCTTTTGTCGTAGAGGCTTTCGATTTTGTGGGGGCCATCGACGGCCAGCTGACGGCCAGTCAAACCAGTCCGGAACCTTTGCAACTGTTTGGCAACCTGGATGTGACCCGTGGTCGCTATCAGGCCTATGGTCAGGATCTGCAGGTACAGCAGGGCCGTGTTCAGTTTATCGGTACGCCGTCGAACCCGGTGGTGCAAATCAGTGCCATCCGCCCGTTAAAAAACACCGACGTTAAAGCCGGTATCCGAGCGTCCGGTCCCGCCAGCAACCTGTCGGTGGAGCTATTCTCAGACCCCACAATGGATCAGCAGACCATACTTTCCTATATTCTGACCGGCCGTAAACCGGATGACTCCGGCCCACAGCGCTCAGGTAAGTCGCAGGCCCTTTTACTCGCCGCCAACCAAGGCATCAGCCTGACCGGCGGCTCGCTTGGTCAGGCTCTTAATCAGGTCCCCGTGATCAACGATGTCACTTTCGATACCGAAGCCAATGCCAGCGGCCAGGCATTAGCCACCGTCAGTGGTTATATTGGTGATCGCCTGTATTTGAAATACGGCGTGGGCCTGTTAGAGCCTGTGAATGAGCTCACCGTGCGCTACTACCTGCTGGATCAACTCTGGCTGGAGGCGCTGAGCAGCATTGATCGCTCGGTGGATCTCTATTACCAATTCACCATTGACGAAGATGAAGCGGCGCCAAAGGACTGATACCATATCGCATCCTGAACGAGAACCTTGTGACCTATGAGAATCCCCCGAGTTTTCCATCCTGAGCCTCTGGCCGTAGAACAAACCGTGGTCTTAAGCCCTGATGCGGTTAACCACCTGGTCAATGTACTACGATTAAAAGCCGACCATCCCATTGTGCTGTTTAACGGCGATGGCAGCGAATACCCGGCCACGCTCACCGAAGTTGCCAAACGCAAAGCCACAGCCCGGATTGATTCTCGCATCGGTATGGACGTGGAGTCGCCCTTGTCAATCCACCTCGGTCAGGGCATATCAAAGGGCGATCGCATGGATTTTGTATTGCAAAAGTCGGTGGAACTGGGTGTCACCGAGATTACACCGCTGATCACCGAGCGCTGCACGGTAAAGCTCAATGCCGAGCGCTGGCAAAAAAAACAGGACCAATGGCAAAAGATCATTATCGGCGCCTGCGAGCAGTGTGGCCGTAATACTCTGCCCAAACTGCACCCTGTGGTTGACCTAAGCGATTGGCTCGGCCAGTCCACCAACCAAACCCGTCTATTGTTAAACCCCGAAGCAAGCCGTCCTTTCAATGCCCTCAAGCCCGATAAAGCGGGTGTGCGCTTGTTAATCGGTCCCGAGGGTGGGCTCAACGATCAGGAAATCTATCGGGCCCAGGAATACGGCTTTAACTCTGTGCTCCTCGGCCCCCGTGTACTGCGCACCGAAACCGCTGCGCTGACCAGTCTGGCTATTTTGCAGAACCTATACGGAGATTTGGGTTAGGCGCTTAAAGGCTCAATACAATCTAGCGGGCACACCGCAATGCAGGCGGGAGCGTCATAAAATCCCTCACACTCGGTACATAATTCCGGGTCAATGACATAGATGGATTCCCCCATCGCAATGGCCTGATTGGGGCATTCCGGCTCACACATATCGCAGTTAATGCAATCTTTGGCGATTCTCAGGCTCATGAATTGCCCCCATCAAGGCACCGGACAAGCAGTCCATAATGACCGTCTACACCTTTAGGCAGAGACAGCCAGCGCTGATGGCCAGAGCCGGGAGCAACGGTCGCCTGCTGCCCCTGGTTGTCTGCCATCTCGGTCAGTGTGATTCGATGGTTGCCGCTTGGAGTCATGACAAGCAGTGTATCGCCGGTTTCAAAGCGGTTTTTTACCTCAACCTGCCAACGCTCGCCATTGACATCCTGACCAATAATCTCACCAACAAACTGCTGCCTGTCGCTGAGTGACGCACCCTGTTGGTAATTTTGCATTTCCGAAACCGGGATGTGGCGACGCAAGAATCCTTCCGTATAACCCCGTGAGGCCAGTCCTTCCAGCTCCTCCATCAGACTGTCATCGAAAGGCAGGCCTGCGGCAGCGGCATCGATCGCCCGACGGTACACCTGTGCCGTGCGCGCCACGTAATAGAAAGATTTAGTACGCCCCTCGATTTTCAGTGAGTGAATACCCGCCTCGGTTAAACGAGGCACGTGCTGAACCGCACGCAAGTCCTTTGAATTGAGGATATATGTGCCATGTTCATCTTCATACATGGGCATAGGGGCATCGGCGCGCTGATGCTCGGTCAGCAGCACCGGGGCTGATGCAGGCTTGACTTGCGCGGGTTTGGCAACCACATCACCGCTGACGGTTTCCGTGGCCGGCGTCATATCGTACTGCCACCGGCAGGCATTGGTGCAGGCCCCCTGATTAGGGTCACGTTTATCCATATAGCCAGACAACAAGCACCGCCCCGAATACGCCATGCAGAGCGCACCATGTACAAAGACCTCTAGCTCCATGTCTGGCACCTGCTGACGGATCTGTATGATCTCTTCCACAGACAATTCCCGAGACAGAATAATCCGGCTCACGCCCTGCTGCTGCCAGAACTTTACCGCTGCCCAGTTGGTGGTGTTCGCCTGTACCGACAAGTGCAGCGGAATATCAGAGAAATGCTGTGTCAGTAGCCAGATAATGCCGGGGTCGGAGACGATAAAGGCATCGGGCTTCATAGCAGCCACTTTTTCCACATCTCGCACAAACGTATTGAGTTTGGCATTATGGGGAGCGATATTCAGCACCACATAGAACGCCTTGCCCTGTTCATGCGCCTCCGTAATACCTTGCTCCAGAGTCGGCAAATCAAAGCCATTGTTACGTACCCTAAGGCTATAGCGCGGCAACCCCGCGTAAACGGCATCGGCCCCATAGGCAAAGGCATAACGCATGGCTTTCAGCGATCCGGCCGGACTCAAAAGCTCTGGTGTCGACATCAACAACTCCTCGAAAACAAAACTGCGCATTATGCCAACCAGTTAGAGACAGGTTTTGATCCGGCGCAAAGCTGGGATAAGTTGAACACCAAGGTCGAATATTACAAACAGTGTGACTCTGTCATTGATGAATAAGGAACTTATCGTGAAAACAACCGCATTGATGGTCTGTTAAGAAAGGCTTCAAAACCAGAGCCGGGTAACGAGGACTTTTCTAGCCGTAATCAGCCGATGCCAAAAACCTATATCAGCCCCAGCTCGATGGCCTTAAGTACCGCCCTTGTGCGGTCGCGCACGCCGAGTTTCGCCATAATACTGGAGACCTGGTTTTTCACCGTGCCCTCGGATTTAAACAATGCCTCGGCGATTTCCTTATTGCTGCATCCGGCGGCCATCAGGCGCAGGGTTTCAACCTCTTTGTCAGATAAGGCTTCGGGGCGCTCGTAGCTTTCAAAGTCGCGGCGCATGCCTTTAAGGCCCTGTAATATCTGCTCACTGACTACGGGCTGTATCAGCGTCTCACCTTTGTGCACCCGTTCAATCCCCTCTACCAGGGTATCCAGTGATACATCTTTAAGCAGATAGCCGCTGGCACCGGCCTTAATGGCATTCATCACCAATTCGTGGTCGTTAAAGGTGGTCAGCATAATCACCGGCGTGGTATCACCGGATTTACGCAGCGCTGTAAGTGTATCGATGCCATCCATCTTCGGCATTCTTATGTCCATCAGTATGACATCAACTTGAGTCTTTTTAAGAGTTGCCAGCGCCGCCTCACCACTATCAACCTGAGCTACTACGGAAACCTGTTCTGACAAAGCCAGCAGCCCGGCAATGCCCTGGCGAATCAGCATCTGATCGTCCACCAGCATAACCCTAATACTCATGCAGCAGTCTCCAGCACTAGTCGTGTCGAGAAGCCCGTCCCGTCACCGCTAAACGTCACCTGTCCCCCCAATGCCATAACGCGCTCCTCAATACCGGCCAATCCGTGGCCTTTAGTAAAGTCAGTGTTCCCGGTTCCGTTATCCTCGATGATCAACATCAACCGCATACCTTCACTGAACAGCTGGACCTGTATCTCGGAGGCATTACCGTGCTTTATGCTATTGGTCAGGCTTTCCTGCACCGTGCGCAATAAGGTCAGCGCCAGATCCATATTGGTCACCGGCGCGCTGAGACGATAATTCAGATGAACCTCAACCCCAGGGATCGTCTGAGTAAGCTGTTCTAGCGCGTGGCGTAAATTGATGCCCTGATCGGCTCGTAGGTCGGACACCGCTTCCCGCACATCCGCTAATAACAACTTGGCGATGGCATGACTTTGCTCGACGGCCTGCCTGGCCTCGCCCTGAGTTTTGTGAGCCGCCGTTTGCAGATGAATAGTTAACGCAGTGAGATGATGACCCACCAGATCGTGTATATCCCGGGCTATGCGGGTACGTTCGGACTGTTTATGCGCTTCGGCCAGCAACGACTGGGTCGCCTTGAGCTCGCGGTTGGCCTGCTCAGCCCGTTGCTGTTGCAGTTCCGCCTGGCGTCGGCTGTCCATCATCACCAGAGCAAACAAGTTAAACGCGCCGTATAACACCGCTGTCAGCAATACATGATCCGCCTGCCAGGTGCTGGCAAACACCCACCAGGGCGGTGCGCTCCAGAGCGGCAAGGTGATCAGGGATTGCTTAAAAGAGAAAAAATACGGCAGTTGAGCCGACCAAATCACCAGTAAAATGCCATTGGGACTGAATGGCACCAGGTAAAACAGTGCCAATACCAGTGCGTACTGCAGCGCCAACATCGCCCAGCGGTGGTGGACTTTAAGCCTGTCAGAATGCTCCTGTGTTGCCCCCCAGAACAGCAAGATGTACAAGGTATACAGGCCGGCGCTCAGCGCCATATTCAGTCTGGGAACGGATTCAGCGCCGCTCATGACATACAGGGCCATGGCGGCCACGAGTATGACCGTTAGCACACCACTGATGCGATCCGCGCCCAGTTTTTTCAGTCTTACTGCCATGACTCATCCCAGTTCTTGCGACACGACTCAGTATTACACAACCTCTTGAAGCGCCAATAGGCCAAAAGTCATCTTCCATGTCGTGACTTATGGCACTAACCCGGGTGCGCCGACTTTACTAAGCTGCTCACAACTTAGCCAAGGAGGTTGTGATGAAAGAACTACATACCCTGCTATTTATGTTGCACATCATGGTTGGTAGCGCGGCCTTACTGCTGTTTTGGGTTCCGGCGTTAGCCCCGAAAGGCGGATTCAATCATCGCCGTTTTGGTCAGTATTACCGCCACACCATGCATCTGGTAGCAGGTAGCGGGGCCCTGATGGCCTTGTTGGTATTGGCTTGGCCAGACGTCATTAAGGCCGAGTTTTACGCGCAAGCGGACAATCCGGGCGCTCTGACTGAGCGCATTCGCACCCTCTGGAGCTTGTTGTTATATCTGGCACTGATCAGCTATATGAGTGTACGTCACGGCTTTCTAGTCCTGAGCGCCAGGCAGGATCGCCGCTGTCTGCGAACGCCGTTACATCTTATATTGATGCTGTCACTGACTTTGGGGGGCGCTGTAATACTTTATTCAGGCATTATGAACTCACACACACTGAGTCTGATCTTCGGCCCACTGGGCGGTATTCTCGGCGGCAGTATGCTGCACTACAGTCTTAAACGCCAAGTGCATCCGAAAGAATGGCTGAAAGAGCATATTGGTGGCTTTATTGGCTCTGGTATCGGTGCCTACACCGCGTTTCTGGCCTTTGGTGGCCGTCAGATACTGTCGGAACTGGGACAATGGCAACTGATATTTTGGGTTGGCCCCGGACTCATCGGTGGACTTTTTATCGCTTACATGAGTACCAAATATGCCGCTGGCTCAACAAAAAATAAATCACCTTAACCAACAATGGCTTAGCATTGCGTCGCTGCCGCCCCCTAAAAACGGTTAACTTCTGACCGATATAAACAGATAGGGGGTGGGTTTATGCAAATTATCAACAGTGAGCTTAAGCTCAGTAATCAACACCGGTCAAAAGAGCAGCACAGCCGTATTGAGGCCGCACTGGGTCAAGTGCCCAGAGCCGGTAATGACGACAATGACCGCGTTGAAATTAGCCAGATGGCAGCGATCTTAGAAAGAATGACACGCCAAGAGTTATCTATCTCGGCAGCATCTTCACCTTTACCCTCAAAAATACAGAGTAACAGCAGTCCTGAAAGTATCAGCGATGATAACGGCCTTCCTCCTAAATTTCGAACGCTAAAGTTTATGATCGAATTGCTCAGCGGCGAGAAGCTGGATATGAGTCTACTGAATCGCCTAAGAAGTATTAACGAATCACAGAACCGCTCGTCGCCATCGATTCCTGAAACGCCCCCCCGTGTCTCGAATAATAATGAGCCAGAAGTGACCGAGCTGGTGTATGTGAAAGAACAGTCCTACTGGTCGCAGGAAAATCAGTTTAGCGCCTCCGGTAAGATTGAACTGGCGGGCGGCCAGCAGCTGAGCTTCGAGTTTGACAGCTATTTTGGACAGAGTTTCTATTCTGAATCCACTCAATTACTCACTCGCGATCAGTTGAAGGATCCCCTGGTGCTGAGTTTTGATGGTGGCCCGGTCAGGGTTACCGGCGATACCCATGACTTCGACCTCAACGGCGATGGCAAACAAAACTCGGTGGCCATTCTGGACAGAGGCAGTGCTTATCTGGCACTGGATCGCAATCAGGACGGGATCGTCAACGATGGTCTTGAGCTATTTGGGGCCCGTACCAACAATGGTTTTGCTGAGTTGGCCGAACTTGATGAAGACGGCAATGGCTTCATCGACTCTGGTGATAGCATTTATGATCAACTGCAGCTGTGGTTTAAGAGTACCGACGCCGACAAGTTGCAGTCTCTGGCCGGAGCAGGCGTGGCCGCCATCAGTCTGGATCATATCAGTACCCCCTTTCGGTTAATGGACGAACATCAACAGCAGCAAGGGGTTATTCGTCAGTCCGGCGTGTTTATCGATCAACAGGGTCATGGAGGCTTGGTGCAACAAATTGACCTGAAAATTTAATCCCAATCCCCATAACGCAAGGGGCAAGCTTGAAAAGCAAGGCCGCATGCCCCATAAAGGACCTATTCGGTGAATTATAAGGGCCTGCAGTGAGCGTCACTCTCGGAATGGTGATGGACCCCATCGCCAACATTAACATCAACAAAGACACCAGTTTCGCAATGCTGTTGGAAGCACAGCGACGGGGCTACCAGATTATTTACATGGAAATGGGCGATCTCTATCTGGACAACGGCGTTGCCATGGCCCGGATGCGCCCGCTTACCGTGGAGCAGAATCCTCAGCAGTGGTTTAGCCTGGGCGAAGCAGAGCACCGACGCCTTGATTCGCTCGATGTGCTGATGATGCGCAAAGACCCGCCTTTCGACAGCGAGTACCTGTATGCCACCCAGATGTTCGATCTGGCCAAGGCCGGAGGCACTCTGGTAGTCAATGACCCGCAAAGCCTGCGAGACTGCAACGAGAAACTATTTACCATCTGGTTTAAAGAGTTGTGTCCGGCGACCTTAGTGACCCGGCAGGCTGATCTGATTCGACGTTTTCACGACACCCATAAAGACATTATTTGTAAACCCCTGGATGGTATGGGTGGCGCCTCTATCTTCCGCATCGACCAGCAGGGTCGCAACCTGGGCGTGGTTATCGAAACCCTGACCAATCATGGCCAGCGCTACGCCATGGTGCAGGAGTATCTGCCAGCCATCAAAGACGGTGACAAGCGGGTGTTAGTGGTTAATGGAGAGGTTATGCCCTATGCTCTCGCCCGGCTACCGTCCAAGGGCGAAACCCGGGGCAACCTTGCAGCCGGCGGTACCGGACGGGTCCAACCCATATCGGATACCGACCGCGCCATTGCCGAAGCCATTGCCCCCAAATTAGTTGAACGCGGACTGCTGTTTGTGGGTCTTGATATTATTGGCGATAAGCTCACCGAGATTAATGTCACCAGCCCCACCTGTGTGGTTGAAATCGAAGCGGCCAGCGACATTCGGATAACCGGCAAATTGTTCGACGCCATCGAGCAACACCGACAAACTCGCTAACGGAGGACAACAACGCCTTATGCAAAGCCTAGAGAACCATTTCCTGATCGCCATGCCGTCCATGGAAGACAGCTACTTTGCTCGCTCAGTCACCTATATTTGTGAACACAACGAGGAAGGGGCCATGGGCATAGTACTTAACAAACCGGTTGGCCTTAAACTCAAGGAAATGCTGAAGCAGGTGGACGAAGGCATTGTGGTTAACGACGACAAGGCCGAGCAAATCGTGGTGGCGGGCGGTCCGGTCGCGCCTGAGCGCGGCTTTATTCTGCACAGTCCTCAGCAAGGATGGGGCTCCAGTCTGAGCCTGACACCGGAGATCATGGTCACCACTTCCAAAGACATTCTCGACGTGCTGGGTAACGAACAAGGCCCGGCCAAGTCTGTGGTGGCTCTGGGCTATGCGGGTTGGTCACCGGGCCAACTCGAGCAAGAGCTGCAGGATAACAGCTGGCTGACCATTGAAGCGGATCCCGAATTGTTATTCGATGTGCCGGTTCATCAAAAATGGGAAACAGCGGTGAAAAAGCTGGGTGTGGATATCTGGCAATTAGCGCCTGGCGCCGGACACGCCTGAACCATGGCCAGTGATACCTATTTGGGCTTTGATTTTGGTACCAAGAGTATCGGCGTGGCCGTCGGGCAGGCCATTACGGGCACCGCCGCCCCGTTAGACGCTCTTAAGGCTCGCGATGGCATCCCGGACTGGGATAAGGTCGAAGCCCTGTACAAAGAATGGCAGCCCACACTGGTGATTGTGGGGGATCCCTTGAATATGGACGGCACCGAGCAGGATCTTACCCGGCGCGCCCGCAAATTCGCTAACCGCTTACAAGCCTGGTATGGCGTTAATGTAGTGAGCTGTGATGAACGACTCACCACCACCGATGCCAAGGCCCGCCTGTTTGAATTAGGCGGCTATAAAAAATTGACCAAGGACAAGGTAGATAGCGTTTCGGCCTGTTTAATTCTGGAAAGCTGGATGGAGTCCTATTAGGCTGATAAGAGCCATAACCATAAAAGAGGCCGCCGGTGTTAAAACAATATGCAGTTATTGTCCTGTTAGGGTCTTTGTTCTGCTTTACCGCAAACTCTCAGCCGCTGGTCTTTGGCAGCTATGTTCCGGGCTACCCTCCTATGATGTATATGCAGGACGGTCGGTTTAAGGGCGTTTTTCCGGAACTGCACCGCGCCTTCAGTGAGCACCTCGCGCGAGAGCCCGAGTTTATGCAACGCAGTCGGCGGCACGCCGAACAGGCACTGTATTCCAGAAAAGCCGATGCTATGGCTCTGAGTCCGGAGTGGGCGCAGTCGCCTGAGCAGCTGGTGTTTTCTAATCCCATCATTGAGTCGGCGGATTACTTATACTCCCTCCCAAATGTGAATTGGCCGACGGCACCAGCAGCCAAAGTCTGTGCCAGGCAGGACTATCGATACCCGGGTATTCAACCGTTATTTGAAAATGGCACCTTAGTCAGATTGGATGTAACCAGCCAGGAAGCTCAGTTTCGACTACTGGAAAAGGGCCGCTGCAGCTTTGCCATTATGAACCGCTTTGTGACGCACTGGTACCTGAAGCACCAGTTTGATTATCTACAGATCAAAGAACATCCGGAGCATGGCAGCGTCGTAAACTTCCATTTCGCCTTTCCGGCTACCGCCATTGTGATAAAAGATCGCTTTAATGCTTTTCTGGCTCAGTACCAACAGAGCGGCCAGCTCCAGCAACTGGTTAATCGTTATTTACATCAGTCGGATGACCGCAATGCCAGCACCAGTCAAAATTAGCTCCGTTGATTTCCCCACAATTAGCACAGCTCCAATCCTGACCGGCCTGGGTCTGTTGCTCTAACTGAGCCAATAAAGCCTCAGCTCTGGGCTGCCAGTCGGCGTCTCTAAGCCACAATTCTGGCCAGCAATCGAAAGGCGACAGATCACCCGCCGCACCGCTGGCGTACTCATTCTGCATAAAACAGGGAACACCCTGAGATTGCAGCCAGTCGCGTACCTGGAGTACGCGAAACCGGCTTTCATGGCTATAAAACCGAATCATCTAGTCCATATCAATGGAGACATCGGAAAGCGAGCCTAAATCCGGCCCATCATCACTTTGCAGCTTAATCATCAGACGCAAGTCATTGGGCGAGTCTGCATGGTGCAACGCCTGATCTTTGGTGATCTTCTGTTCTTTGTACAGCTGATACAGCGCCATATCGAAGGTTTGCATGCCCATTTCTTGGCTTTTTTGCATTACCTCCTTAAGCTCACCGATGTCATTACGAGCGATTAGGTCACTCACCAGTGGCGAGTTGAGTAGCACTTCTATGGCCGCCACCCGCCCTTTACCATCGGCGGTGGGCACCAATTGCTGGGCAACAATGGCGCGCATATTGAGCGCTAAATCAAAACGCAGTTTTTCATGTTGCTCCGGTGGTGCCAGATGCATAATTCGTTCTATGGCCTGGTTGGCATTATTGGCGTGCAAGGTGGCCACACACAGATGGCCGGTATCGGCAAAGGACATGGCGTACTCCATAGTCTCCATGGAGCGAATCTCACCGATTAGGATCATATCCGGAGCCTGACGCAAACTGCTTTTCAAAGCGTCATCGAAGGTATTGGTATCGACGCCCACTTCCCGTTGGGTCACCATGCAGTTGTCGTGCTGGTGAATAAACTCCACGGGGTCCTCAATAGTCAGAATATGGCCGCGGGAATGGTGGTTTCGGTGGCCGATCAGGGCCGCCAGTGATGTGGACTTACCGGTACCGGTGGCCCCCACAAACAACACCAGGCCGCGTTTGCTCATGATGATGTCTTTGAGGATTGGCGGCAGGCCCAAATCGTCGGCTTTCGGGATCTCGGTGACAATCCGGCGCACCACCATACCAATGGAATCTCTTTGCCAGAAGGCACTGCAACGGAAGCGCCCAACACCATCGATGCCCACCGCAAAATTACATTCTTTGGTCTCATCCAACTCTTTAATGTAACGCTCTTCCATCACGCTGTGAACGAGCGCCTGGGCATCATCTTTACTGAGCTTATCGCCACCTAAGGACGTCAGTTCACCGTTAATCTTGGCACTCACCGGAAAACCCACGGTAATAAAGATATCCGAAGCATCTTTATCGGTGGCGGTTTTTAAATAAGGAGCCAGTTGCATACTTAATCTCCGGGAATCTGTTCAACTTTCATAAACGCGCTTTAAAACTTAGGCTGCTTATCCACCGCTTTAGCGGCCGCATCCTGAGGCGTAATCTGTCCCGCAGCCACCAGCTTCTGCAGGCACTGATCCATCGTCTGCATACCGTGGGACTGACCGGTCTGAATCACCGAGTACATCTGCGGCACCTTGTCTTCACGGATGAGATTTCGAATCGCCGGTATGCCCACCATAATCTCGTGGCCGGCAACACGTCCGCCACCCACCTTCTTAAGCAAGGTCTGGGAGATGACCGCGCGCAATGACTCTGACAGCATGGAGCGCACCATGGCCTTCTCCTCGGCCGGGAAAACATCGATAATCCTGTCGATGGTTTTGGGGGCTGAGTTGGTATGCAGTGTAGCAAATACCAGGTGACCGGTTTCCGCTGCCGTGATGGCCAGACGAATGGTTTCCAGATCCCGAAGCTCCCCCACCAAAATCACATCGGGGTCTTCCCGTAGCGCCGAGCGCAGGGCCTTTTCAAACCCCTGAGTGTCCCGATGAACCTCTCGCTGGTTGACCAGGCTCATCTTGTTGTCGTGCACAAATTCGATGGGATCTTCGATGGTCAGAATATGCTGGCGTTTGTTGGTGTTGATATGATCAATCATAGCTGCCAGGGTCGTACTCTTACCCGAGCCGGTCGCCCCCGTGACCAACACAATACCTGTGGGCTGGTCGATGATTTTTTTAAATATCTCCGGCGCGCCCAGATCATCCAGAGTCAATACCTTACTAGGAATGGTCCTGAGCACCGCTGCAGGACCTCGGTTCTGATTAAAGGCATTGACCCGGAAACGACATAAGCCGGTGACTTCGAAAGAGAAATCTGTTTCCAGGTTTTCCTCATATTCCTTGATCTGTTTGTCGTTCATGATCTCGTAGATCAGATTATGTACCTGCTTATCGTCCATTTCCGGTACATTCAGGCGACGCATATCGCCGTCCACACGGATCATCGGCGGCAGACCAGCAGAAAGATGCAAGTCAGAGGCATTATTTTTAATGCTAAAGGCGAGTAGTTCGGTAATATCCACGGCTTTCTCCGGGCACAATTTTTAGTTATCAGCTACATCATTTATCATACTGATCCTTATTTCAATAATAGCCTTATCCTGACAGGTATCGAATCTCAGATGACACGCTTATGACTAATACCATCGCTTCCAGGCTGGAAAACATCAGAAGCCGTATTGCCTGCAACTTGCAGCAGGCTGGGCGAGATAGTAACTTCATCACGTTGTTGGCGGTCAGCAAGACCAAGCCTGTCAGTGACATTCAGCAGGCCTATGCTGCCGGTCAGCGACAATTTGGCGAGAATTACGCTCAGGAAGCCGTCGAGAAAATTCAGTTACTGTCTCACCTGGAGGATATTCAGTGGCATTTTATCGGTCCTCTGCAATCCAATAAGACCCGGATAGTGGCCGAAAATTTTGACTGGGTGCAGTCGGTGGAGAGGGAGAAGATTGCCCGGCGTTTAAATGACCAGCGCCCCGCCGAGAAAGCCCCGTTGCAGGTCCTGCTGCAGGTCAATATCAGCGACGAGGCGTCAAAGTCAGGACTGACCCCGGACGGCGTTCTCGAACTGGCCGACAAGGTAGCCGCCATGGATAACCTGGTACTGCGTGGTCTGATGACCATTCCAGCCAAACAGGATCAGGCCGCGCTGGAGCAGGACTTTGCGCGAATGTATGCGCTGTATGAAAGACTAAAGCACGAATATCCCCAGGTAGATACCCTGTCCATGGGCATGTCCGGTGATATGGAGGAGGCCATCAAAGCGGGTTCGACTATGGTACGATTGGGGTCAGCCATCTTTGGAGCCCGGGACTAAGGTCCCTGTTATTTCATTAACCAAGAGGAATCGTTCGCCAATGCAACACAGAAAAATCGCTTTTATCGGCGCTGGCAATATGAGCCGCAGCATCATCAGCGGCATGGTCAGCAGTGGTTACCCCGCAGAGGCTATCACAGCGGCCAATCCCTCTCGTCCCAAACTGGATGCCTTAAGCAATGACTTTGGCATCAATATTACCCAGGATAACCTCGAAGCGGTGCGCAATGCAGAGGTGGTCGTTCTGGCGGTGAAACCTCAACTGATGGAAGAGGTCTGTAAACATCTGCAGCAGGCTGACTTAAACGGCAAGCTCTTTGTCTCCATTGCCGCCGGTATCAAAGCTGCACGTTTACAACAAATGCTGGGCGGCGATTACCCGCTGGTTCGCACCATGCCCAACACTCCCAGTGCATTAGGGAAAGGCATGACCGGCCTGTACGCCGACAGTCAGGTGTCTGACACGGACCGCAGCTTCGCCGGTGATTTGCTGGGTCAGGTGGGTGATGTAGCCTGGGTGGACGAGGAAGACATGATCAACGGCGTGATTGCCGCTGCAGGCAGCAGCCCTGCTTATTTCTTCTTATTCCTGGAATCCATGCAGGACGAAGCCCTGCGCATGGGGTTTGATCGGGAAACCTCCCGTAAGCTGGTGCAACAAGCCTGTCTGGGCGCCGCCGAGATGGTCTGCCAAAATCAGGATCTTGAGTTATCGGAGCTACGCGCCCAGGTGACATCAAAAGCCGGCACCACAGCTGCGGCCTTGAACCATTTTGAAGATAACGGCATTCGTGAATTGGTATCAGGTGCCATGCAGGCGGCCGTCACACGAGCCAAAGAAATGAGTGATGAGTTTTAAGCCATGAACGCAATGCATTTTCTGGTCAATGTCTTATTTGACCTCTATCTGATGGTGGTGCTGTTACGTCTCTGGCTACAGCTGGTAAGGGCCGATTTCTATAACCCTTTCAGCCAGTTTGTGGTCAAAGCCACTCACCCCATCGTAGGACCGTTAAGAAGAATATTGCCCCCCCTGGGCCCGCTCGATACTGCCACGTTGGTTTTGGCTCTTGTGGTGGCCGGGCTGAAGGTGGTGGCACTCACAGCCATGAGTAATGCCTTGGGCGGTCTGAATCCGGTAAACCTGCTGGTCACCTCAGCCCTGATAGTGCTCAAGGAAGCTTTGTCTCTGGCTTTCTGGGTGCTGATCTTAAGAGCCATTCTTAGCTGGGTCAGTCAGGGGGCTAGCCCTATCGAGATGGTATTGGGCCAGTTAACCGAGCCTATGTTAGCCCCGATTCGTCGGATCATTCCGCCTATGGGAGGACTTGATCTGTCTGTTCTGGTAGCCATCATCGGCTTACAGTTTGTGCAAATCCTGCTGCAGGATATGCTGGGTTATATGTAGACCCTGTTGGCAGGCAGCGTCCGCTGTCTGCCTCCTCCTATCCCCCTTCTCCACTGATTCGCAATTAAATCACGCAAAATCAGGGCTTGTTGTTATACTTATAGCATGACTAAAAGGCGCTGTTTTTAAAGCATTTTTTGCGCCGTACGCCAAACAATAAGGAGGCTTTATGCGTATTCTGGGTTTATTAATGGCGGTCTTGTTACTGGCATCCCCCCTTGTCAACGCCGAACAAATGAAACAGCTGGGCCCTTGGGATGTGCACTATATGGCGGTGAATACCAGCTTCCTGACACCTGAGGTTGCGCGCAGTTATGACATTCAGCGCAGTAATTATAAATCCTTGATCAATATTTCAGTGCTGGACTCAGAAACTCAAGAGCCGCAATCAGTCTCAGTCACCGGCCATGCCAAGAACCTGATCGGCACAGTTAAGGAGCTAGACTTTAAGAAGGTCACCGAAGGTCAGGCTATCTACTACCTGGCGGTACTGTCTTTCAGAGATGCCGAGAAATACACCTTTAACATCGACATCCAACACGGCAACGAACAACAAAAGCTGACCTTTAGTCAGAAGTTTACCTCGGAAGAATAACACCTGACCTTGCCATGAGCATCAGCTTACCACTATGCTGGTGCTGTTATCAGGATTTCAGGGCCAAAGGACGATGCGGTTATTAGCGGCATTCACTCTATGCTTATGGCTGTTGGGTTACCTTCCGCTTCAGGCGCATGCCAGTGCGTCTGTTCAGCCAGACAAGGGATTGTACCTGGTTACCGAACCTTGGCCCCCCTTTATGCACCCCAAGCTACCCCACCAGGGGCTGATGACCCACATTGTTCAGGTTGCGCTTAAGCGAATGGGGATTAACTTGAAGCTTCTCTTTATCCCATGGGCCAGAGCCATTCAGATGGTAAAAAATGGAGAGGCCGATGGTATCGTCGGTATCTACCCAACCAAACAAAGAAAACAATACCTGACCTTCTCAGACCCAGTTTTTGTCGAGCAAAATGCCCTTTATGCACGCACCGATGACCTGGTGCGCTTTGCTCATATTGACGACTTAAAACCGTATTCTATCGGCGTGGTCAGAGATGCCGCAAACGGTGAGCCCTTCGACAGTGCTACCCAGTTGAACAAAGTGTTGCTGACCTCCAACCAACAGAGTATAGACATGCTGCTACTGAATCGAATTGATTTACTGGCGGGCCCGGAGCGGGTGATCGAATACCTTCTTTCAACGCAGTTTCCAGAGCGTCAACAAGAGCTTGTCAGACTCACCCCGATTATCGGCCGCAAGGCTCTCAGTGTTGCCATTCGTCAACAATACCCCGATGCCAAAGCATTTATGCAGCAGTTCAATGAGCACTTAGCGGCGCTAAAACAGGACGGCAGCTATGATCGCATCATTAAAGAGCACGGCGTTAAGCTACTGAGCGATGACCGTTTACTAAAGTAGCAACTCACACGGAGGACGACCACCAGCGCTACGCACCCGCAGCACTGGCAATCGGCTCGTCGATCTAAGCTGCCGACTCAGGCCGGGTAAATACCGGCTCATTCTCTTTCGACAACTCGGCATTGTACTCATAGCCTCCAAGGTTAAAGCCTTTCAGGTCCTCCAAAGAGTCAACGCGATTTTGGATCATATAACGGGCCATCATGCCTCTTGCCTTTTTGGCGTAGAAGCTGATGACCTTGTACTGGCCGTTTTTCTCATCTTTAAAGACCGGCGTAATAATCACACCATCCAATGTCTTATTATTCACCGACTTGAAGTATTCATTGGAGGCCAGGTTCACTAAAATATTGTCGCCTTGCTCGGACATAGCATGATTCAGGGCCTGGGTGATGGTATCGTCCCAAAATTCATACAAATTCTTACCCCTGGGGTTGGCAAGCTTCGTGCCCATCTCGAGCCGGTAAGGCTGCATCAGATCTAAGGGTTTTAACAGCCCATAAAGGCCGGACAATATGCGTAAGTGAGATTGCGCATAATCCAGCTCTTCGGCCGACAAGCTGCTCGCGTCCAGTCCCGTGTAGACATCGCCATTAAAAGCCAGTACCGCCTGTTTGGCATTATCAGGGGTAAAGGGAGTCGAAAAATTGTGATATCGCTCTACATTTAGGTGGGCCAGCTTATCGCTCAGCTTCATCAGGCTTGCCACATCGGCAGGAGAAAGGTCCCGACATACCTGAATCAACTCCTTGGCCTGCGCCAATAGCTCAGGCTGGCTGTGCTCAGAGACATGGGGCGACGTATCGTAGTCCAGGTTTTTCGCCGGTGAAAGGGTTATCAACATAAAGCTACATCTCTCTCAATTAGGATTGGGTTAATGATACTGCATTCCCGACAGTGCCTCTAATAGAGCTTCTTGAAGCTGGTCATCGAAAGCACAGAAGATCACCTTACGAATATCGTCGTACCTGGCGGTTTCCTCGCTAACGGTATTCACCGCTATCTGGCAGGCCTGCTCGATGGGGTACCCATAAACGCCACAACTGATACCGGGAAATGCAATGGTCTTTAAATGGTGTCTGGCCGCCAAAGCCAGACTGTTGCGATAACAATTCGCCAGTTGCTCCGCTTCGTTATCTTCGCCGCCGTGCCAAACCGGCCCTACGGTATGGATGATATTTGTCGCTGGCAAATCGAACCCCGGAGAGATCTTAGCCTCACCAGTTGGGCAACCACCGAGCTTGGCGCAATAGGCTTTTAAGTCCGGGCCTGCGGCGCGGTGAATGGCACCATCCACACCTCCGCCGCCTTGCAAAGAAGAGTTGGCCGCATTGACGATGGCGTCCACTTCCAGCTGAGTAATATCGTCTTTAATCACGGTTAGTTTCGCCGACATACTCCTACTCCATACAATAGGGATTGTAGTATTGATAGTAGGGCCTTTTTACACAGGCTCAAGGGCGATGCTGGTATAATACGGTCAGAGAAGCACCGCCTTGAACGACAACCGTCTGACTCACTCTGACAGACTAAACATATGAAGGGGTGTTGCATCAGTATGACTTATTATCGAATGGACATAGAGACCGCGATCAATTTGTTGTAAATTTACCATCAAACTCGTCAATATGAGGCAATAATGGCCAATCAACTCGCAGCATTGAAAGAAATCACCACTGTAGTCGCTGACACCGGTGATATCGAGGCAATCCGCCAATATCAACCCGTGGATGCCACCACCAACCCATCTCTGCTACTGAAGGCGGCGAGTTTGCCTCAGTATCAGCCATTACTGGGCGAGTCGGTGAATTGGGCGAAACAACAAAGTGCCGAACGAGCCGAGCAGTTGGCGCTGGCCTGCGATTATTTGGCCGTGCGTATCGGCCGTGAGATTCTGGGGATCATCCCAGGTCGGATCTCGACCGAGGTGGACGCTCGCCTGAGCTTCGATACCCAAGCCACATTAAACAAAGCCCGCCAGTTGATCGGCTTATATGAGGAAGCCGGTGTCGCCAAAGAGCGCATTCTGATTAAGATCGCCTCTACCTGGGAAGGGATTCGCGCCGCTGAGCAACTGGAAAAGGAGGGCATTAACTGCAATCTGACCTTGTTGTTTAATTTCGCACAGGCGCGCGCCTGTGCCGAGGCAGGCGTCTTCTTGATCTCCCCCTTCGTGGGTCGCATTCTCGATTGGTACAAAGCCAACACAGACAAAACCGATTACACTGCCGCGGAAGATCCGGGCGTACAATCGGTCAGCAACATTTACAACTTCTATAAAGAGCATGGCTATAAGACCATTGTTATGGGAGCCAGTTTCCGTAATATCGGGGAGATCACCGAACTGGCAGGCTGCGACCGCTTAACTATCAGCCCCCAATTGCTGGGAGAATTAGAGCAGAGCGACGCCCCATTGCCGCGCAAGCTTACGGATATGGGAGCCAGTAAAAACCCAGGCGAGCCGCTCAGCGAAAACCAGTTCCGCTGGCAGCTGAATGAAGACCCCATGGCGACTGAAAAACTGGCCCAGGGCATTCGCAACTTCGCCGCCGATCAGGTCAAGCTAGAGCAACTGCTGGCCGAGTATCTGTAAACCGTAATGGCGAGCTGAGGCTCGCCTGCAACAGGAGAAGAGGATGACACAACTAACCGCCTCCCCCGCTTGGCAGGCACTACAACTACAAGCTCAACGCATCGGCGATCAGCATATGCGTGACTGGTTTGCCCAGCAACCCGAGCGTGCCGGGCGATACAGTTTGTCCGATTGCGGTATCACTCTGGATTACTCGAAAAACCGCATCAACGATGCCGTACTCGAAAGTCTGTTCGCCCTTGCCAAACAGCAACAGGTTACAAGCAAGCGCGACGCCATGTTCGCCGGTCAGGTGGTTAACCACACCGAAGGACGCGCCGTACTGCATACTGCCTTGAGGGACTTCTCCGGTGATTCAATTTGGGTAAATGACAGCGATGTCACCCCGGAAATAAAAGCCACACAAGTCAGAATCAAAGCCTTTGTCGAAGCGATTCACAATGGCACCCACAAAGGCTACACCGGCAAACCTATCAAGCAGGTGGTCAGCATTGGCATCGGCGGGTCATTCCTCGGTCCCAAGATCATGTCAGAGGCCCTTAAGCCTTATTGGCAACAAGGTCTGAATGTACACTTTGTGGCCAATGTGGATGGTTGTCATATCCAGGACGTCTTGGCCGGGCTGGATCACGAAGAAACTCTGGTGGTGATGTCGTCCAAATCCTTCAGCACTCAGGAAACACTGCAAAACACCCTGACCGCCAAGGACTGGTTCTTACGATCCGGCGGCACCCAACAAGATATCGCCAAGCATTTTGTGGCCGTCTCGTCCAATGTTAAAGCCGCCACCGAGTTCGGTATCGCCGAAGACAACATCTTCCCCATGTGGGATTGGGTGGGAGGCCGCTACTCACTGTGGTCGGCCATTGGTTTGCCTATTGCTCTGCGCCTGGGTTATGAGCATTACGAAGCGCTACTCAAAGGCGCCTATGAGATGGACTGCCACTTTAAGACCGCGCCCCTTGAGCAGAATATGCCGGTGATCATGGCGTTGCTGGGTGTGTGGTACACTAACTTCTTCGGCGCACAGAGCCATGTGCTCTTGCCCTACTACCACTATTTGCGCGGCTTCCCGGCCTATGTACAGCAGCTGGATATGGAGAGTAACGGTAAGTCGGTGGCCGCAGAGAAAGAAACGGTGGATTACGCCACAGGCCCTGTGATCTGGGGCAGCGAGGGCACCAATGGGCAGCACTCTTTCCACCAACTGATTCACCAGGGCCAGGTGCTGATCCCAGCCGACTTTATGTTGCCA